>JBAVUP010000046.1:0-44304 GCA_049696835.1 Desulfobaccales bacterium
CCGCCCCTCTGGGGGTTCCGGTCGCTACGCTCCCTCCACCCCCAGAGGGGCTGCTGGGTAAACTGAGCCATGGTTGCTTTAAATCAATCCTCTCATAAAAAGTGTCTCACTTTTGGGGGCATCTCATGCGCACTGCGCACCATCTTCTCTCAATTTCGTTGACGGTGCGCGATGCGCACCCTACATTCTGATTTAAGAAACCATGCAAAAAGAAATCAAACCCTGTCAGCAGGTTGAGGCCGTCCTCACCCTGCCGGGCTCCAAGAGCTACACCCACCGGGCCTTGATGGCCGCGGCGTTGGCTGCGGGTGAGAGCACCCTCAGCAATGCGCTCAAGGCCGAAGACACCGAGCTTACGGCCCAGGCTTTGGCCCAACTGGGGGCGGGGATTGAATGGCGGGGGACTACCATCCGGGTGACGGGGCGGGGCGGGCGCTGGCGGCCGGCGGCGCTGCCGATTTATCTGGGCAACTCCGGCACCTCCATGCGCTTTCTCACGGCGCTGGTCGCCCTGGGGGAGGGAGAGTATCTCTTGACTGGCACCGCGCGCCTCTGCCAGCGGCCCCTGGGGGAGCTGCTCGCGGCCTTGAGTGGGATCGGGGTTCGGGCCGTGTCCGAAAAAGGCGACGGCTGCCCCCCGGTGCGGGTGACGGGCGGCCTGACCGGCGGCAAGGCCAGGCTGTCCGGGGCCATCAGCAGCCAGTACCTCTCGGCCCTGCTGTTCATCGGACCTCTGGCGCCGAAAGGCCTGGAGATTGAGGTCACCGGCGAGTTGGTGTCCCGGCCTTACGTGGACCTGACCCTGGAGGTTTTAGAAGATTTCGGCGTCTCGTATTACCGGGAGGGCTACCGCGTCTTCCAGCTCCCCGGGGGGCAGTGCTACGAGCCCCAGGAGTATCAGATCGAGGCGGACGCGTCCAGCGCCTCGTACTTCTGGGCCGCCGCGGCCTTAACCGGCGGCCGGGTCACCATCACCAACCTGAGTCTGACCTCCAACCAGGGGGACGCGGCCTTTCCGCAGGTCCTGGAGCAGATGGGCTGCGGCGTCGAATCCACCGAGGCGGGGCTGACGATGCGGGGCGGGGTGTTACAGGGCGTAGAGGTGGACATGGCCACCATGCCGGATTTGGTCCCCACCCTGGCGGTCCTGGCCGCCTTTGCTCAGGGCGAGACCGTGATCACCGGGGTGGCCCACCTGCGCCACAAGGAGTCGGACCGCCTGCAGGCTATGGCCACGGAACTGGCGAAAATGGGCATCGAAGCCCGGGAAACCGAAGATGGTCTAGTCATCCGGGGTGGCCAGCCGCATGGGGCCGTTATTGACACCTATAACGACCACCGCCTTGCCATGAGCTTCGCAGTGGCCGGCCTCAAGGCCCCCGGCGTGATCATCTCCGACCCGGAATGCGTGGTGAAATCGTTTCCGGAATTTTGGGAGTTTTTCGAGCGCCTTTACGCCTGAAATAGTTATCCGAAAGGGCGCGATACGGTTGTCAGAAATGAGTAGTTATTGCATACTGGCTACTGACTACTGACCACTGGCTACTCAATCATGCCCCTGTCCCTGACCACCCGCGCCTTGCTCATCCTGGCCTCCCTGAACCTCCTGGATTACCTGGACCGCTACCTGGTGGCCTCCCTGGGCAGCCTGGTGAAGGCCGACTTCCATTTGAGCGACGAGGCCTTCGGGTTTCTGGGGACCGCCTTTTTCCTGGTCTATTTCCTGACCTCCCCCCTGTTCGGCTACCTGGGGGACCGCTGGGGCCGCCTCCGCCTCATGGCCGGAGGGGCGGCGCTCTGGAGCCTGGCCACCAGCCTCACCTTCTGGGTGCCCTCCTATCCCTTTCTGGTGGCGGCCCGGGGCCTGGTGGGGGTGGGGGAGGCCTCCTTCGGCACCCTGGCGCCGGCTTACCTGGCGGATATTCTACCGATGGGCCGCCGGGCCCAGGCCCTGAGTCTGTTCTATCTGGCGCTGCCGGTGGGCACTGCTCTGGCCTACCTGGTGGGGGGCCTGATGGGCAGCCATTGGGGCTGGCGGCCGGCCTTTCTCCTGGCGGGGCTGCCGGGCCTGGCCATGGCCGGGTTGATTTACCGTCTCAGCGAGGTCCAGTCTAAGGCTCCGACCATGGTGCAGCCAGCGGCGCCGCCGGTCACGCGGTCGCCCCTGGCCACGTATTGGCGGTTGTTTAAGATTCCCACCATGTGCAGGGTCAACCTGGGGTACGGCATGGTCACCTTTGCCCTGGGAGGGCTGGCTTTCTGGATGCCCCGTTACCTGGAGGTGTCCAAGGGCCTCAGCCTGTCCCAGGCAAATCTCCTCCTTTTCGGCTCCGTGACCGTGGCCGGCGGGCTGGGGACCCTGGCGGGCGGCTTCCTGGGGGACCGCCTGCTCAGCTACACCCTGGGGGCACCCTTGTGGGTCAGCGGCCTGGGCATTGTCCTGGCCCTGCCCCTGGCGGCTCTGGCCATTTTTGCCGCCACTCCCGCCCTCTATATCCCGGCCCTGGCGGGGGCCATCTTCCTGCTGTTCCTGAACCCGGGAGTGCTCACCGCGGTGGTGGTGAGCGTGGCGGGCCCCTGGCGGCGGGCTCAGGCGGTGGCCCTGAACATCGTGGTCATTCACCTGGTGGGGGACGTGCCCTCCCCCTTTCTCATCGGCTGGGTCTCGGACATTTATAGCCTCAAGTTGGGGGTCTCCCTCACCCTAATGGCCCTGGCGGCCGGGGCGGTGTTGATCTTTATGGCGCTGCCCCACCTGGGCGGTGATCTGGCCGCGGCCGGGGAGATTAATCAGCCGGATGAGGGGTCCGCGGGGAAGGTTTAGGGCTCCTCCCGGCGCGGTAGGGAATGGCCGGACGTCACCAGAAAATTTGCGGCAAAAATGCCGGCGGATGGTGCTCCCGAATAACATTCAGCGAATAAAGTCTCATAACGAATAAAATGTAATAAATATAGGCAGTTATTCTACAAAGGCGAGAGTTGGCTTTCCGGCCTCCGGGCGGCCGCAAGCATTTTGCCGTTGACGAGATGGGGGCAAATTGTTATAAGTATAAAGTCAATGACGCGGGGTGGAGCAGCCTGGAAGCTCGTCGGGCTCATAACCCGAAGGTCGCAGGTTCAAATCCTGCCCCCGCTACCAAATAAACCAAGGGCTTGAGAATCTTCTCAAGCCCTTTGATTTTTTATTCGCAATATTCCCAACATACCTTCAGGAAAACGCGGCAATCCTATTTTTGCCATCGTGTTTGCAGGGGACTATTACCCGAGGGCTTCTCCGGCACGGGGTGGTTTTCCCGGCTTGGTTGCTGCAAGCGGAGCAAATGCCTTTTATGATCCGGATATTCTTGCAGTATCCGGTTGAAGCGCTCGCACTTCTCCAGGTCGGGACACTCATAGCAATGCTCGCACCGCCGATTGATGGCGCAGATACGGATGGGGCACCGATCCAGCCCCCGGCCGCCTCGGCACCCCGGGCATTCGGGATGGGAGAGAAACCACTCCAGGCCCCGGCGAAATTCAGGCAGGGAAAACCCCTCGTCTCCCCAGAAG
The DNA here is from genome assembly GCA_049696835.1 of Desulfobaccales bacterium. GTDB lineage: Bacteria > Desulfobacterota > Desulfobaccia > Desulfobaccales > 0-14-0-80-60-11 > 0-14-0-80-60-11. The sequence continues at coordinate 3,550 of JBAVUP010000046.1, forward strand.
CAGTGGGCCCACCAATATACCCGAAATTGGTCCACAAAGTTTTTCATCTTGGCAACCGCTTCTAAAAATTCGGGGTTGTCCAACTGACATTGGTCACATAGGCCGCAATAACTCTCTTTCATGACTAACTCCCGGCTCATCATCAAGTCAGGTTAAGCTTGGGAAGAAATCCCGGAGAAGCGGGCTCCAACATCTCCTTGCCCAAATACCCGGGGTTGATGAAGGCAAGTTCGTCCATCCGACCATCGCCGGATTTAGGCCAAAGCAGCCCGGATTTCCGCCCCCAACTGGTTGTCCCGGTGATGCATCAACTCGATGGCCCCCATGGGGCATTCCCCGGTGCACAAGCCGCAACCCAGGCATTTGGCCGGGTCGATGTAGGCCGCCCCGGACGGATTAGCCACCATGGGGACCCCAAAGGGACAGACGCGCACGCACGTCAGACACCGGGAGCATTTATCCCTGATCACCCGGGCCACGGCGCCGCCCACCAGCATCCGTTCCTGGGCCAGGATGCCCATGGCCCGGGCCGCGGCGCCCTGGGCCTGGGCGATGGCTTCATCGGCATACTTGGGGCCATGCGCCAGGCCGCACAGGAAGATGCCGTTGGCCGCAAAATCCAGGGGGCGCAGTTTCATGTGGGCCTCGAGGAAGAAGCCGTCCGTATCAAAGGGCAGCTTGAAAACCTGGGCGACCTCCTGGCTGCCCGGATGCGGCCGGACCGCCGCGGCCAGCACCAGATAGTCGGCCGTCAGGGTCAGTGGGGCCTGGAGATTCTGATCGAAAATCCCTACCTGCAGCCGCTCGCCATCCACCGTTACCTCGGGCTTGCGGTCCACCTCATAGCGGCAGAACTGCACCCCCAGTTCCCGGGCTTGCTTATAAAACAGCTCTTTAAAGCCAAAGGTGCGCATATCCCGGAACAACACAAAAATGTGGGCCCGGGGGCGGAGTTCCTTGATTTTCAAGGCGTTTTTCACCGCGGCGCCGCAGCACAGGCGGCTGCAGTAGAGGTGTTCCGGCTCGCGGCAGCCGACGCACTGGATCATGACCACCCGGGGCTCTTCCGGCAGGGACGCAGGGTCCTGCTCCAGCCGGCTCTCCAGTTCCAGTTGGGTGAGGACCTGGGGATGCTGGCCGTAAAGATACTCGGTGGGGCGATATTCCGTCCCGCCGGTGGCGATCACCACGGCGCCGTAGTCGATCTCGTGCCTGCCCTTGGGGCCTTCCACGGTGCTGCGGAATTTGCCCGCATGGCCGGAGAAATCCAGCACCCGGGTGTTGGTCATCACCTGGATGCCGGGGTGGTACTCCATTTCGTGCTTCAGGTTGGCCAGGTAGGGTTGCATCCGGTGGCCTTCTAAAGTGTAGTGCAGTCTCCGGGCCATGCCGCCCAGGTGCTCGTCTTTTTCCACCAGGTAAACCGGGAAGCCGGAGTCGGCGATGGCCAGGGCCGCGGTCATGCCGGCCAGACCCCCTCCCACCACCAGGGCTTGGCGGGTTACCTCAAAGGGAATCTCCTCCAGGGGTTCCAGACAAGCAGCCCGGGCCACCCCCATTTTAAGCAGGTCCTTAGCCTTTTCTGTAGCTTTTTCAGGTTCTTGCTGGTGCACCCAGGCGTCCTGGTCCCGAATGTTGACCATGCGAAACAGGTATTTATTGAGACCGGCTTTCCGGAGGTTTTCGCGAAACAGCGGTTCGTGCGTCCTGGGGCTGCAGGCGGCCACCACAATGCGGTTGAGGGATTGGGCCTCGATCACCTTCCGCATATTCTCCAGGGAGTCGCCGGCGCAGGTGAAGGTGAAATGGTCGGCATACTCCACGAAGGGCAGGGTCTTGGCATATTCCGCCAGGGCCTCCACGTCCACGATGCTGGCGATGTTGTGGCCGCAATGACAGACAAAGACACCGATACGGGGCGCCTCCAGGGAGACGTCGCGTTCGTCGGGGTAGGCCGTGGCGGTAATCTGGTTCCCCCGGGCCCCTTTCAGTAAATTAAAGGCCGCGGCGGCGGCCGCGGAAGCCTGGCTCACGGTTTCGGGGATATCCTTGGGGGCTTGGAAGGCGCCACAGGCGAAAATTCCCGGCCGGTTGGTGGCCACCAGCTCAAAAGGCGGGCTCTCGGCGAACCCCCAGCGGTTCGTGGCAATGCCGCACATGGCGGCCAAATCCTGGGTGGCGGGATGCGAGACCAGGCCCACGGAGAGGACCACCAGATCGAATTCTTCGGTCTGGACGCGGTTGGCGTCGTCCACATAGGTGATTTCCAGGTTCTCGGTACCGGGGTCCCGGGTCACGCGGGAGACCATGGACCGGAGGTAGCGGACGCCGTTAACGTCCCGGGCCCGCTCGTAATAGCGGTCAAAACCCTTGCCCTGGGCCCGCAGGTCCAGGAAAAAGATGGTGGCTTCCACCCGGGGGTCATGTTCCCGGGCGATCATGGCCTGCTTGGTGGCCTGCATGCAGCAGACCGAGGAGCAGTATTCCCGGCCGATGCTGGCATCCCGGGAACCGACGCATTGAATCCAGGCGATTCTTCTGGGTTCGGCGCCGTCGCTGGGGCGTTTGACCTTACCGCCGCACGGACCGGTGGCGGACAGGAGGCGCTCGAATTCCAGGGAATTGAGCACGTTGGGATATCGCTCATAACCGTATTCAGGTTTCTGCAGGGCGTCGAAGGGCCGGAAGCCCGGGGCCAGAATGACCGCCCCCACTTCGACCTCCCGATCCTGGGCCGTCTGGTCGAAGTTCACCGCTTGGGCCGGGCACAACTTCTCACAGGCCCGGCAGGTACATTTATCGAAGTAGATGCAATGGATCTTGTCGATGGCGTATTTCAGCGGCACCGCCTGGGGATAGCGTACGAAGGCCGCCTTGCGCCAGGCCATTCCTAAGTTGAATTCATCCTTGACTTTCCTGGGGCATTTCAGGGCGCAGACCCCGCAGGCGGTGCATTTCTCGGGGTCGATGTAGCGGGGATACTGCCTCACCTTGACCGTGAAGCGCCCCGGCGAACCGCTGAGGCCCACCATCTCCGCCGGGGCCAGGATCTCGATACTGCGGTGATTGGCGCAATCCACCAACTTGGGGGAAATGATGCACATGGAGCAGTCGTTGGTGGGAAAGGTCTTATCCAACTGGGGCATCACCCCGCCAATGGCCGGCTCTTTTTCCACCAGATAGACCAAAAAGCCGGCGTTCGCCAGATCCAGCGAAGCCTGGATGCCGGCGATGCCGCCCCCCACCACCATGACTGCCCCGACGTTGTCGCGGTTTTCCGTGCTCATATCTTTAAGCCGTCACCCTTTAAACCAAGGGACTTATCTGTCTCATGGGGTAAGCCCCTGGCCTTTAAACTCAGGCCGCGCCTGCCTTGGCGGATGCCGCGACTTTTTCCTGATAATTCTTGATGGCCAGGGCCAAGGCCTCCGCCCCCAGGTTGGAGCAGTGCATTTTGTTCGGGGGCAGGCCTCCCAGGGTTGCAGCCACATCCTTATTGGTAATTTTTATGGCCTCTTCCAGGTCCTTGCCTTTGGCCATTTCGCTCACCATGCTGGACACGGCGATGGCCGCCACACAGCCAAAGGTTTGAAACTTGACGTCCGCCAGTCGGCCATCTTTGACCTTGATGTAGAAGGTCATCATATCGCCGCACACGGGATTGCCCACTTCCCCGATGCCGTCGGCATCGTCGATGACCCCGGCATTTCTCGGGTTGGTGAAATGATCCATCACAATGTCGCTATACATGGTTATGCTCCTGGAGCTTCAGCGTGAGCTTTGCTCATCAGATCGGCTAAGGTGATCGATTGCAACTTGTCAAACATGGCCTGGGCCGCCTCCCGCCAGATATAGCGGGTGGCGCAGACGGAGGAGCGCTCGCAGACCATGGGGTTGTCGGAGCACTCTGCCAGGCTGGCGCCGTCTTCCAATAAGGCCACGATTTCCCCGATAGTGATCTCTTCGGGGGGCTTGGCCAGGATATGACCGCCCTTGGGACCGCGCACGCTCTTCACATAGTTGGCCTTCTTCAGGGGAATGATGATCTGCTCCAGGTATTTCACGGAGATCCCCTGATGCCGGGCCACGGCGGTCAGATGCACCGGCCCGTCATGGTAGTGCTCGGCCAGATCCAGCATGAGGCGGGTGCCGTAGCGGCTACGGGTGGAAAGTTTCATGCCTGCCCCCCGGCCATTTTCTTCCGCCAAACCGGAGAGAACGACCGCAGCTTGGCCACGGCCCCCGGAAGCTGCTCCAGGACGTAGTGGATCTCCTCTTCCCGAGTCTCGGGAGCCAGCGTAAACACGATGGAGCCCTGGGCCAGATCCGGCGGAATACCGATGGCGCCCAGCACCGGGGAGGTCTTCAAGGCCTTGGAGGCACAGGCCGACCCCGTATTGGCATAAATCCCCTGGCGGCTCAGCATAAACAAGAGCGCCTCGCCCTCAATGCCCTCGATGCAGAAACTGGCATGTCCAGGTAGCCGGTTTTCCGGATGTCCGGTGTAGATCACGTCCGGCACCAGTTTCTGGATGCCCTTGACCAGCAACTCCCGCAGGCCGGTCAGATAGGGGGCTTTAGCGGCCAATTCGTTCCGGGCCAGCTCCGCCGCCACCCCCAGGCCCACCAGGCCGGGGACGTTCTCGGTGCCGCCACGTCTGCCGCTTTCTTGAATGCCGCCGTTGAGCTGGGGCACCAGGCGCAGTTTATTGCGAAAATACAAAGCCCCGATCCCTTTGGGCGCTCCCAGCGTCGGGCCTGAAATAGTTAATAAATCTACGCCCAACTCCTTTACATCCACAGGCACCTGGCCCACGGTAGCCACGGCATCAGTGTGAAAGGGAACCCCCACCGCCCGGCACACCGCCACCAGCTCGGAGATATCCTGGAGGGTGCCGATCTCGTTACTGCCGTGACCGATAGAAACCATGACCGTGGCCGGGGTTAGGGCCTTTTGGAGACGTTCCGGATCAACCCGACCGTATCGGTCGACGGGCAGGAAGGTTACTTCAAAATCGAAAAACTTCTCCAGGAATCTCGCCGAATTAAGCACCGAGTGGTGTTCGATGGCCGAGACAATCAGGTGTTTCCCTCGCTTCAGAAAATTAGCCAGGGCCAATCCCTTGATGGCCAGGTTATTGGCTTCGGCGCCGGAGGAGGTGAAGATAATCTCATCGGTTCGGGCGCCAATGAGCCGGGCAACCTTGCCTCGCTGCTCTTCCATGACCTCTTTGATTTCAGATCCCAGGTCGTACACGGCAGATGGATTGCCAAAACGTTCGACAAAGAAAGGCAGCATGGCTGCCAGAACTTCGGGTCGAACCGGCGTGGCCGCCGCGTGATCCATATAGGCTCGTTTCATGGCCGTTCCTCAAGATAGCTTTTTAATGTAGAGCTTATAGCAATCGTCGCAGGCATCTTCACTGATGCCCATGAATTCTTGCCCGTGTTTGGCACACCAAGCCGGGATGTCTTCCAGGGCGCCGTCGTAATCGGTTAAAATTTCCAACACCTGACCCTGTTTCAGGTCTTTGATTAACTCCATCGGCTCGAGGAGGTGCATCGGGCAAGCCCGATAGACCAGGTCAGCCGTGGCATCGGCCTTACATTCATTGAGAAATCTCATGGCGTTCTCCCGGTTGTCTATCTTAATGATCTATACTAATTAAGTATAGTATAGCGCATTATCAGACCGAGTCAAGGGTATCCGAAAATTTTTTTTTAGAAGTTGGTCGGTGCAGCCGGTAAATCGTCATTTTGAGGATTGACAATAATCGTTTAAGCGGTTATAGTAAAACCCATGAAGGCTGAAGCCCGACTCTTCAAGTCCCTGGCGGACGAGACCCGCCTGAAAATCCTCTGGCTCCTGATGGGTCAGGAGGAACTCTGTGTCTGCGACATCATGCGCACCCTGGGGATCACCCAGTCCAAGGCGTCCCGCCACCTGCGGTATCTCTATCACCTGGGCTGGGTCACGGACCGTCGGGAGGGGCTGTGGATGAACTACCGCTTAGCCGTAACCCCGGGCAGCACCCACGAGAAACTGCTTCATCTCCTGGCCGAGAGGTTGGCGTCCCAGGCCGAAGCCCAGACGCTGCGTGGCCATTTGGCGCGTTGCCTGGAGGACAAACGGCGGTCCCGGTGCCAAGCGGCCGCATGCCTGGGGGGAGAGGTGGCGGCGGAGGTTTGACCCCCCATAATTTTTTTGGGCTTATATAATTAAGCAAACGGTTATACGGATATCAAAGAGATAGGAGCATGTATGGCTGCCACCGTGGCCCGGCGCCTGGGTTTCGTGGAGCGCTTCCTGACCCTGTGGATTTTCCTGACCATGGCGGCGGGCGTCTGCATTCGAATGCCGCGGGCATCATTCCGGTGGTCCAGGCCCTTCTGGAGAAAGGCGCGGCCCTGGGCACCGTGCTGGCCTTTATGATGTCGATCATCGCCATTTCCTTCCCGGAAACCGTCATCCTCCGGAAAGTCTTGAAGCCCAAGCTGATCGCGGTGTTTGTCGGCGTGGTCACCGTGGGGATTATCCTGGTGGGCTTTATTTTTAACGCCATTATGTAAGGCGGGATTCGAGGAAGAGCATGGATGACCAGAAATTAAAGGATTTCATCAAGGACCGGTACGGCAAGATCGCCCGGGGGGAAGCCACCTCCTGCTGTGCCTCCTGCGGGCCCACCACCACCGACCAGTGTCTGGCCGTGGGCTATACTGCCGCGGACCTCAGCCTGGTGCCGGAAATGGCGATTTTGGGGGTGGGCTGCGGCAACCCCACCGCCCTAGCTGATCTTCAGGAAGGTGAGATCGTGGTGGACTTGGGCGCCGGCGCCAGGATCGACGTCTTCCTGGCGGCCAGGAAAGTGGGAGAGCGCGGCCGGGTTATCGGCGTGGACATGACCGAGGACATGGTAGCCAAAGGAAGGCACCTGGCCCGGGAGCATGGCTTCACCAACGTGGAGTTCCGCCTGGGAGAAATCGAGCACTTGCCCCTGGACGCTGATGCCGTGGACGTCATCATCAGCAACTGCGTCATCAACCTCACCGCCGACAAGCTCGTCAGCTACCGGGAAATCCACCGGGTCCTGAAACCCGGTGGCCGCATCCTGATCTCCGATTTAGTGACCGCGGGAGAATTACCGGAAGACGTGCGGCGGAGTTTTGCGGCCTGGGCCGATTGCCTGGCCGGGGCCATGGACAAGGAGAAGTATCTGGAAACCATCCGCCGGGCCGGCTTTACGGAGGTCAGCGTGGTCTCCGAGTCCCCGTACGAGGCCCCGGAGCTGGATGCCCGGCTCCAGGGAAAAATTATCAGCGTCAAGGTACGCGCCTTTAAGCAGTAGTGGAGGGGGAGGAGAAATGGCGAAGATCAAAATCAGCGTCATAGTCATCGTGCTCATGGCGATTTTAGGGGCGGCGGTCCTGACGAACGCCGCACCGAGCAAGGTGAGCGAGGTGGTATATATCACCCTGAGCAAGGCCTGCAGTTGTACTTTGGAACGATGTCAAGCCGGGGACATTATCGTGGGCAATGTCTTTAGCGGCGAGAGAAAGCGGTTCCTGAAGCACCTCGATTATTCTACAGAAAAGGAAGCGGCCGGGGTGTATATCAAGCAATATCATATTACCCAGGCGCCGGCTCTGCTGTTTCTCGACGCTCAGGGGAACTTGCTGTGGATGGCTTTGGGGGAATTGGCGGAAAAGGATATCACGGAAAAGCTTGGCCAATTCGGCGGCTAAAAATCAAATAAGATGAGGTGAAATTAAATTATGAAAAAACTGCAGGTCTTGGGGCCGGGTTGCCCCAAATGCGTGGAGTTGGCCAAGCGGACGGAAGCTGCGGCCAAAGCATTGGGTGGGGACTTTGAAGTGGAGAAAGTTTCCGAGCTGAGCAAGATCATGGCCTTCGGCGTCTTCAGCACCCCGGCCCTGGTGGTGGATGGGGAAGTGAAGGTGGTGGGCCAGGTGCCCAGCGTGGACGAGATCAAGAAAATTATCGCCTAAAGGGAGATCAGGGCCGGAGCGTCGGCTGGAAGTCTGGTTTCTGGGAGGAGGCCGGAGAGGCAATCTCGGCCGGAGTCGCACCGGGCTTAGGCATGTTACTGGACCGGATTGACAACTTCGACATCTTTCGCCCTAAAATGGACTCCACCAAGGAAGTCCTGCACGCCATCGCCACGTTCACCACGGATATCTCCCCGTCCTTCCCCTACGTGAATGCAGAATTAGGGGGCTGGGACTATGATCAAGCCAATCAGGTGCTCCTTCTCAAGCTGTCGGATGGCAAATGGATCACTCTGCACCCCCAAAAAATCGCCATACGCGGGGCCCGGGACCTGGCAGAGGCCCAGGCCCTGCTCACCTGGATTCAGGGGCAGATCAACGACCTCTATGCGCGGCGGGCAGCCATCACGCCGCGCTACGTGAGCCAGTCGGGCCTCAAGGTCATGGACATCTTAAGACTCCTCCCCATGACCAACTGCAAGGCCTGCGGCTATGCCACCTGCATGGCCTATGCCGCGGCCCTGCGGGAAGGTGAAATCAGCCTCACTGACTGCCCGCCGCTGGGGGAAGAGACATACCGGGAGATGCGGGCAAAGCTCCAGGCCTACCTGGAAAGCTTCGGCTGGCGGGCCTTGGACGATTGAAAAAGCATTCCAGAGACGGCGTTCATAGTTGCTTTAGATCAATGCTTATAACAAGACCTCAGCCGTTGCTGTTTACCTTCCCCTACCAGGCTCACAAATAAGCCTTCACCACGTACTGCTGCACCATGCGCTGGGTGTTGAAAAAGGAGCCATTGATGGCGATGGCCCCGTACATGGTGCGCATGAAAGCCTGCCGGTCCCGGTAATATTGGGGGATGATGACTTTCTCCAGTTTTTCATAGAGGCAATCGGCATCGCCGGAGCAATCATAGCCCTCGGGGCCGTGGACCACCGGGGTGCCGATGGACCAGCCGGTGAAGTGCTCGATGTGGCCCTCCAGCCACCAGCCGTCCAGGGTGCTGAAGCTGGGGACGCCGTTTAAGGCCGCCTTCATGCCGCTGGTGCCCGAGGCCTCGTTGGGCGGCTGGGGCGTATTCAGCCACACATCGACGCCGCCGGTGAGCAGGCGCGCCAGCCAGGTGTCGTAGTTCGCCAGGTAGGCGACCTTGACGTCCGGTTTCAAGGCTTCCCCGGCCTGGAAAATCCGCCGGATGAGGTCCTTGCTCTGATTATCCCGGGGATGGGCCTTGCCGGCATAAATCACCTGAAGGGGGCCCACCTCCTGGGAAATCCGGCGCAGGCGCTCGATATCGAAGAACAGCAGATCCGCCCGCTTGTACGTCGCGGCCCGGCGGGCGAATCCCAGGGTCAGGATGTCCTGGTCCATGCCGGCGTTGGTCTGGTGGTTGACGTAGTCCAGCAGGTCGTGCTTGGCCTTTTGATGGGTTTCCCAGAGTTCGTCATCGGGGATGTTGAGGACGTAGCGCAGGCTGAAGTTGTCTTCCCGCCAACCCGGGATGTGGCGGTCAAACAGGGCCTGAAAGGGCTCCGTGGTCCAGGTGGCGGCGTGCACGCCGTTAGTGATGGCGTCCACCGGGTAGTCGGCGAACATGAGCCGGGCCACCTCGCCGTGCTTCTTGGCCACCCCGTTGACATAGTTGCTCAGGTTGAGGGCCAGGTAGGTCATATTCAGCCGGAGCCCGCGCTGGGCCAGCTCGGGCACCCGGACAAACTCCCCGCCATACTGCAAGATGTGGTGCTGGACATCCACGGCAAAGGTGTCCTGCATGTCCACCACCCACTTAAAATTGCCTGCCAACTTCTCCACCAGATCCAGGGGAAACTGGTCGTGTCCCGCCGGCACCGGCGTGTGGGTGGTAAAGATGCACTTGGCCCTGACCGCGTCGATCTCTGGATGACCGATGGCGTGCTTGCCGTTCTTCTCCACCTCTTCGTTCAGGAGTTCGATGGTCAGGAAGGCGGCATGCCCCTCATTCATGTGGAAGCGCTTCACCTCCCGGTACCCCAGGGCCCGCAGCATGCGGACGCCGCCGATCCCCAGGACGACTTCCTGGCACAGGCGGTACCAGTCGTCGCCGCCATAGAGCTGGTCGGTGAGCCGTCGGTCCCAGTCGCTGTTTTCCGGCAGATCGGTGTCCAGGAAGTACACCGGCACCACGTAGCCGCTGACGCCCCGGACCTCATATTTCCACGCCCTGAGCTGCAGTTCCCGGCCTTCGATGGACACCGCGGCCCGCTCCGGCATCTCCGTTAAGTAATCGTTGACGGCCCACTCCACCGGCTCTTCCGTCTGGTTGCCCTGGGGGTCCAGCCGCTGGTAAAAGTAGCCTTGGCGGTGGAGCAGACAGACGGCCACCATGGGCACCTTGAGATCGGCGGCCGAACGGATGGTATCCCCCGCCAAGGCCCCCAGCCCGCCGCTGTATGTGGGCATGCCGGGTTCCAGGGCAATCTCCATGCTGAAGTAGGCAATGGAGTGGTCATTGGGCATGGCGTCTCTCCTTCACAGATGGTTTGTGGGCCGTGGCCTCCTAAAGGGAGGGTTGAGCTCGGTTGCAGGCTCACCAGGTGCCAGTAGATTACTAAAACTGCACCCGTCTGGCAACTCCGGCGGCGCTGATGGCGGCCAGGCGGTGACGGAGACGGACAATATTGCCGCGCTATCCCGGTTGATATGCTATTATGGTTTACATCTGACGAAGCCGCCCCGCGGGGGGTAAGGAGCCTATGAAGCTATTATCGGCATGGAGTAAATCGGCAATGATTCTGTGGCTCAGTGGACCGTTGGCCACCGCCGGCTGCGGGTTGTCGGAGATGAACGCGCAAAACCGGGCCGCTGATCAACAAAATCGCCAGGTTTATGCAATCTACCAGTCCTATATGACGAGTTCAAATGCGGAAAGAGAGAGGGCAGGCCTGCCCCCTCTGCCGATCAAGTCGTACGAAGTATGGCAGCGATCGCCCGGCACCAACTAGCCTGACCGGCTGGGGGAACACCATGCTCAAAGGCTACTCTTTGCCCCGGACTCAGAAGGGGACCTCCAGCCCGGCGCTCCGGCGCGATTTCAAAGCCGATTGAGCAGACTGGGTTGAGCCCGGAGTGAGGTTCCTTACCATGATCCCGTCAAGCCCTAAGGCACCTCCCCCATCTCTGGCCAAGGGCGCGGAAGTGGACCTGGCCATCGAGAAGCTGGCCTTTGGGGGGAAAGCCCTGGGCCGGGTGGACGGCTTGGTGGTGTTCGTGGAGCACGCGGTTCCCGGGCAGACCGTGCGCGTCCGGATTACTCGGAAAAAAGCGCAGTTCGCCGAAGGCCGGGTCGTACAGGTCCTGGCGCAATCCCCGGCGTATGCGCCGCCCTTCTGTCCCCATTTCGGCGTCTGCGGCGGCTGCCAGTGGCAGGATCTGGCGTACGAGGAGCAATTGCACTGGAAGCGGCTCCACGTGCAGGAATGTCTCCGGCACCTGGCGGGACTGAGCCCCGGGGACATTCCGCCGCCGGTGGCCTCGCCGCAGCCGCGGTATTATCGCAACAAAATGGAGTTCACCTTTGCCCCCCGGCCCTGGCTGCCTCCTGAAGAGTTCGCCGCCGGCCTCAATCCCGACCATAGCGGCTGCGCCCTGGGGCTGCACGTGGGCGCCGCCTTCGACCGGGTCTTTAATCTGGAGCAGTGCTTTCTGCAATCTCCCCAAACCGCGGCCATCGTCCAGGAGGTGCGCCGCTGGTGTGGGGAAAGCGGTCTGCCGGCTTACCACACCCGGACGCATCGGGGCTTCTGGCGCTTTTTGGTGCTGCGGGAGGGCAAGCGCACCGGCCAGACCCTGGTGCACCTCGTCACGAGCGACCAGGGGGAGGCGGCCGCGGTGGAGGCCCTGGCCGGGCATCTGAAAGCCGGCTTTCCCTCCATCACCACCCTGGTGCATTCCCGCAGTCAGAAAAAGGCCCAGGTGGCCGTGGGGGAGGTCAGCCGCACCCTCTGGGGACCGGGATATATTGAAGAGCAGCTTGGGGGTCTGCGCCTGCGCATCTCGGCCCAATCTTTTCTGCAAACCAACACCCTGGCCGCGGAAGCCTTGTATGAGGCCGTCAGCCGCCTGGGAGAGTTCACCGGGCAAGAGACCGTATGGGATCTCTACTGCGGCGCCGGCAGCATCGCCCTGTCCCTGGCCTCCCGGGTGCGCCGGGTGGTGGGCTTCGAACTGGTGCCGGCGGCGGTGGACGACGCCTATGTGAATTGCCGCCTCAACGGCGTGGACAACTGCCAGTTCGTGGCGGGGGACCTGAAAGAGGGCCTCCGGGAACACCTGCGGGACCCCCAGCGTCAGCCGCGCCCCGAGGTGGTGATTACCGACCCGCCTCGGGCCGGGATGCACCCCCAGGTGGTGCAGGCTTTGCTGGCGCTGGCCCCCCGGCGGATTATTTATGTGTCATGCAACCCCGCCACCCTGGCCCGGGACCTGGCCCTCCTCCAGGAGGGCTACGATATCCTCACCGTCCAACCCTTCGACCTCTTCCCCCACACGGCGCATATCGAGTGCGTGGTGCGCCTGGAGAGGCGGAATTCGGTCTGATGATCCGGCCAGAGTTTGGATAAAACCCGGACAGAGGAGACCGCTGATCTTTATCCCATCATGGCAAGAAGTAAAGTAATCATCATTTATGCAAAAGCTGAAAGCTGATGGCTGAAAGCCGACAGCTATTCAGAGGCCAAACCGTGGACCATCCCGCTGCCGTGGCCGCACAATTCACTCCCCAGGGGCAAGTCCGGGACATCCGGGCCCATGGCCGCGGCAACGTCCATGACACCTTTTTGGTAACGGTGGCGGGCGCCGATGAGAAGCACTTTATTTTGCAGCGCCTCAACACGGGGGTGTTTCGCCGGCCGGCGCTGGTCATGGCGAATATCCGCGTCGTGAGCCAGCACGTGCACCAACGTCTGGCCCAGCCCCCCATCGGCTCCGGCCGGCGCTGGGAGGTGCCCCGGGTGCTCCTGACCCGGGAGGGCCGGGATCACGTGCTTGACCCCGCCGGGTCGTTCTGGAGGGCCCTCAGCTTCATTGAGGCCGCCCAGACCACTGATATTATCAAGGATACGGCGCAGGCCCGGGAAGTCGGCTATGCCCTGGGCCGGTTCCATGGCCTCTTGAGCGACCTGGCCGTCGGGAAACTGGCCGACACCCTGCCGGGGTTTCACGTGACGCCGGGGTACCTCCGGCACTATGATGAGATCCTGGCCCACCATGGGGCGCCCCCCTCCCCCGAAGTAAATTTCTGCCTGGAATTTGTCAGAGCGCGACGCGCCTGGGCGACTGTGCTGGAAGATGCCCGGGCCCAGGGGAAGCTCGGTCTCCGCCCGATCCACGGGGATCCCAAGGTCAACAACGTCATGCTGGACACCGCCACCGGCCAGGCCGTGGCCATGGTGGACCTGGACACGGTCAAACCCGGCCTGGTCCATTATGATATCGGCGACTGCCTGCGTTCGGGCTGCAATCCCGTGGGCGAAGAAACCGAGGCATGGGAGAGGGTGCGCTTCGAACCGGAATTAGGTCGGGCCATCCTGCACGGCTATCTCGGTATGGCCAAAGACTTCCTTAGCGCCAACGACCATGCGTATCTGTACGACGCTATCCGCCTCCTCGCCTTCGAGCTGGGCCTGCGATTTTTTACCGACTATCTGGCCGGCAACATCTACTTCAAGGCCCGGCATCGGGACCACAACCTGGCCCGGGCCCTGGTGCAATTCAAACTGACCGAGAGCATCGAAGCCCAGGCCGCCGCCATCGGCGCTATTATTAAGGATCTGACATGGTCTTTTAGGGAGGGGGTAGGGGCCGACGGCCCCTACACTTATAAAAAAACTCCCTAAAACCCACCCCCAACCCTAGGGAGACGGCACCCTCCGTTCATTAATCTTTTATTACGGTCCGATGCCGGTCTTTTGCCACGGGCCTACATTTAGTCTCTTCAGCAGCCCACCTGATTAATCCAAACACAAAGATAACCAACAGGCTATAGCACCAGGATGATTTCGGCCAGGCCGATCACAATGAGCAACAGGCCGGAAAGGGTGGCGGCGTATCGGCCAAGCCAGAGGATCCCGAGGCTCCGGCCCAGACCGATTCCCAGCCAGAAGGTTAAGATGCTCAAGAGCCCGACCATCATAGTGGTGAACCAGATCGACAGTCCCAGCAGACCGGCTCCGACACCATTGGGGAGGTTGTTTAACATGAGGGCCAGGCTCAACAGGAGACTTTCCTTGAGATCGATGTGGCCCGACGAGTCCCGATCGGCCAGGGAAGGGTTTTCCAAGAGATGGAGTAGTCGCCGCCATAGCGACTTTTGAGCAAACTCGTCCTCGGAATGGGACACTTGCTCCTGGCGGCTGGGCACGCCGATTTCCTGCCGGATGACCCAGGCGCCCATGCCGATCAACAGCACCGCCCCCAGAAGGATCGCGACCTCGGCAGGCAAGAATTGAAAGATTTGACGACCGAAGGCGATGCAGAGGCCGGTGCCGGAAGCGGTGACCAGGGCGATCAGGAGGTTGGAAGCCAGGGGGATGGCGATGCCCCGGGCCCCGTAGGCGAGGCCGACCCCGACGTTGTCCAGGTTGCAGGATATGGCCAGCACCAAGATGGCCAATAACTGGGGAGTTTGCATCTACCGGCCCTTGAGAACCTCGACCTTGTCGGTCGCCTCCCAGGGCAGGTGGAGATCGCGGCGTCCCATCTGGCCATAGACCGCCAACTTCCGATAAAAGCCCCCTTTGTTGAGCGAGGGCAGATGCCTAAGATTAAAATCCCGCAGGATTGCGGCTAGGCGAAAATCGCAATGCCGCTCCACCAGGTCGGCTAGCTCGTCGTCGGAGAGGATGCCGCGGCCGAAGGTTTCCACCTGGATGCTCACCGGGCGGGAAAAGCCGATGGAATAGCTCAATTGGACCTCGCATTCCTCCGCCAGGCCGGCCGCCACTACATTCTTGGCGGCATAGCGGGCGGCATAGGCCCCCACCCGGTCTATGCGCATGGGGTCCTTGCCGCTCAAGGCATTGCCGCTATGGCGGGCATATTCACCGTAGGTGTCCACGTCGGTCTTGCGACCGGTGAGCCCGGAATGCACCGCCGGGCCGCCCACCATCAGGTGCTCCAGAGGATTGACAAAGATCAGGGTCCGGTCATCCGGCTTGAGTTCCTCATCGGCAAAGGCCGGCTGGATCACCGCCTCCCGGATGTCGTGGTGCAGTCTCTGGTCGGAAATCTCAGGCGACGCCGCCTTGGTGCGGCTGACAATGGTGGTGATGCTGTGAATCCGAGACGGCCGGCGGTTCCGGTATTCCACCCCCACCTGGGTCTTGCCGTCCGGAGAAAGGTAAGGGATCAGCTTCTGGACCCGGGCCTGATCAAGCTGCCGGGCCAGTTGGTGCGCCAACCAGATGGGCAAGGGCATCAGGGCTTCGGTCTGGCGACAGGCGAAGCCGAAAACCGTGGCCTGCTGCCGCACCTGGATTTTGTCAATTTCTGCTTCTGAAAGTCGCCTTTCATCAAAAAATAAATCCGCATCCTGAGGATATTCCTGCAGGCTGGTCAAAATGCTGCAGGTCCTGGCATCAAAGTCCGGCTGCAGATACCCGGTTTGGCCGATGACCTTGCGAGCCACATGGGGGATATCGATCTTGGCGTCCGAGACGAACCGGGCGGCAATGAACAGGATAGAGGTGGCCACGGCACATTCGGCCCGCACCCGCGCCTGAGGGTCTTGCTCTAGGAAGCGGTCCACAATGGCATCGCTGATCTGATCGCAAATCTTATCCGGGTGGCCCTCGGTGACGGACTCGGAAATGAACATAAAGTCCTTTTTCATCAAGATATCCTTATCTTTTTACCGGTTGCTGCCTGGCGTGGTTCATCGGCTATTCTCCAGGTAATAAAAGACCACAGTTATGAGGACGATGAGAGCAAGGCAGGAGCCGATGACCAAGTGATTTCGATTCATAAAGTCTTAACCATGGATTTCGTTTTCTGCGACTTCAGGAGGTTGCTTGGTAGCTTCATTCACCAGCAAGGGAAGCAAAGCGCTGCCGGAGATTACCATGCCATCCAGCAGGCTCACCGGGGCCAGACCCAAAAGATTTCTTAGTCCGGGGACCACCATGGTCAAGAATTGCAGGAATAATGAGCCACCCAGGGCCAGAGTCAGGTACCGGTTGGCAGGCAACTTCTCGGAGCTAAAGATGCTGTGGGTTTCGGAGCGGCAACTGATGGCGTGGAGGAGCTGCCCGGTGGTGAGGCTGTGAAAGGCCAGGGTGCTCGTTTGGGCTCCCAGGCCGTAGCACATCATGCCATAGCCGTAGGCCCCCAGGGCCCCGGCAGTGATGGCGCCGGACTCAACGGCCATCTGCTTGAAGTCGGATGCGGTGAAGATCGGCCTGGCGGGATCGCGGGGCGGGCGATCCAGGATATCGGGCTCGGGGGCTTCCATGGCCAGGGCCAGGCCGGGAAAGATATCGGAGATCAGATTAATCCACAAGAATTGGGCCGCGGTCAGGGGTGAGCCCAGCCCCACCGCGATGGCCACAAAGGTCAACATGATTTCGCTCAAATTGGTGGATAGGAAAAAATGCACCGACTTTCTGATGTTGAGGTAAATCGTGCGGCCATCCCGGATGGCGATGATCAGGGTGTCGAGGTTATCCTTTTCCAAGACGACGTCAGCCACTTCCCGGGCGATATCAGTGCCGGTGCGGCCCATGGCGATGCCCACGTCCGCCGCCTTGAGGGCCGGGCCGTCGTTGATGCCGTCGCCGGTCATGGCTACCACCTTGCCGGCCCCTTGCAGGGCCTGGACGATCTGGAGCTTATGGGCCGGGCTGACCCGGGCAAAGACCTGGGCCCGCTTGACCAGGGCCCGCAAGACCTGCGGTTCGATCTCGGCCAGGTGGGTGGCGTCCAGGATTTCCAGGGGGTCGCCCTGACTCAGCTCCAGTTCCCGGCCGATGGCATAGGCGGTGGGACTCTGGTCGCCGGTGATCATCACCGTATCGATCCCGGCCCGATGGAAGGCCCGGATCGCCTCGCCCACTCCTTCCCGGATAGGGTCGGCCATGCCCATCATGCCCAGCCAGATCAAACCGTCGAGCTGCGTAAAAATGGATTCATCCTCGCCCTGGGCAAAGGCCAGACCCAGGACCCGCAGGGCCTGTCCCGCCATCTCTCCATTCTCGGCCTCGAGGCGCTGCCGGTCTTCGTCGGTGAGCGGCAGCTTTCGGCCATCCTGGAGATGCCAGGAGCACAGGGCCAGAACTTCCAGGGGGTTGCCTTTCAGGGCGAAAAGCTTCCCGGCGGGCGGATGGTCGTGCAGCGTGCCCATGAACTGGCGGTTTTCCGAGCGGTGGTTCACCCGGAGCAGGGGATACCGGGCCCTCAGGTCGGCAACGTCGAGGCCCGCCAGGATGGCCAGGTGCACCAGAGCGCCTTCCGTGGGGGTCCCCCGGAGCACATAATCTCCGCCTTCCTGATAGACCTCGATTTCATTGCACAGCACGGAGATCTGGAGAAGCTGCTCCAGTTCCTCACAAGCAAAGGGGGCAATAAGCCCCTCCGGACCCCAGAAGTGCCCATCCTCCGTCACCTTGATGGCCTTCATGCCGGCGAATATCCGGAGCACGGACATCTGATTGCGGGTGATGGTTCCGGTTTTATCCAGGCAAACCGTCTGCACGGAACCCAAGGTTTCCACCGCATTCAGATGGCGGATCAAGACATGGTGCTTACGCATGTCCCGGATGCCCAGGGCCAGGGTAGTAGTGGCCGCGGCGGGCAGACCTTCCGGCACTGCGGCCGCCGCCAGACAGATGGAGGTGCGCAGCATCTCCAGCCATCCGTAACCCCAGGCGAACCCCATGACAAACACCACTCCGGAGATGCCGAGGCAGAGCAGGACCAGTTGATCTCCCAACTGGCCCAGCTGTCTTTCCAGGGGGGTCTCCGGACTGGTGGCTTCGCTGATCAAAGACTGGATCAGGCCGATTTCGGTATAACTCCCGGTGGCCACCACCACCGCCAGGCCCTCCCCGCCGGTCACCAGGGTCCCCATGAAGACCAGGTTGAGCCGGTCTCCTAGGGGCACCTTCTCTCTCTCCAGGGTCTGGGTATGCTTGAGCACCGGCAGGCTTTCCCCGGTCAGGGCGGATTCATCCACGAACAGGTGGCTGGCCTCTATCAACCGCCCGTCGGCGGCCACGTAACTGCCGGGGCGCAACACCAGGAGGTCGCCCGGGGTCACCGCTTCGGAAGGAATCTCGGACAACCGCCCTTCCCGGATGACCAGGGCGGAGGGCCGCACCAGGGTTTGCAGGGAGCGGATGGTCTTTTCGGATTCGCTTTCGGTCTTATAGGCGATGAAGGCATTGGCGACCACCACGCCCATAATCAGCACGGCGTCGACCATTCCCCCGGTGACGATAGAAAGACCCGCGGCGGCGCCCAGGAGGGCCACCGGGAGAGAGTTGAACTGACTCAAGAAGATTTCCCAGCCGGAACGCGGCTCGGCTTCCGGCAGGATATTGGCGCCGTATTTCTGGCGATTTTTTTGGACGGCCTGGAGGAATAACCCGGATTGCCGGGAAGTTCCCCACTTATCCAGCACCGCTTCGGCCGGAAGCAAGTGCCAGGGCTCCGCCGGCTGCTCCTCCGGATAGGCAAAAAGGCCCTTGAAGCGGTCCAAAACAGTGGCTTGATCTTCCTGCTCAGCGGCGTCCTTGGATTTATAGGGGACGGGAACTGCAGAGGCCGGCTGGGGTTGACCCCGGTAATCAGAGATGATCCCTTCGATCAAGGCAGCAATGGTTTGCGGGGTGTTGCCCGAATTGTAGCAGACCAGGACATTGCCGGTAAGGGCGTTCGCCGAGGCGCGAATGACATCCTTGAGTCGCCTCAACCTGGCATCCAGCAGCTTTTCCAGGGATACGTCGCGGTACAGGCCCTCAACCTTAAACCTCGCCCGCCCCGCTACTGCGGTATGTATCGCTTCGACCATAGGTCCGGGTAACCTCGGCTAAACGGCTCTACCTAAAGAGTTCAAGGTTCAAGGTTCAAAGTTCAAAGTTCAAGGCGGAATTGGTGGGCAGTGCCCAAGCCACATAACTTTTCATCATGTATGGGGGGACCAAAAGACCCATGAATGACTGCAAACAATATTCTGCAATTGTCCTCGGCTTACTCGGTTTTACCCTTTGCCGGCTTTTTCTCGGCTTGGGGAGCCGGCTTGGCCTCCGGAGGGGTTTCGGATGGGGCCTTAGACTTGGGCAAGGCCGTGCAAGCCACATCCTTAATCCCCGCCATCACGCCGGTCAGAATGTCGCTGACGGCCTTGACGGCCGACTGTCCCAAGGTGCCGGCGGCGTCGATGGCGCCGCCCACCGCGGATTTGGCGGTCTCGCCCACATTGCCGCCGATCTCATACGTAGCCTCGATAACGCCGGTTACGGCGCTTTTGGCCACCTGGGCCACATCTCCGCCGATTTCGGCGGCGCCTTTGACCGCGCCTTTCACCAGTTGGCCGGCAGCTTTCTCCACATCGCCGCCCACGTCAGCGACGCCCAGGAGAAGGCCCTTGGCCACGTCCTTGGTGGTCACCACCAGGCCGGTGCCGATTTCCTCGGCGGCTTTCAGCGCCCCTTTAAAGACGTCCTTGCTGACATTCATGGTCTCAGTGGCCACGCTGCCGGTGCCCTTCAAAACGTCGGTGACGGTGTTGCGGGCCAGGCTGACAATCTGGGCCTCAATCTCGTTCAGCCCCTTGAGGCTGCCGACGATGCCGTCTTTCACGGCGGAGCCGGCCGCGCCCAGCATTTCGCCAATGCCCTTGGGTTCCCTGGTTTCCTGGGGGGACATATCTACCTCCGAAAGAGATTTAATCCGTAAAAGTTAATCATTAAACCAGCCGCTGTCAGCTTTATATTAGCGGCCTTTTCAGCGGAAAAATTTTCGAGGGGTTGAGCCCCGGTCAGAAAATCGAGATCGCGGCTGAACCAGGCAGCGAGTTCTTGGGATTGCAAAATAATATTAAAGTTCAGGTAAATTAACCCAAAATATAATTATAAGCCAAGGGCATTCAATGATGAGACTACCGATATATATCGGCAGCCGATGCTGACCTGTGAGGGGGTAGATTCAAGGCAAAACCAAGCGGAGGAATCATCAAGCCCGGACGCCTAATTGCCATTGCACCTTAACATGAGTTGATGGTCATTTCTTGGCCAGGCTTCTCATCTTTTATAAGGTTTTTGAAAATTTAACCAAATCTTAATAATCCCCATATTAAATCATAACGTTGAACAGTAACAATTACTGAAATGAATAACAAAACCAGAGAGGTTGCTTAAGATGATGGTAGATTCCTCATACATCCACTCCCTGGAAGGCAGGCTGCGCATCAAAATCCCCCAGGTAAAGGGGGCGGCCGACAAGGCCCTGGAAGTTGAGGCCCATTTACAGCACTTCGCCGGCGTGGAATCCGTCACTGCCAATCCCATCACCGGGAACGTGCTCATCCTTTACAATCCCCGCCTCATCGACCAGTGGCGCCTGATCCCCAGCTTAAAGGAGTTGGGCTATCTGTATCAGTCGAGTCCCAAAGCAGTCAGCGCCATCGCCCCAGCCGCCACACCGGGGATAGTGGAAAAGGTGACCACCACCGTGACCGCCAGCTTGATGGAGGTCGCGCTGTCCTGGCTGGTCGCCGCCCTGGTTTAGGCCGGGAAGGGGTATGGTCCCGCGATCTTACCCGATCTTTCGTCTCGTTAACGGCCCGCCTTTAACCCGTCAGAAAAATCAGGCCTTTCTTTCCGAAGTCCCACCACCTTCCAGCAGGCCGCGGTTCAGCATGATCAGGCTGCTGAAGCCGAACCAGAGGTAGTCGGACCAGATGGGGAAGGTGAGCCTCTCGGCGGTCCACAGCCCGCGTAATCCCAAAAATATCAGGGTGAGCGGCGCCAGGAGCTTCAGGTCGAGTCCTCCGGTAAATTTACGCACCTCGTTATTTAAAGCCCCCAAAGAACCGGTAACCCCCTGGGCAATCGCCGCTTCGGCGCCGGCGCCAGGATTTTCCGTCAGGGACATCAGCTCTGCCATAAGTGCGCCAACCTCAATCTCAGGAAAGAGTTCCCCTAAGGTCTCCGACAGGATATCCAAAGCCGCCGTGGAGAATAAATCGCCCACGTTGTAGTGGATCAAAAGGCTGCCGGTGTTGGCTTTGGCTTCCACTTGCTTAATTCCCGGCACCTGGGCGAGCTTCTTCTCGGCCCGCCGGGCCAGGGCCGGGTTACCTCTAACCCTGGCGACCTTGAGACGCACCCGTCCACGCAGGGCATGGACAACTTTGAGGCCCTCGAGTTCCATCCATTGCTCCGGAATTCGTCAGCCGGCCGGTTTAACTTCGGAGGCGGCCGCCACTTCGGCTGCTGCGGATACCTCGCGTTCGGCCTTAACCTCGGCCACCAGGTCGCTGATCTGCTCCCCGGCCTCCGCGCCGAACTCCTTGGCCATGTCCGACAAAGTCAGATAGCCCCTGATCAGGGTCTTGGCCAGGGGGCGAGACACCGCCGCCACCGCGGGAAGCACGATGGGCGCCGCCAGGGCCACCCCCAAAATCACCAGAATGCTGGGAACTGCGCCCTTCAGACCATTATCCAACACGGCCATGGCCTTCCTCCTCGTGAAAAGATGGCAATACCACCTAGTGAAAATAGTGATTATTTCACGCAAAATCAATGGAACCTTAATAATTTCCTAACCGATATATATCAGTATCAGATACATGGATATTAAAAGGCAGATCTCTCAAACCTTCTGGCAGGGTCTGGTGAGACTCATCATCCTGCACCAGGCAAACCTGGGCCCGGTATACGGGGGCCGGTTGATCAAGTATTTCCGCAGCCTGGGGTACGAGATCAGTCCGGGAAGCCTGTACCCCCTGTTGCATTCCCTGGAAAAAGCCAATTTCTTGCATTGCCGAATCAGGATCTTCAGAGGGCGGGCGCGCAAATATTATGAGCTCACTCCTGAAGGGCAAGACTGCCTGGAGGCCTTGCGGCAAGAAGTGAGAGGCATCGTCAGGGAAGTGATCTTGGGGGACCTGTCAGGCGCCATTGAAGATCTTCCCCCAGAGTGCACCCTTCGCCGGCACCCTTCGCCCCTTTAACTATCCTATTGCCAGCTTTTGCCTGCCTGGGCTGCCGTATAAGCCCTACGTGCAGCAGCGCTCCTTCGCAGCCGCCCTTCCACGCCTCCTGGAAGATGTATGAGGAAAAGGCCGACACCTGCCGGCAAGGTAGGTAATTTGCCAGGACTGAGTCTTCTTCATAAACGCGATCATTTCGGTTCCCTGCCATCTTCGCCACTCTGGTAATCTGATAAGGCAAACCTTCCAGGTAGTCCCCTCACCTACTGATAAAAAATTCACCAAAAATTAATAAGAGGGGTAAAGCACCAGCATTTCAAATGTGGACCCAAGGAGCGCACCTATCAAGAGATATGGCCATAGGAGCTGCGGTGAATCGGGAGTTCCAGGCGTTCCAGCTTTTCCCGTGGTTCATATTTAGCCTCCAGTCCCTTCGAACCAGGTGCGATAGGCGGCGATACCGGCCCTTCGCCTATGCTCCGGCTCGCCGCCCTGGAGCGCACTCGCGGTCGTTGAGACGCGATCTAACCAAATTATAACTTGAAGCCCAAGAGCAAATTAGATATATTAAAGAAACCTAAGCATATCCCCAGTCAATTTCTCCATACCCGGGCCCCAGGCAGACTCCCGTTTCTTCATCATTAAATTCCGGCAGCCTCAGGACTTAAGAGAGACTCTTTTGGGGGGCTCCCGGTGCAGAGACGGCGGGAGGAGAGGGACCCTATCGCCGCTAACTTCCCGAAGCTTGGGATGATCGCGAGAGATTGACTGGAAACTATGGCAAGACCTGATTTTACGGTCACCCTGAGCCAAACGAATAGTCTCAACTTATCTGAATTACAAGATTATTCGTTTTGCTCAGAATGACTTTTGCAATGAATAGGAGTTTTAAAAGGCTTGCAGGCAAAAATGCCATACCTGGCGAGGCGTTAAGCCATGAACGAAGAATTGACGGAAATTTTGGCACCGGAAGTTTATGCCGGTAAAATATTTGAGTGCAGCGGCGCCAGATTGGAGCCGGAGGCTGCCGGGGATCTGTGGCCCAGGATTTTGCAGCATAAATGGCTCATGTCGGAAAAACTCGGCCGCGATGTGGGCCTACGGGTCGCGTGCATCGACTTCCTGGAAAATATGGAGCAAGCCCGGGAGGAATACCTCGCCTATCAGCAGCAGGACCTCTTAAAGGAGATGGGGGCTCTGCCCATCAGCAAAGAAATCTGGGACACCATTGCGGATTCCCAACCGCCCAAGCAGATCGTGCAGAAAAGGATCATTCTGCCGTTGACCCGGGAAAATCTGTCCAAAAAGCACGGCGTCGTTCCTCCCAAAGCCATCATTTTTTTCGGACCCCCCGGCACCGGCAAAACTCATTTTGCCAAAGCCATCGCCGGGGCCCTGTCCTGGTGGTTCATCGAAATTGCTCCCAGCATGCTTATGGTTGACGGCATCGAAAAGGTGGGGGCCAATCTGCGCCAGGTCATGGAAAAGGCTCGCACCCTTAAGGAAACTGTCATTTTTATCGATGAATTTGAAGAGCTCGCGGGCAGTCGCGACGAGGCCAGCAGGGTGGACAAGTCCATCACCAACGAATTTCTCAAACAGGTTCCCCTACTCAAGAGCCAGGGAAACCATATACTTCTCATTTGTGCCACCAATTACATCCGACAGCTGGACACCGCCCTGCTGCGTCCGGGAAGGTTTGATTGCATCATTCCCGTGGGAGGGTTGGACGAAGATGAAAGAGCCACTATCCTGGAACACTATTTCTCCAAGCTCAATACCGGGGAAATCGACCTGAAGCGGATCATCAAGATGACGGTGCGCTTTACGCCCGCGGATATCGAATATCTCTTCCAGCAAGTGGCCCAGTTCGCCTTTGAACAGGAACTGCTTACCAGGCAGGATTATCGCGTTACCACGGACACCATCTTTGAAATCCTTCCCAAAATCCGGGCCTCTCTCACCGAAGAAGTCAGCGTCGAGTTCGAAAAAGACACCATTACCTATTCCCGCTACTAACTGAAACAGCCTAGTATCCTATCCTGGTTCCTCCGGCCTATGCCTTGCTGCGGGGCGCTCCGTCCACAAGCTTCCCTACCATGTGAGCCAGGCGTTCGTGGGATCCATTTGATCTCAATATCGTGAACCAACTAGCTGGCGGGTGGGGCTCCCCCAGTTTCTGACGGATATTTTTTAGATGAGGAAACCTGTAAGAAGTCGGGAAACCCCGCCAAGGGTTAGATGACGGTGCCAGCGGCCCCAGGAACAAGGGAGCATCCTAATTTCCTGTGGTCATTTTTTGACAGCTATGGGGGGAATAGTGTTGGGAATCAATTTCGAGGCAAAAAGAAAAGGCCCACTTCTGGGCCTGAACTCCTTTAAAATACTTGGCGGGCGATGGGCGACTCGAACGCCCGGCCTTTGGTTCCGGAGACCAACGCTCTATCCACCTGAGCTAATCGCCCGCGTAAAAAAATCATATCAGATTCAGGGGTTCTGTCAAGGCGGATTGGCCGCGGTGAGGGGGTCATGAGCCCCTGCCTAAAGGCGCGCCGGGTTGACCGGAAGTCCTGGAGGCAGAGGGAAATGCTCACCGTTCGGCGGTCGTAAAAATCATTTTGCCGTGAGAAACGTTGCCAAGGGGTGTCCGTGGCCCGCCGGGGGTCTTGGGTCTCAGGGAGTGGTTTGGCCTGCTTAATTCCAGAGCTTGACGGCCTCAAAGGGGCCTTGATTCACGGGGGGGGTGGCGCCCCGGGCCACCCAAAGGACTCGCTGCGCAGGGCGAAAGACCGTACAGATCGCGGTGCCGGCATTGGCGACCTTGGGGTCGGCGAGAATCCGCTGGAGGTCCTGGGGACCCAAGGGCCGGGCCCGGGCCAGTTCCTGGAGGCGCCGGTCGCGGGCCTGGCTGTAGGACTCGGAGAAATGATAGGCGGAGAGCACGGAATAAGGGGGCCGGGGGGGAAAGCGGCCTTTGAGGGGGCGCATGGCCGGGCTCTGGTAGTGGTTGGTGACGGTGAGCATGCCGCGGTGGGGACGGCGCACGGCGCCGTGGCGGGCGGAGAGTTCCACCACCAGAGCTTCCCGGGGTCCGCAGAGGAGGAGATTATTGCCGATGGTGCCGGGCTCCGTAAGGATACGGGCAGCCACGGCGGCCACCGTGTCTTCGGCTTCCAGGGCCAGCCGGAAACGTAGGGCCGCGGGAATTCCCTTTAAGGTGCGATCCCGACTCATGGACGAGAGTTGGGCCAGGGCGACGCCGGCGTAGTTGACGCCGGTGCAGACGCCCACATATCCCGGCCAGGCGAGGGAGGCCAGGGGTTGCCCGTGATGCGGCGACAGGAGAAACAGGGTCTGGAGGCGGGACAGATAGTCGGTGAACACCGGGTAATCCAGGTTGCGCCCCATGAGATAGGTCCCCGGGGCGTCACGGTCCTCCACGGCCAGGGCCGAACACCGGGGGCTGTTGTTGGCCAGATCATCGGCCACATTGAGGAGGAGCACGCCGGGCAGACCCAGGTCGGCTCCGGCCGCGATGGCGGCCATCTCCTGCTGCAGGTGAGCGGGAATATAGGGCCAGAAACCCCGGGCCAGCCAGGTCAAGAAGCCGAAGAGGGGCAGGGCGCCGGCATACAGGCTGATCCGGGCCAGGTAAGCCAGGAGGGCCCGGCGCAGCAGGCGAATGTCGGCGGCCAGGATTTGCCCGTGGCGGCGTCCCCGCTCCTGGGGCGAGCCCCAGAGTTCCAACGTGCGTAACCTCATATAATACCGTTTTTCGTTTTGGGTTTTTCGTTTTTCGTTAAAAGAAGTCTTAATTTCAATAAGTTACAGATATCATTGGTAACATTTGAAAGTGAACTTAGTATTCCCTGCTTTCCCTTGATCCCAGGCTGAAGCTTGGGATCCGGTTATGAGGTAATTTATCACGGCGCAGGCTAACCCTGCGGCTACCCACCTTTACCGGGTTGCCTGGAAGCGGGCATCACTTGGCCAGGGTGGCCAGTTTTTTCAAATCCATCTGCTGGGCGGCGGCTTTTAACCCCTCGAGATGGTCGATGCCTTCCCCGTCGATTTTTACCCGGAACCGATCCGCCACGCTGATGTTCAACTCACCCTGCCGGTCCTGGCGGCGAAAAGATTCCAGGGCCTTGAACCCCTGAACCTCGGTGGAGCGTAGGGTTTCTGCGCTACTCTCCATTTCCAGCGGCTGTCCCATGATGAAGGGGATGGGCTTTCCCAGGAAGTCCATGATGACGACCTCCAGAGTCTGGTCGCCGGCATGGTCGAGGTACGGTAAGGATAAGCCGGCACTTATGCATGAAAAGTTTAGAATATTTTTGGCCGAGCGCCAAAGGGTTTTCCGATGGCAGGCGTGAAGGCCCGGGGTTGACATGCCCCTGAGGGGAGCGCGGCCGGCGTGAGACCCGAAAGAGCTCGGCGCCGGGGTTTGCCGCTAGCGCACCCGGTTCAACCACAGGCCCGCCGCCCAGCCCCAGATGGCATTGTAAAACACCACCAAGAGGGGCGTGAGATACCCCAATTGCAGGCCCAGGACGCCTTGGTGGGCCTTGAGGGGGAATACCAGGAAGAGCTGCACCACGGTGGGGCCCAGACTGAAGAGAAGCCCCCGGACGGGAAAAGAGAGCCGGCCCAGGGGCAGGAGGAACAACAGACCCCAAAGGCCACCCCATACCAGCCGGGGATAGAGAAAGGCCGGCGTGAGCGCCGGGGCGAGATGAACTCCCAAGGCGGGAGCGATCCCGAGCGCGCCGAAGAGCCAGACGGCCAGGCTATTGCACAGCCCCCCCCAACATCCGGCCGCGAAGACCAGGGAAAGGTTTCTCAATGTCAGGTTCATGGTGTCCTCCAGCAAGAATTAGTCCGGCAAAATTTGTACCGGGTTTTTCACGATAATACCCCGGGCGACCACAATTGACCCTATGAGCTATTGCAAACCCCCCCTTACCTCAATCCTCTCCCCCCAAGGGGGGAGAGGAAGGAACGAGAAAAAATCAGGTTTGTCCATCGTCCAACAAGATCCGACAGGCGAACAAGAGGTTTTGAAACGGTTCATAGTAAAGGCCCGTCGGGAATGTCCCCATCACTTGAGGCGGCGGAGAAACCTGCGGCGCTCCCGGCCCCGCCGGCCATAAGCATAGAGGTAATGGTGGACCTGGGGCCGCTCCGTCCCGATATGGAAAGAGAAGGCCTGCGCTTCGATGTCCCGATCGGCCTTGGTGATCCGGGCATGCTGCCGCAGATGCTCCACCCAGGTTTCCACGATGAAGGTCTCGAGGTACAGCCCCGGGGTGGCGGTATCCTGAAACAGCCCCCAGCGGATGGCCCCGTCCCGGCGCCGGATGTGACTCAAGGCTCGCATGGCCTGGGCAAAGGCGTGGGCCTGGTGGGGATCGATGCGATATTCCACGGTCACCAATACCGGCCCCTGATCGGGCCGAGGCTCCAGACCCAGATGGGGTTCGGGCCAGTGGAGGGAGGGGGTTAGGTCTGATTCTTCATCGATCTTTACAGGATACCGGATAATCGTCAAAAGCCCCAGAACCAGCCCTCCGGCGGAGTAGAGCAGTGCGGCCTTGAGGCCTTGATGCGTGGCCACCGCGCCCCAGCCGGCGCTGCCGCCGCTTAGGCTGCCGGCGAAGACGAGCATGTACACGGCCAGGACCCGGGCCCGGACCCATGAAGGGACCGCAATTTGAATGGCCACATTGAAAGTGGAAAGCATCACCAGCCAGGCGGCCCCGCTGAGCACCATGGCCACCACCAAGACGGACATGTGGGGCACCAGGGCGACCACCGCGATCATGGCCGCGGCAAGCAAGGTCATGCCGGCTAATAAGACCTCACCGGGAAAACGCCGCTGCAGCCGCGGCAGGAGCGCGGCCCCGGCCACCGCGCCGGCGCCGAAGCAGCCCCAGAGGATGCCGTAGTCGGCGGAGCTGCCTCCCAGTTCATAGCGGACCACCAGAGGGAGAAGGGCCCAAAGAGAACTGGAAAACAGGGTGAAAATCCCGGTGCGCCAGAGAACGGCCTTCAACCCCGGGGAATGACGCACATAGCGAAGGCCGGTGCGGATGCCGGCGACCATGCGTTCGGCCGGCAACGCCGTGTCGGTGGCCGGGCGAGGCCACCAGTACAGGACGATCATTACCCCGAGGAAAGAAACGGCGTTCAAGGCGAAGGTGGCTCCTGCCCCGGCCAGGGCCACGATAGCGCCTCCGGCCGCGGGACCTACGGCCCGGGAGACGTTGAAACCGGCGCTGTTCAGGGAGATGGCCTGGGTCAGTTCGGCCCGGGGCACCAGTTCGGGCACAATCGCCTGCCAGGCGGGAGCATTCATGGCCGCCCCCAGTCCCAGCAAGAAGGTGAAACCCAAGAGCCCCCAAGGCGTGGTGGCTCCCAGGTAGGTCAGGGCCGCCAGCAACGCCGCCGCGACCATCATCCAGGCCTGAGTAACCAGCAACAGCCGGCGGCGATCGATGATATCCGCCAAAGCCCCGGCGGGCAACGCCAACAGGAACATGGGGAAAATACTGGCGGATTGCACCAGCGCCACTATTACCGGGGATTTGGACAGGGAGGTCATCAGCCAGGCGGCGCCCACGCTCTGCATAAAGGTGCCGATATTGGAAACCACGGTGGCAATCCACAACCACCGGAATACCGGATACGCAAACGGACTCCAGGCCGAGGTGGGAGAAGCAGGGGTTTTCATGACAGGACTAAGTCCGAGGTTATTCCCTGGTAACATCCATGGCGGTTATTTGGCCGATGACACCGTAGCGCCGCTAACGGCCCGGAATTGCCGCTATTGGAGAAAAGATAGTAATGCCTCATAGAACCGGTCCGGGGCTTCAAAATGGGGAACATGGCCCACGTTGGGGATCTCCACCAGGGTGGCGTGGGGAATCAACTGTGCAGTCTTCTTTCCCAGAGCCGGATATTGTCCCACCTGGGGAAGCAGGTCTTTCGAGACTCGCGCTTTACCCACCACCGTGCGATCCCCCTGGCCGATGATCAAGAGGGTCTTCGTCTTGACCTGGGGAAATTCATGGCACACCGGCTGCTCATAAATCATCAGATACGTAAGCGCCGAAGACATGGCCAAGCGGGGATATTCGCCACTCAAGCGTTGACGCGCCGCAATCTTCACATATTCATCGTATTCCGGCTTCCAATGCACGTAATACGTCTTGTGGTAATTGCGGATACTCTCTTCATTGGCCTTCAACTCATTGGCGTACAGGACCTCCAGCGGGGCGTACGGCACGAAAACCCGGTAATCCTCCAGGCCGATGGGATCTTCCAGAATCAACCGGGTTGTGGTCTCCGGGTACATGAGGGCAAAGCGGGTGGCCAGCATCCCCCCCATGGAATGCCCCACCACCGCAATTTCCTTGATGCCCAGGTGGTCCAGCAGCTTCTTGGTATTGGCGGCCATCAGGTGAAAGCTATAGTGAATATTGGGCTTGGAGGATTTTCCGAAGCCGATCTGGTCCGGCACCACCACCCGGAAACCATGCTGGGATAAGGTCCGAATAGTTCCTTTCCAGTAAGCGCCGGGGAAGTTCTTGCCGTGCAAGAGTAGGACGGTCTTCCCGTTCCCCTTGCCTTCGGGGAGAACGTCCATATAGGCCATCTTCAGGTCCTGGCCTTCCAGGTTTAGGCTCAAAAAATCCACTTTATAGGGATAGTTATAACCTTCCATGGAGATGGATAACGGCTGGAGATCTTGAGCCATTACTCCCCATGGAGTCAACCAAATCACGATTAATGCCAGGACCAGGTTTCTCACTCCCGTCAGTCTCATATGGCCTCCCGTGGTACTCTCATTAAAATAAGAAGGTTAGGGACGACCCGCAAGTCTTCCCTAACCCGTAAATGTTCCCTTGAAGATTTATCGCCTGGGCAAGCTGATCTTTAAGGCCGGGCAGGCAATCCGGACTTAAGGGGCCGGCGCCGTAACGTCAGCCCCCAGATTCTCCTATCCCAGGATGGCCTTCAGGTCCTCGTCCGGGGTGGTGATGGGTTTGATGTCGAAGTTTTTCACCAGCACGTCCAGGACGTTGGGGGTGACGAAGGCCGGGAGTGACGGGCCCAGGCGGATGTTCTTGATGCCCAGGTAGAGGAGAGACAGGAGGATGGCTACGGCCTTTTGCTCATACCAGGACAGGATCAGGGACAGGGGCAGGTCGTTGACGCCGACCCCGAAGGCGTTGGCCAGGGCCACGGCGATCTGGATGGCGGAGTAGGCGTCGTTGCACTGGCCCACGTCCAGGAGGCGGGGGATGCCGCCGATATCGCCCAACTGCTTGTCAAAGAAGCGGAACTTGCCGCACGCCAGGGTCAGGACGATGCAGTCCTGGGGGACCTTTTCCACGAATTCGGTGTAGTAGTTGCGGGTGGGTTTGGCCCCGTCGCAGCCGCCCACCAGGAAGAAATGGCGGATCTGCTTGTTCTTGACGGCCTCGATGACCTGGCCGGCGACGCCGAGGACGGCGTTGCGGGCAAAGCCGACCATGACGGACCGGCCGTTCTCGTCTTCGGCAAAGCCGGGGAGGGCCAGGGCCTTGTCGATCACCGGTTTGAAGTTGAGGTCGGAGATGTGGGTGATGCCGGGCCAGCCCACCAGGCCCCGGGTGAAGAGGTTGGGGGCGTAAGCTTCCTGGGGCCGTTGGATGCAGTTGGTGGTCATGACGATGGCGCCGGGGAACTGGGCGAATTCCTTGGCCTGGTTCTGCCAGGCGGTGCCGAAGTGGCCGTAGAAATGGGGGTATTTTTTCAGGCCGGGGTAGCCGTGGCAGGGGAGCATCTCGCCGTGGGTGTAGACAGTGATGCCTTTGCCGGCGCTCTGCTTGAGGATTTCTTCCAGATCCAGGAGATCGTGCCCGGAAACCAGGATGGCCTTGCCCTTCTTATGGCCCAGGGGTACCTGGGTGGGCACCGGGTGGCCGTAGCGGCCGGTGTTGGCCGCGTCCAGCAGCTCCATGGTCCGCAAGTTGATTTCGCCACATTTGAGCACCAGCCCCAGCATCTCGTTCAGGCCCAGGTCGGGGGTGGCGGTGGCGGCCAGGCCCTCATGGATGAAGGCATAGACCTTGTCGTCTTCCTGCCCCAAAATCCGGGCGTGGTCGGCGTAGGCGCAGACCCCCTTGATGCCGAACAGCAGGGTGTGCTTGAGGGCCAGGATATCGGCGTCGGCGGCGGGATATGATTTGAGGCCCACCGCTTCCGCCTGCTTGAGCAGGCCGTCCAGGGTGGCTGCGGGCTTGAAGGTGGCGGGGACGGCCACGATATCCACCTTACCCCCGGCCTGGCGAACTTTCTCTTTGCATTGTTCCCGTAGTTCGACGCTCCGGCGGATCAATTTGACCAGGCGGTCGGGGTCGAAGTCCACGTTGGTCAAGGTGGAAAAGGCGGCCTCACAGGTAAAGACATTGACGTCACGGTCGCTGACGCCGACCTTACGACCTTCCACGGCAAACATGGACAGGCCCTGGAGGCTATAGATCAATAAGTCTTGAAGGGCCGCCACCTCGGCGTTCTTGCCGCACACACCCAGAACCGTGCACCCTTCGCCCTTGGCCGCCTGCTCGCATTGATAACAAAACATCTCCTGCCTCCTTATCATAAATGGTTTGGTTAACTGGTTCGGTGATTTTCGGCGCTGCTGAGGGTAATCTAATCCCCCGGAGGGTCCCCGGCCTTGACTTAAGACAAAAATTGCTCATTTTCTCGAAGCCGCGCAAAATTCGCTGCTGCGGCGAAGTTATGCTGAAGGGGCAGGACCGCGGCACCGCGGAAGAGAAGGCCACCTCCCTGGAGACGGTTAACAAAATTGTTGCTTCAAAGATAGACATCCTTTTTTCAAAAACCATCCTGCGGCGATTTTTTGATTGAAGGAAAGATGGGTTACGGGAGGGCAGGGCCGGCAACCAGCCCCGGGGGCGGTTCACCAAGGCGTGGGGTTATTCCAAAAGGTCCTTCAGGGCCAGGAGCTCGTCCCGGATAGTGCGGAGCAGGGTCAACATTTGGTTTTCCGGGGCAGCGGCAGACAGGGGAGGGGGCGGCAGCAGGCGGTGGTGCTCGGGTTTGTGGTGCATCTGGCGGCGCATGGCGGCCAGGCTCAACTTTTCTTCTTCCCGGAGACGCTTGATTTCGAAGATGAGCTGGATATCGGCGGGGCGGTATAAGCGGTGGCGGGAGGCGCGGCGGTTGGGTTTGAGGAGCTTGCCCTGGGTCTCCCAGTACCGCAACACGTGGGTTTTCACGCCGGTGAGGCGGCTGACCTCACCGATGGTATAAAAGGCCTTACGGGGGAAATCTTCTTCCACAGTGGTCAGTGGCCAGTGGTTAGTGGTCAGAAAAAGACTTAAGCCTAAAGGCGGGATGCGCTTCGCTTTCCCGCCCTACGGAATCTTAACGCAGTTCGGCTCCCAGATCCTTTTCCAAGGCCGTCACCAGGGCCTGATGATGGGAATTTACCAACTCATCCGTCAGGGTGCGCTCCGGGTCGCGATACGACAGGCGGAAGGCCAGGCTGCGCTTGCCGGGGGGGACGGGGTCGCCGGCATAAACGTCAAAGAGGCGGGCCTCCACCAACCAGGGGCGGCCGTGTTCGAACAGGGTTTCAGCCACCCGGGCGGCGGGCACGCGGTTCGGCAATACCAGGGCGATATCCCGATAGACCGCGGGATAGCGGGGCAACGGGGTAAAGAGGGGCGGCACGGAGGTCCGGCACAGGGCGGCGACCTTGAGGTTGAACACGAAGAGGTCGCCTTCGAGGTCCAGGCGGTCGCCGAGGTCCGGCCGGAGTTCCCCCAGGACGCCCAGGTCCTGCTTCCCGGAAAAGACCCGGGCCCCGTACCGCAGGTAGTCGGGCAGGCCTTCGGGGGAGAAGGTGACGTCGGGGATCAGGAGCCCGTCCAGCAGGGTTTCCACCGCACCCTTGAGGTCGAAGAAATTGACGGTCTCCCGGCTGGTATTCCAGCCGACCTCTTCCCGGGCGCCGTACATCAGCCCGGTGAGCCAATGCTCCTCGTGGGGCAGGTCCTCTCCGGGCCGGGGCTCGAAGACCTTGGAGAGTTCGAAGAGGCGCACATCCAGGTTCTGCCGCAAGGTGTTGCGGCGCAGGGTATCCAGCAGGCCCGGGAGCAGGGAGGTGCGCATCACGGCCTGCTCTTCGCTCAAGGGATTGGCCAGGCGGAGCACGGGGGCGTCCGCCGCGGCCATCAGGGCCCCCAGACGCTCGGATTGAAAGGCATAGGTGATCACTTCGAAGAATCCCAGGCCCAGGAGCAGTTCTTTGGCCGCGAGCTTAAGGTACGCCGCGGGGCCGGGGCGGGGGGTGGCCACGACGCCGGTGGGCAGGGTCACCGGGATGGCGTCAAAGCCGGCCAGGCGGGCGATCTCTTCGACGAGGTCCACCTCCCGCTCGAGGTCGCCCCGGAAGGAAGGCACCTGGAGCACCAGGTTTTCCGCATCCACGGCCAGGGCCGGGAGATGAAGACGCCGCAGCAGGTGCAGCATCTGCTCGGAGGAAAAATCGGTGCCCAACACCTGGTTGGCCCGGGGAACCCTGAGGTTGAGCCGGGGGTGTTGGATGGGGGCGGGATACTCGTCCAGGCGCGCGGCCGCGGCTCGGCCGCCGCCCACCTCGCTCATGAGCTGGGTGGCCCGCTCCAGGGCGTGGATCACCCCCTCGGGGTCCACCCCGCGCTCGAAGCGATAGGAGGCCTCGGTGCTCAGCCCCAGGCGCTTGGAGGTCCGGCGGATGGTACGGGGATTGAAGTAGGCGCTTTCGATGAGCACCTGGGTGGTGGACTCGATGACCTCGGAATCGAGACCCCCCATGATGCCGGCCAGGGCCACGGGGCCTTCGGCGTCGCAGATGAGCAGGGTTTCGTGATCGAGCCGGCGGTCGGTGCCGTCCAGAGTGGTGAAGCTCTGTTCGTCAGGCCGGGGCAAGCGCACCACGATCTCGCCGCCGGCAAGGCGCGCAAAATCGAAGGCATGGAGGGGCTGGCCGAACTCCAGGAGCACGTAGTTGGTGACGTCCACCAGGTTGTTGATGGCCCGTAAGCCTGCCACCTCCAGGCGGCGGCGCAGCCAGAAGGGCGAAGGCTTGACGGTAAGGCCCGTAAGGAGGCGGGCGGCATAACGGGGGCAGTGTACCGGGTCGAGGATGGTTACCCGGGCCTGGAGACCGGGCTCAGTGGCCGGAGCCACGTTGACCTCGGGATGGCGCAGGGGCCGGTCCAACAGCGCCGCCACCTCCCGGGCCAGGCCCAGGACGCTCAGGCAGTCGGCGCGATTGGCGGTGATGGCGACTTCAAGGACCGTGTCCGCCAGATTTAGGGCTGCAGCGAAATCCCGGCCCAGGGGCAAGTCCTGGGGGATCTCCATGAGCCCCACATGATCCGGGGACAGGCCCAGCTCATCTTCCGCCAGGAGCATACCTTCGGAGAGGACGCCCCGGAGCTTGGCGGCCTTGATCTTGTGGCCGCCGGCGAGGGTGGCCCCGGGGGGCGCGAAGGGGTAAAGACCACCCGCCTGCACGTTGGGGGCGCCGCACACCACCCGGTAAGTCTGACTGCCGGTGGTCACGGCCGCCACCTGCAGCCGGTCCGCCTGGGGGTGGCGGTCCACGCTTAAAACTTTGCCCACGACCACCCCGGAAAAATCCGGGGTCACGGCCTCCACCGCCTCGACTTCGAGGCCGGTCATGGTCAGTCGATCCGCTAAGGCCTGGGGTTCCAGGTCGAGGTCCACAAAATCAGCCAACCAGTTAAGACTTAGACGCATAATAATTTAATGTAACCCCCTCGGCGGCAAAACTCAAGAACCTAAGATGGCCAAAACCCGAGGGGCTAAGAAGGAGAAGTGCCGCACCACGCCCGATGCACCTCATCCTCTGGGGCAAGGCGGGCCCAGAAGCCCGCCCTCCCGGGCGTTATGCCGCCGGAGGCCGCCAAACGAAAAGGGACCGTAGCGGTCCCTCTCGTCCCCGTCCTGATAATACGGACCTCGAGGCGACTTGGCCTGGGCGAGCCAGTTAAGGCTCCAGGTAAATATGGTTAAGAAGAGGCCTTACGCCGGGAACCGCGTGCCCCTAAGCCTTTTTCCTTGGCCAGCTTACGCCGTTGTTCGGAGTATTCTTTGCACACCAGGGGATATTTCTTGGGGTCAAGGCCATATCTGCGGAAGTATTCAGCCGGCGCCAGGTGATGGGCTTTGCGCAGATGAGCCTTAAGGGTCCGCATTTTCTTGCCGCATTCCAGACAGACGACATATTTTTCTTTAACAATTTCATCGAGGGGAATCGGTGGTTTCTTGAATACTTCAACCTCTACACCCTTCTCGGGAGCCCCGACAGCCTCCAATAAGGCTTCGCCACCTCCCAACGCGGCAAGAACGTTATAGATGTCTTTAATCTCATCTACTAATTCTTTGGGGGTAAGTTCACTCATTGACGCATGAGAAATCACAATCTGAGCCGTTAATTTTAGTACCTCGCTTGCCATAGCCACCATTCCTTTCTCTATCCTGTTTAATTATCGTATTAGGATTAATTTTAAGAAAACCGTACATGAATTTTATATTGAATTACGATTTTATTTGTCAAGGAATTTTTTTATATTGTAACTTTTTTATCACCACCCTAAAAATTTTTATCATTCATAAACCGACTGTCAGAATGGCATAGGACAACTCAAGATTTAGTTCCCTGAGCCATTTTTTCTAACGCGATGGGGTCAAGGATCGTTATCTTGCCCTTATCAACTTCTATTATCCCCATACTCTTAAAACGCGACAAAGTCCGAGATAACGTTTCGCTGATGGTTCCCAGATACGCGGCCAGGTGAGTTTTGGTGGTGGGTAACTCGCAAGACAATCCCGGGGCAATCTTGCCCTGGGTAGTTTGACACCGGTCCAAGATATAACGGGCCAGTCGAGCTGAAACTTCTTTTAGGGAGAGATCCTCCAATTGCCTGGTGAGGTGAAACATCAGACGGCTCAAGGTGGCCAGCATGTTGCGGGCCAGGGTCGGAGAGGCGGCCAGATGATGGAGAAACGGGGCTTTGGGGAAGAATAAGGTGTGGCAGTCCTCCAAGGCGATGGCCGTAGCCGGATAGGGAATTTCCCCGAAGACCGCGGCCTCCGCGAAGGTCTCGCCGGCCCCCACCAGGCGGATGATGTATTCTTTGCCGTCCGGCGAAGTCTTGACCAATTTGATCTGGCCGGTGATGAGGATATAGAAGCCCTGGGCCTCTTTGCCCTCCCCAAAGATGGTGGCTTGCCGGGGGAACGTTTTCCTCACCGCCATGCGGGCCAGGGTCTCCAGATCGGCTGGCGCTACTCCGGAGAAGAGATAAATGCGTCGCAAAATTTGCTGTTTGACACTCAGGTCCTCGGTGGCGGTCTGGTCCATACGGGCTCCTGTGGTATGGGAAGAGGGGGCAGGAATTGAGGGAGGATCTCCGTCCCCCAAAGGTCCCTCGCCCCGCAAAAAGGTTTTCAGCTCCGATTCATAACGCGGCCATTTTAGGCTGAAGACCACTTTCTGGCAATGAGATTCCGTGGGGAGGGCCAGGCCGCCGGGCTGGAGGGGCCGGTCCCAGGGGGAACGCTTGCCGCCGGTTCTTTGCAGTTGACGGAGCCGCGTTGCCTTTGGTAGATTGCTAACCGGTAATCACCCTGGGGGACGTGGCCGCCCCGGGGTTAATTCAATCCCGGAAGGAGCGCCCGATGATTCGGCACAAATGGACCGCGATTATTTTCCTGGTGAGCCTGGGCTTGATTGGGGGCTGCGGCTCGCCGGAGAGCAAGGACATACGCGTCGGCGTCAATGCCGAGCTGACCGGCAGCAAGCCGACGGTGGGGGATTCGTGCAGGAACGCGGCGGAGCTCATGGCGGCCCAGGTGAATCAGGCCGGCGGCCTCAAGGTGGGTGATAAACCGTATCCCATCAAGCTGTTTATTGAAGATAACGAAGACAAGGCCGAGTCCGCGGCCGCGGCGGCGCAGAAACTTATCAGCCAGAACAACGTTCTGGCCATCATCGGTCCCAACGCCTCGGGGAACGCCATTCCCGCGGCCCAGATCTGTGAAGATGCCGGGGTGATCATGATCAGCCCCTGGTCCACCAATCCCAAGACCACGGAAGGCAAGAAATTTGTGTTTCGGGCCTGCTTTATCGACGATTTTCAAGGGCAGGTGATGGCCAAGTTCGCCCGGGACACCCTCAAGGCCCCAACCGCGGCGGTGCTCTATGACGTGGCGTCGGAGTATAACAAAGGCATTGCCGAGTTCTTCAAGAAATTTTTCGAGGCCGCCGGCGGCAAGGTGGTGGCCTTTGAATCCTATACCAAGGATGATAAGGATTTTTCTTCCCAGCTCACCATTATCAAGGCGGCCAACCCCGGGGTGCTGTTTCTCCCCAATTACTACAACGAAGTGCCTCTGCAAGTGCAGCAGGCCCGGCGCTTGGGGGTCCCCTGTCCCATCATCGGCTCCGACTCCTGGGGCAGCGCCGAGCTTCTGACCCTGGGTGGGGCCGACCTGGAAGGCTGTTATTTCAGCACCCACTACGCGCCGGATATCGCCACGCCCACGGCTCAGAAATTTATCCAGGACTATACCGCGAAGTACGGCAAGAAGCCTGATGATGTGGCCGCCCTTACCTATGACGCCGGGAAGTTGCTGTGCTTGGCCATCACCCAGGCCGGGAGCCTGGATCGCCAAAAGGTGCGGAACGCCCTGGCCTCGATCAGGGAATACCGGGGGGTGACCGGGCAGATGAAGTTCCAGGGTACCGGCGATCCCATCAAGAGCGCGGTTATTATCCGGATTAAAGACGGCAAATTTAACTACTTTGCCGCCGTGCAGCCTTGAGGGTGGTTTTCTGTTTTCTGTTTTCGGTGAAAAACCCGGGTGGCACGGGCACCTTGCCTGTGCCCCAAAATTATTCTGACTCCCACAGAGCTTGTTGCTTTCAACCCGGCTTTTCATGACAATGCTGGCTTTATTTTGCCGGTACAGGGATGCGGCCAGAGACGGCCGCCCCACCACCTAATTTTACCGGCGGGACGGGCTTTTTTGCGCTGCCCTGCCTCGGTGACCACCCATGTTTCAGCTCCTGGCCCAAAATGCCCTGAACGCCCTGCAGTTGGGGAGCGTCTACGCCCTCATCGCCCTGGGCTACACCATGGTGTACGGCATCCTCACCATGATCAACTTCGCCCATGGGGACATCTTCATGGTGGGGACCTACCTTTCCCTCGCCGGGGCCACCTTGCTCTTGGGCCTGCCCCTTAACCTGCCCCTGGTGGTGGTCTTCCTGGGGGCCCTGATCTTCAGCATGGTCTTGACGGCCCTGTTGGGAGTGACCATCGAGCGCCTGGCCTACCGCCCCCTGCGCCAGGCGCCCCGGGTGTCGGCGGTGATCACCGCCCTGGGAGTGGGGCTATTCCTGGAGAACTTTACGTTGGGCATCCTGGGGCCGGAGCCCCGGCACTTCCCAAACCTTATCACCATGAGGTCCTGGGAGGTGGCCGGCCTGACCATCACTCCCCTGCAGGTGCTCATCATCGTGATGGCCGCAGCCCTCATGATCCTGTTGGACTTCCTGGTGCGGCGGACCGTGCTGGGCATGGCTATGCGGGCCATTTCCTATAACCGGCCCATCGTGCCCCTCATGGGGGTGCCGGTGGACCGGGTCATCTCCCTGACCTTCGCCATCGGCTCCGCCATCGCCGCGGCGGGAGGTCTGTTGTTCGGCCTGGCTTACCCGGTGCTGGACCCCCTCATGGGGGTGCGCATCGGCTGGTGGGCCTTCATCGCCGCGGTGGTGGGAGGCATCGGCAACATCCGGGGGGCCATGCTGGGGGGCTTTATCCTGGGCGCGGTGGAGGTCTTCACCCCGGTGCTCCTACCGTCCTCCACCTACCGGGATTTCGTGGCCTTCTCCCTGCTCCTGGTGCTCCTGGTCTTTAAACCCACGGGCCTCCTGGGCCGCTCGGTGTTTGAGAGGGTATGAGATGATTTTGGGGGGAGGGCCAGGGATTCACATCCCTGACCTCCCCCCAACCCCCCCCCTCCCAACCCGTGTACTGGGCCGGGGAAGGAGGGTATCCCGCCTTCCCCGGCCTAAGAGATTGGGGGTGGGGGCTCAGAACTAATATGCGGGCAGCCTAAATTGCACGACTGTAGGGGCGGGTTTAAAACCCGCCCCTACACAGGTATGATTCCAGAATTATTTTTGAGCTGATAACTGATAGCTCACACAGGTAGACTTCATGGCACCGCGTCGCTGGCTTATCTGGGTGGGAGCGGCCCTCGTACTATTCCTGGCCTGGGGTTTGCCCGCGGCCGGCGCCCTCAACCCCTACGTGGTGCAGATCCTCATGTACGTGGGGATCAATATGATTCTGACCTTGAGCCTCAACCTGGTGAACGGCTACATGGGGGAGTTTTCCGTGGGCCACGCCGGGTTCATGGGCATCGGGGCGTACGTGGCGTCGGTGCTGACGGTGGCGGTGCTGCCCCGGGCCTGGGTGGCCCTGGCCTTCCCCGCGGTCCTGGTATGCGGCGGCGCCGCCGCGGCGGTGGCGGGGCTGGTGGTGGCCTATCCCTCCTTTCGCACCCGGGGGGATTACCTGGCCATCGTCACCCTGGCCTTCAACATGATCGTCAAGAGCGTCCTGGAGAATATCTCGAGCCTGGGGGGGCCCCGGGGTTACCTGGGCATGCCCCGGCTCACCACCCTCTTCTGGGTGGCGGCCTGGGTGATGTTCACCCTGTGGATGCTGCGCAACCTGGTGTACTCCAATTTCGGGCGGGGGATTACCGCCATCCGGGAAGATGAGGTGGCCGCCAACCTGACCACCGTGGATACCCGGCGCCTGAAGATTTACGCCTTCCTCATTTCGGCCTTCTTCGCCGGGGTGGCCGGCGGGTTGTACGCCCATCTGCTCCAGTTCATCAACCCCCGGAGCTTTTCCATCCTGAAATCCACCGACATGCTGGTCATGGTGTACCTGGGCGGGGTGGGCAGCCTGACGGGGTCGCTATTGGGGGCCACCATTTTTACGGTGATGCTGGAGTTGTTGCGGCCCCTGGGCATCTGGCGCTGGGTGGTGGGGCCGCTCTTGCTGGTCCTGCTCATGATCTTTCGGCCCCAGGGGCTCATGGGCTTTAAAGAGACGGGCTTATTCAAACCGAAGTTGCCTCAGCCCGGCGGCGGCCCCGGCCCCCAGGCCCCGGCGGCCAGCCCCTCGCCAGGCCGGTAACCGGCAAACGTAGGGTGCGCACTGCGCACCATTGCATGAATAGGTCCTCGTTAGGTCCTCGTTCCCAAGTTGCACTCGGAAACGAATTTGCCGCCCAGGCTCAGCTTGGGCACATCCGCGGCCTTCCCAAGCGCAGCTTGGGAACCAGCAGTTATCCGTTGATAAAATTGGCCTATTAATACTGTTAGGCCGTGACCGAATCTATTCACACCCATAAGGAGATTTCCCGAAATGGACATTCCACGGATCTTCAAC
>JBAVUP010000047.1:0-21736 GCA_049696835.1 Desulfobaccales bacterium
GACCGCTTCACCCGGATGGCGGCGGCGCCGCCCACGGGGCAGACGTGTTCGCAGTTGCCGCAGCCGATGCAGCGGTCCGGGTTCACCATGGGCAGTTTGACCTTCAGCCGTTCCCCCTGGAGGTTGACGACCTCCTGTTCGGAGTAGGTGATGGCTTTGGGGGAGACGGGGCAGTGTTCCTCGCACACCAGGCAATCGGTGCCCTCGGTGTAAGGGATACAGCGGGTGCGATTGATGGTGGCGGTCCCCAGGGCCGTGGCCTGCTTTACCTCAAGTTTGAGGTGGGGGATGGCGCCGGTGGGGCAGACTTGCCCGCACAGGTTACAGGAATAAGAGCAGTAGCCCATGCGGGGTATGAGCCGCGGGGTATACAGCCCTTCCAAACCCGCTTCCCACAGCACCGGCTGGAGGCCGTTGGTCAGGCAGACCTTCATGCACTGGCCGCAGTGGATGCAGCGGGAGAGGAACTCCGCTTCGCTCTGGGCCCCGGGGGGCCGGATGAGAAACTCGTCGGGCCGTCGGGCCAGGGAGCCCAGGCGTACCAAAGGCACGGCTACGGCGCCCGCGGCCATAGCCGTGATCACCTGGCGCCGGCCCAGGTCCAGGGGCGCCCGGGGCGCCTTGGAGGTCCAGGTAAAACTCACCCGGTCCTCTTTCTGGCATTGTTCCAGGCACCGGAGGCAGAGCTGGCATTCGGTGCTCTGGTGGCGGGCGGGTATCTCCGGCGCAAAGGCCCCCATTTTACATATCTCGGTGCAGTCGCCGCAATCGGGGCACAGGGCTGCGGGCCGCCGCCGCAGGAGGGAAAAGCGGGCGATCAGCCCATAAAGGGCTCCCAGGGGACAGAGGGCCCGGCACCAGAAGCGCCGATCCACCCGTTCCGCGGCCACCACCAGGGCGAAGAGCACCAGGGTGAAAACGGGCAGCAGGTAGACCAGGGGCCGGAAGGGCAGCACCGTGGCCTTGAAAAATTGATAGAGCGGCTCGCTCACGTAGGTAACGGGCGGCCCCAGGCGGTAGAGGGTGAGTCCCGCTTTCTCTACTCCATAGCCGAAGGCCGGGTAAAGCACGATGGCCAGGGTGCGGTAGAGCAGGGACAGGGGGTCAAACAGCCCCACCAGGTTCAGCGAAAAGAGCGTGCTCACCAGCAGGGCGATCAGCAGGTAGTATTTGCCCCGGCGCCACCGGGCCGCCACGCCGCGGTCGGGACGGGGAGTGAAGAGGAGCCGGCGGGCTCCGTCCAGAGTCGTCCCCAGGGGGCAGAGCCAGCCGCAGAAAAACCGGCCCAGGATAAAGGTCAGGGCCACCATGACCAGGGCCCAGAACAGCCCGGCCACCAGGGGGCTGAAAGTCAAAAGATGAGCTGCCAGGACCAGGGGATCGAAACGGAAGAACAGGTCCACCGGCCAGGCCAGGTGATTCTGGCCGGCGTATTCGGCTTTCAAAAACAGCCACACAAACAGCGCCAGGAAGAGGATCTGAGTAACCCGGCGCAGGCGTGCCCAGTTGCGGTTGCTGAGGGAAATACCTTGATTATTCATAAGTTTTGCCAAGTGAGATCATATCCCGGATAAGGATATGATGAGCCCAAAAATCTGATAGGGGCGGTGCGCGCACCGCCCCTACATCTTTTTCTGCATTTTAAGGTTGAGAGTCGGAAATGTTTTTGACCCTTGGGGTGCCGATTTTAGATCATTTTGATCTTGTTCAGGTCCATTTCACCCCGGCCGGCCTGATGGGATTTGATGATATAACCGATATCCGCGGGCTTCATGCCGAACAGGCCGGTGCCCACCGCATCGAGGGCTACCGGGTCGGTACCGGCGAACACCAGGTTTTTCACCTCCACATCCTCGAGCCGGCCCCCGGAAGGTCCATTTCTCACCAGAATGCGGGTGGCATCCAGGACATGGAGATCGGGACGCAACAGCAGGTTCATATCGGCGATGTTCTGATGCAGGCCCACGTGGATGCGGCCTCGCCAGCCGCCGATGGCCCCCATCATGTTCTTCAGGCACATGGTGAGGCGGGCCTCGGAGTGATCTTTCGCAATGGGGATGTTGATGAAGCGGTCGGCTTCCAGGATATCTTTATAAAAATACCATTTTTTCAGGGCCTTGGCCTTTTCGATCTTGACTTCGACGAACCGGCGATCATCCACGTATTGCACCACTGCCCGGGGGTCTTTAATGCCTTCGACCGCCGCCTTGATGCCGGAGTTGACATAGGACCTGCGGGCGTCGTGGCAGGTGTTGTCCAGGACCTTGACTTGCTTGGCCCCGGCCTCCAGGCAGAGCTCCACCACCCGGCGCACCACCGCGGGATTGGCATTGGCCGCCATCTCCGGGGGCCGGTCCCAGGCCATATTGGGCTTGACTACCACGACTTCACCGGCATGGACGAACTTTTTCATGCCGCCCAGGGCCTGGATGGTATCTCCCACCAGATTGGCATAATTGGTCCCCTGAGCTTTGGCCACGACGGGTTGAGGCGTTTGCTGGGGGGCCATGGCCCAAACTTCTTCCGGCAACACCAGTCGACCGGCTCCGCTCATCAGGCCTAACGCCCCAATATATTTAAAGAAATCACGACGATGCATGGTCGTCTCCTGTAAGCCCTATTGATATTTTCTAGTCTAAACAGAGGCATGTGAATTTGCAAGTTTTTCTTGACAAGGGCGGGGAAAGCTAATATTGACTATATAGTCATTAAAATGACCCAATAGTCATTATATCGGTCCTCGATATGCATAGTCCGTCAATCCATCTGCAGCCCATGCCTGAGAAATGACCGCGTCGCCCCGAGCCACCAAGAAAGAAATCGTCACGGCGTTTCGCACCCGGGAGATCCTGCGTGCGGCCCGGCAGCTCCTGGAGGAGCGCGGCTTGGAAGCCATGACCATGGAAGAGATCGCCGGGGTCGCCGGGGTGGCCAAGGGGACCCTGTACCTCTATTTTCAAAGTAAGGACGATCTCATCGAGGCCCTCATCGCCCAGGTGGGGGAAAATATCCTGCAAGACTTGGAGGCAAGCCTCATGGCTCCGGGGACGCCGGCGGATAAATTACCGCGGATGGTTTCCGTCCTTTTGGAGTATCTTAACCGGGAGCGGTTGTTGTTCCCGATTTATGCCCGGGAATTGCTCAGTGGGGGACGGGAATCCAGACCGGGATTTTGGTCCCGCTACCAGGAAATGGAAGAGAGATTTGTGACCCTGCTTACGCGCCTGTTCACCGAAGGCATTGCCGCCGGCCAGTTCATTCCCGCCAATCCCCGCCTCCTGACTTTCTTGATCAGAGGGTTGGTCCGGGCCACCGGTTATTATCAGAAAGCCGAAGAAAAAGTTGATGTAGCCAAAGAGGCGTTGCCGGTGATTCTCACCCTGCTCTCCTCCGGTTTGATCCGGGGAAAGCAAGCTCCTGTAGAGGAAAGGGCCCTGTGATGGCCAAGAATCTTTGGCGAGTGCTCGGGTTGGTTTTGGCGATGTGGAGTGTGACGGTCTGCTCTGGCGGGGCCGCCGAACCCCCGGCTCCCCGCCTGGACTTGAAAGAAGCCCTGCGCCTGGCCTGGAAAGCCAACCCCAATCTAAAGATCAGCCGCCTGCAGGCCCTCATCGCCGGTGAGGAGGTGGTCCGGGCCCGATCGGGACTGCTCCCCCAGGTCAACACCCAGGTGGGCCAGACCATTTATGACGATCCCTTGAAGT
Source organism: Desulfobaccales bacterium (assembly GCA_049696835.1). Classification (GTDB taxonomy): domain Bacteria; phylum Desulfobacterota; class Desulfobaccia; order Desulfobaccales; family 0-14-0-80-60-11; genus 0-14-0-80-60-11. Next base: position 3,705 of record JBAVUP010000047.1, read on the forward strand.
TCAAGCTCGGCATTGGACTTCCCGGGAGTACCGGCGGGGTCTCCTTTCCCCAGACCAACCGGAACTTCTGGAGCAGCCAGACGACGGTGAACCAGTTGCTCTTTGATTTCTGGGGCACCCCCTCCAAATACCTGGCTGCCATCAAGGGCCATCAGGCCAGCCTCCTGGACACGGCTCAGAGCCGGGACAACGTCTTCCTGACGGTGGCCCAGGGGTACTTCAAGACCCTCCGGGCCCAAAAAATGGTGGAAGTGGCGAAGCAGAATGTCTTCGACCTTAAAGAGCATCTGCGGATTGCCCAGGACCAGTACCAGTTTGGGGTCGTCACCTTCAATGATGTGCTCCAGGCCAAGGTCTCGCTGGCTGATGCGGAACAGAACCTCATCGTGGCCGAAACCGATTATATCGACATCCGGTCGACATTGAACAAAGTTCTGATGCTGCCTGTGACTGCCCCCACGGTCTTGAAAGATGAAAATATCGTGCTCAAACCCTGGGAATTGGACCGGGCCACCAATGTGGCCCTGAAGGAACGGAGCGATCTCAAAGCCTCGGAAGATCGCATCCGGCAGCAGGAAAAGACGGTGGCGGAGACCCGGGCCCAGTACTTCCCCAAGTTTTACGCCCAGGCGGGTTATGCGTATCAAAACAATGATTCCTTGGTGCATAACACCCAGTGGTTTGCGATCTTCGGCTTGTCCTGGAACATCTTTTCCGGGCTGGACACCAAGGCCGCGGTCTCCCAGGCCAGGCTCAGGGTGGAGCAACTCCAGGAGCAACATAAGGATCTCAATGAGCAGGTCCGCCTGGATGTCCAGACGGCTAACCTGAAAATCAAAGAGACCGTGGACCGCATCAAGACCACCGAGACCGCGGTGACCCAGGGCGAGGAAAATCTGCGTCTCAATGAAGAGCGGTATAGAGAAAGTGTCGGTACCGCCACCGACGTCATCGACGCCGAGACCCTTTTGACCAGAACCCGGGTCAACTACTGGACTGCGGTGTACGATCATCAGATGGCCAAGGCCCAGATGCTGTGGGCTATCGGCAGCATCGCCGAACTCCTTCCCCAGGAAAAGCAATTAAACCATGTCCCGTAAAGCTCTCCTCCGTTTAAGTATTGGCCTTCTGGTCCTCCTCACGGTGGGAGGCGGGGTTGCCTATTGGATCTACATTCATATTCATATCAGTACCGACGACGCCTATGTGGCCGGCTATGTAAGCGTCATTGCGGCCCGAGTGGATGGGCGGGTGGCCAAGATTCTGGTGGACAATAACCAGCACGGCACCCCCGGCCAGGTCCTGGTAACCCTGGAGCCCCAGGATTACGAGACCGAGGTGGCCAGGCAGGAGGGCAACCTGGGCCGCCTCCGCCAGGAACTGGCCCAGGCTTATGTCCGGGTGGCCACCGCCCGCACCCGGGTGCCCCAGGCCGAGGCCAATTTCCATATGGCCGGCCTGGATAAGACCCGCTATACCAACCTGTTTGCGCGCCGCACCATCCCCAAGCAGACCCTGGACCAGGTGGAAACCCGCTACCGAATCAACCAGGCGGAAGTGACGAGAGCCCAGCGGGAGTTAAACGAGTCTCTGGCTGCCATCGGCGGGTCCACCGACATCCCCCTGGAAGAGCAGCCGGCCATCAAGGAAGCCAAAGCGAAGTTGGAACAGGCCCGCCTCAACCTGGGCTATACCAAAATCACTGCCAAGATCAACGGTTACATCACTAGGCGGCAGGTGGAAGTGGGCAACTGGGTCAAAGCGGGACAGCCCCTCATGATGCTGGTGCCCTTGAAAACGTCTAAATTATGGATCCAGGCCAACTACAAAGAGACGCAACTTACCCACGTGTATATCGGCCAGCCCGCCAGGGTTCAGGTGGATACTTATCCCGGGGTGGAATTTAAGGGCAAGGTGGATTCCATCATGGCCGGGACCGGCTCCGCCTTTTCCCTCCTGCCCCCGGAGAACGCCACCGGCAACTGGGTGAAGGTCGTCCAGCGCGTTCCCGTCAAAATCGTGCTCCTCCCGCCTTTTCCCGCCAACCAGCCATTGCGCCTGGGGATGTCCACCGAGGTCATCATCGATACCCGCGAGCGCACGGGGAAACGGCTGTTGGGGCCCGAGTGAGACTCAGCCTGGCATCCCAACCGTGAGACCTCAATGGACTTCCGTAGATGAAACTGGCCCCGGGGGTGGGATTCCGGGGCGCATAGTCGCGTCAACCTAGCCCCGGCCGGAACCAGGGCATTTTCTCACGATGACGATACCCAACAACAACAACAACCAGGTGGAAGTCAACAAATGGCTGATCACCATTGCGGTGATGGCCGGCACCTTCATGGAAATCGTGGACACCACGGTGGTCAACGTGGCCCTGCCCCACATCGCCGGCAGCCTGGCGTCCTCGGAGGACGAAACCACCTGGATCCTGACGGCGTATCTGGTCTCCAACGCCATCATCCTGCCCATCACCGGCTGGCTCTCAGCCCTGTTCGGCCGCAAGCGCTTTCTCCTGCTCTGCATCGCCCTGTTCACCGTGAGCTCCATGTTGTGCGGTGCCGCCACCAGTCTGGGGGAACTCATTGTCTTCCGCATCATCCAGGGCGTCGGCGGCGGAGCGCTCCAGCCCATTTCCCAGGCCATTCTGCTGGAAACCTTTCCGGTGGAGGAGCGAGGCATGGCCATGGCCATTTGGGGTATCGGCGTGATCATTGCCCCCATTGTGGGCCCGGTCATGGGGGGATGGGTCACCGATAACCTCACCTGGCGCTGGGCCTTCTACATCAACCTGCCCATCGGCCTGATCTCCCTGGTCCTCACCTTCCTGTTCATTTTTGACCCGGATTACATCCGGGGCCAGCGGGCCGGCAGTATCGACTACTGGGGGCTGGGACTGTTGGTCGTGGGCCTGGGGGCCCTGCAAGTGGTGCTGGACAAAGGCGAGCGGGATGACTGGTTCTCTTCCGCCTTTATCACCCGCCTGGCCATCATTGCCGCAGTGGCCTTAATTTTCCTGATTTATCATGAGCTCAAAACCCGTCACCCCGTGGTGGACCTGCGCCTCTTCAAAGAGCGCAACTATGCCTCCGGCACCACCATTATGTTCTTTTTCGGGTTTGTCCTCTATGGCAGTATCATGCTCCTGCCGCTCTTTCTCCAGACCCTGATGGGTTACGACGCCACCCTGGCAGGCTGGGCCCTGGCCTTCGGGGGCATCGGCTCCATCATGATTATGCCGGTGGTGGGCCGGCTGACCATGGTGATGGACAGCCGCAAGATCGTGTTTATGGGTCTGATCCTCAATGCCTATGCCGTGTACCTCATGAGCGAGTACAACACCACGATTAATTTTTTCCACGCCTGGTTTCCCCGGTTCATCCAGGGCTTTGGTCTCGGGTCCACCTTCGTGTCCCTCACCACCCTCACCATGTCCCGCATCTCCCAGGAGAAAATGGGCAATGCCACCGGCATCTTCAACCTGATGCGCAATTTGGGGGGGTCCTTTGGGATTGCCACCGCCACCACCCTCCTATCCCGGCGGTCCCAGTTCCATCAAAGTCGCCTGGTGGAGCACCTGACCCCCCTTTCCCTCCCCTTTACGGAATGGCAGCATCGTATGTCCCAAGCCCTTCCCGACCTGGGGCACAACTGGCAGTGGTGGAATGCCCCCCAGGCCATGGCCGGGCTCTATCAAGAAGTCCTGCGCCAAGCCAGGATGCTGGCCTTCTGCGACGACTACTGGTTCTTTACCATCGTCTTTCTCTGCCTGCTGCCCCTGGTTTTCCTCATGCGGCGTCCCCCCAAAACTGTCGTGGCAGAAGAACCGGGCGTAGAAGCTCTTCCTTGATGCGGCGCACTCTGATATGATGCACCTGAGGCCGTCCTTCCCGGCCGGCCGATGACCACCCGCCCCTCCAGGCAAAAAGGATACGTTGTTGCGCAGTATTAATCTGGTTCTCCTGGCCATCGCCGCCGTTTTCTTTTTCTGGATTTTGCGTGAAGTGGGGTGGGATACCCTGGGGCATTACCTCTGGCAGGTGGGCTGGTACTGGCCCTTGCTCCTGTTGCCCTATGGGTTGGTCAACTGGCTGGAGTGCCTGTCCTGGAAGAACATCCTCGTCCATCTGCCGGAGAAAACGACCCTGCGACGCCTCTTCTGGGTGCGTCTCGGGGGAGAGGCCCTGAACCAGCTTACTCCCACCGCCTCCCTGGGGGGTGAACCTTTCAAGGCCTCCCGCCTCCAGGCCGACGGCGTGCCGCTGGAGGTGGCCAGTGCCTCGGTGGTCATCCACAAGGGCATCCTGGTTCTGAGCCTGGCCCTGTATATCTTCACCGGGCTGGCCCTGGCTCCCATCTTTTTACCGGAAGTAGCCACGCACATGTTGGCTCTGATCCTGGCTGCCCTGGGCCTGGCCGCCGTGGGCATCATCTTCGTGGTGGTTCAGCGCCGGGAACCCTGCAGTAACAGCTTCCGCTTTCTCTCCCGGCGAGGCTGGGTGCCTCACTGTCTCCGGAACCAGGAAGAATTCTTGCTGAACCTCGATACGGCCATGTCCCACTTTTACCGGCAATATCCGGGCCGTGCCGTGCTGGCTTTTTCCCTGTTCTTCTTGAGCTGGCTGCTCCATTCGGTGGAGGTCTTCCTGATTTTTTGGCTCCTGGGACACCCCATCAGTTGGGGCCTGGCCGTCTGTATCGATGCCCTGGCCATGTTGTTCACGGCCCTGGGGTTCTTTATCCCGGCGGCCATGGGGATCCAGGAAGGCGGTAACATTCTCCTGGCCTTGAGCTTTAACCTGGGGTTCACCCTGGGCGCGGCCTTCAGCATTCTGCGGCGCATCCGGGAGGCCTTCTGGCTCTCCCTGGGCCTCATCGTCGTCTGGCGGGAGAAGTGACGAGCGAGCAGTAAACAGTGAGCAGTGAGCAGTAAGCAGAAACTATGCCGGCGTGTGATGTGAGGTCCGCTACCATGATGAGTTGTGATAAACAGGTTCTTAGTGGCCGCAGGCTTTACCATGAAAAACAAAATCCCCCTAAATCCCCTTTTGCCAAAGGGGGACTTTAAACCCCCCCTTTGAAAAAGGGGGGTAGGGGGGATTTTTCATTCCAGGGGGTCATACACTTGTGGTTCATGAATGTTTAGCCTGCGTTTATGCGGAGGAAATTTCTCGCAAAAGGTGGCCCAGGCGTCTCGCCTGTAGTTCCCCCGCCCTCCCCTCAAACTCCCCATCCCCTATAACGGCGGGGCGACCCGTTGGGTCGCCCGTTTATGCTTTGCAATGTGAACCTAAGATAGTTTTTATCCTCGTTCCCAAGCTCCTGCTTGGGAACGCTCTTCTCCGCCCAAGCTCTGCTTGGGCACCTTATTCCGATTTGCGTTCAAAGAGTTATTTCGGGTAGCCGCAGGCTTTATCCTGCGTAAATTAACATTCTCAGTTTATTCGGAGGAAATTTCTCGCGAGAGGTGGCACAGGCCTCCTGCCTGTGCTCCCGCCGCGATGGTAGGGCGGGCGTCCCCGCCCGCCATCCTTATGCTTTATCTTCGTTCACCAACCCCCGCTTTATCCTCGTTCCCAAGTTGTACTTGGGAACGCATTTCTGGCCCAAGCTCCACTTGGACACCTGCCTGATATATTCCTGCAGGAAACGCCCCGCCCCCATCTCTGTCGCCCCAGGCTTCAGCCTGCGCCGTAGGGGCGACCCGGTGGGTCGCCCTCTCTTGTCGTCTGATTTCCGGCCACCCCCCATATTCCTTTTCCTTGCTATCCTCTCTTAAAGATTGCTAATATTCTTTCATGCCCGTCCTCAACCTCAAACCCTCCCATAAGGCCGTCAAGGCCTATTTCGACGAACTCCGGGCCGTCGCCCATCTCGACTTTTACGACGAAGGCGCGGTCTCCCCGGCCTTTGCCGAGCTCTTGCGTCATTGCGGCCGCCAATTCCGCCTGACCCTGGTGGAGCAATATCCCCTGGCCCGCGGCGGCCGCCATCTCAAGATGGACGGGGCCCTGGTGGACGCCTTCAAAATTCCCCACGGCTATTGGGAGGCCAAGGATACCAAAGACGACCTGGAAAAAGAAATTCAGAAGAAATTCGACGCGGGCTATCCCAAGGACAACATTCTCTTTCAAGCCCCCCATCGGGCCATCATCTATCAGGATGGCCGGGAATATTTCAACGAGGATATCTCCCAACCTGAACAACTCGTTGCGGCCCTGGAAACCTTCTTCGCCTATCAACCGCCCCATTTTGAAGAATGGCAACAGGCCGTCAATGAGTTCAAGGATAAGCTGCCGGAGCACGCCGCCGCCCTCTTGGGCCTGATCCGGGAGGAGCATCGCACCAATCCGCGCTTTATCCAGGCCTTTGACAGCTTCGCCGGGCTCTGCCGCCAGGCCCTCAACCCCAACCTGTCGGACGCCGCGGTGGAGGAAATGATCATCCAGCACATCCTCACCGAGCGCATCTTCCGGAAAATCTTCGACAACCCGGATTTCGTCAAGCGCAACATCATCGCCCATGAGATCGACCAGGTCATTGACGCCCTCACCTCCCAATCCTTCAGCCGGGAAGGCTTCTTAACCAAGCTGGACCGCTTCTACCACGCCATCGAAACCACCGCCGCCGGCATCGACGATTACTCCCAGAAGCAGAGCTTCTTGAACACCGTCTATGAGCGCTTCTTCCAGGGCTATTCCGTCAAGGTGGCCGACACCCACGGCATCGTTTACACCCCCCAGCCCATCGTGGATTTCATGGTGCGCTCCGTGGACCATCTCTTGCGCGCCGAATTCGGGCGCTCCCTGGGGGATGCGGGCGTCCATATCCTCGACCCCTTTGTGGGCACCGGCAACTTCATCATGCGCGTCATGCGGGAGATTCCCAAGACTAAACTCGATCCCAAGTACGCCGCCGAACTCCACTGCAACGAAGTCATGCTGCTGCCCTACTATATCGCCTCCATGAACATCGAGCACGCCTACTTCGAAATGACCGGGACCTACAAATCTTTTGAAGGCATCTGCCTGGTGGACACCTTCGAGCTATCGGAGGTTGGACAACGAGCATTTAAGTTCTCTGAAGAGAATATGGAGCGCGTGGAAAAACAGCAAAAAACCCCGATCTTTATAATTATAGGTAATCCTCCTTACAATGCCGGGCAGGTAAATGAAAATGACAATAATAAGAACCGTAAATATGAAATGATGGATCGCCACGTTTCGCACACTTACGGTAAAGCATCTAAAGCCACATTATTAACAAAATTAAAAGACCCCTATGTTAAGGCCATCCGTTGGGCTACGGATAGATTACATAATGAAGGAATCGTGGCTTTTATCACGAATAATAGCTTCGTAAATGAGATTACTTTCGATGGCATGAGAAAACATTTAGAAAACGATTTTGATTCTATTTATATTCTAGATTTAGGTGGAAATGTTCGAAAGAACCCGAAACTCTCCGGTACTACACATAATGTTTTCGGCATAAAAGTCGGTGTATCAATAAATTTATTTATAAAAAATGGTAACGAAAATAAACGGAAAGCCAATATTTATTATGCTTCAACGGATGAATGGTGGCGTAAAGAAGAGAAATATAACTTCTTAATGCAAAAGGAGTCCATAAAAAATATTAATTGGACGGAGATTAAGCCGGATCTCAAGAATAATTGGTTAACTGAAGGAATTGATAAGGTTTTCGACACATTTTTATCAATAGGGACAAAGGCGGATAAAATATCAAAAAAGGCGGAAATACAGACTATTTTTAAGAAGTTTTCTCCTGGAGTAAATACAGGGCGTGATGCCGTTGTACATGATTTTGCTAAGAAATCTCTTAAATTGCGGATTAAATTATTCTGCGATGATTATAACGTCGAGACTATTAAATATATTCAAGCGAAAAATAAAAAAGATATTAAAATTGATAATTTTGTTTCGTATGAATAAATTCAATGGAGTGATACATTAAAAAATCATACGATGCAAGGAACTTTAGCAGAGTATAATTTTAGTAGGATTAGATTATCAACCTATAGGCCATTTACAATAAAATATATTTATTATGATTCTTTAATGATTGATAGACCGGGTCTTTTTAAAGAAATTTATCCTAACGATAATTCAGAATCCGAAAATCTCGTAATTAGCGTTCCTAGCATTGGCGGAAGGTCTAATTTTTGGTGTTTTTGTACAAACCACACTACCAATTATGCCTTGACTTCAATTGATGCTACTCAATGCTTTCCATTTTATTTATATAGCGAAGATGGCTCAATGCGAGCCGAAAACCTCACCGACTGGGCTTGGCAGGAATTCCGCTCTCATTACCGGGATGAAGCTATCGCCAAATGGGACATCTTTCATTACGTCTATGCCCTCCTCCACCATCCCGCCTACCGCGAGAAATACGCCGCCAACCTCCGCCGGGAACTGCCCCGCCTCCCCTTGGCCCCGGATTTTTGGGGCTTTGCTAAGGCCGGGGCGCGCCTGGCCGAACTCCACGTCCGTTATGAGCAGCAGCCGGAATATCCCCTGACCTGGGTGGAAAAAGCGGGGGCGACCCTCAACTGGCGGGTGGACAGGATGAAACTTACCCCGGACAAGACCGGCCTCATCTACAATAACTTCCTCACCCTGGATGGCATTCCACCGGAGGTTTTTGACTATAAACTGGGCAACCGCTCCGCCCTCGATTGGGTTATCGACCAGTACAAGGTGAGCACCGACCCCCGGAGCGGCATCACCAACGACCCCAACCGCGCCGATGACCCCCGCTACATCCTCAACCTCATCGGCCAGGTTATCACCGTCAGCCTGGAAACCTTAAAGACTATAAATAACCTGCCGCCTTTAGACTAATATCAATTTCACTTTTAAATGTTACAAATGATATCTGTAACTTATTGAAATTAAGACTTCTTTTAACGAAAAACGAAAAACCAACAACGAAAAACGGTATAAGCTGACTCTTTCCCCGCCACCTGTCCCACCCGTACTGGCCCCTTGCCCCTCTCTCTGATAACCTTCCCCCGATTCTTTTACCGAAAACCGAAAACCGGAAACCGTTTTTCCCCATGGATAACCGCTGTACCGTCTGCAACCATCCCTCCCTCCCGGGGATCGACCGCGCCCCGCTTGGTGGCAGACCCGAGTGTCCACCCTCCACTCTGTGCTGTTCCGCCACGCCGGCGCTCCCCCAGCGATTTCATGCGGATATTCAGCGATTTATCCACGCCCCCCCACCACTGCCCCGCGGTATCCATGCGGCGCAGAAGCGGCACAACCTCCCGTTATCTTCGTTCTCAAGGTGGACTTTGCAATCAATTGAACCTGAACCGCAATGATGCGGGCCTCTATCTGCGCCCGCCCCACATCCGATATGAAATAACCCCTCACGTTACCAACATGGCCCCCTGAACAGGAGATTGTACATAAAATAGACTATTATTATATAATTAAGGACAAATTATTTCTCTTAATATATGTAACTATTTGATTTTTTGATATTATTTTTATGGCTTAGTTTTTGCACAAACCTTAGCGGAGCATGGCGCGGGAATTATTTTAATCGCTTTCTATTGCTTCTTGTAAAATATTTGACAAGCATTGGAAGATGTGATTATGATGGAGTCCCAGTGAAAAATGCCAAACCCGCCGTGAGGCGGGGACGGAAAGCCACGGGTCTTCCACAAGATAGCCGGGTTGCCTGGAAAGGGGCAGTCCGGCTTGTTCATTTCTACCTATATTATCAAGGCATTGGGAGAGTGCTTGGACGGGGAAAGACCGTGATGATCAAGAAGCTTATCCTGTGCCTGCTCGTGGCCGGCCTCGGTTGGGCCTGGAGCGGGGACGCGCAGGCCACGGAAGTTACCCTGCAATTCAGGGGGGAAATAATCTTGAGCACCCTGGGTGACCCCGCCTTTGCGCAAGGCACCCTCTTCACCGGCCTTCTCACCTATGATTTGTCGGCTCCAAATGGCTCCGACGACCCGAGCTACGGCGTATATACACAAGGCATCAACTTTTCGGTGAATTTTATTCCCACCGGGCCTACGGCCACCGGTGTGGGGCAGCCCTCTATATTCGTAAAAAATGACTTTGCAGTAACGGGCTCGCTAATAGACTCATTCACAGTTGACGCAGATTTTGCGGTAACCGGTTCATCACTTCAATCGATTTGCGCGAGCTTAACGTTTTTGGACTCTAGTCATACTGTTTTTACGAGCGCCAGCCTGCCGGCATCGTTCCTTTTATCCGATTTTGATCCTGGTATCCAAGGCAAAAATCTTTGGCTTTTTTTATGTGACCAGTCCCAGAAATCAGCCATAGCCAGCATCACGTACGTTACATTTTATCAAACTGTTCCCCTGCCTGCCAGCATCCTCCTTTTCGGCACGGCCCTGGGGGGCTGGCTGGTGGCGGGAACCATCAGGCGAAGCAAGCGCCTTCTCTAAGCCGGTCCCCCCTTGCCGGGGCCGGGGCATAACGATATCCATCAGGACCCGCCGAACACCTGCACCGTCACTTCTTCCCCCTTCAGCAGGCCTTCCACCCCCAGGGGGATCATCACCAAACCGTCGCTTTTCACCAGAGGGGAAAGTAATCCCGAAGGCCCCAGGACCGGATCGGCCCACAGGGTATCCCCCTCACGGCGCAGGCGCACCCGCACGTAATCTTCCCGGCCCGTGGCTCCGGCTAGGTTGCGGGAGAGCCGCGCGGTCACGGTGTGCCCCCACCGAGGCGGGTCGGCCAAACCGGCCAGGCGCGTGAGTAACGGCCGTCCCAGCACTTCCATGACCACTGCGGCCGAGGCCGGGTGTCCCGGCAGCCCCAACAAAGGTTTAGGCCACGGTTTTCCCAGGGAGGCCAGGATGGTGGGTTTGCCGGGGCGCAGCGCCACTCCGTGCACCAGGATTTCGGCCCCCGGCAGGTCCTGGATGGCGTTCAGAGTCAGGTCGCGGACGCCGACGGAGCTGCCGCCGGAGATGAGGATCAGGTCGGTGGTGTCCAATGCCTTAGCCAGGGTGGCGCGCAAGGCGCCAAAGTCATCGGGCACGATGCCGTGCAGCCGGGGGAGGCCACCCCACGCGGCTACCTGGGCCGCCGCCAGATAAGCATTGGAATCCCGTACCTGCCCGGGAGCGGGCCGTCGGTACAAGGGCACGATCTCATCCCCGGAGGAGATAATGGCCACTCGGGGCTTTTGATAAGCTGGTACCTGCGTGAGGCCGAGGGCTGCCAATAAGCCGAGGTCCTGGGGCCGCAGAGGTCGTCCCGCCGGGAAGATTACCTCCCCCCGGGTCACATCCTCCCCCGGCTGCAGGACATTTTCGCCGGGGGCCACTGCCCGGCGCACCTCCAGGGTCCCGTCCGGGTGCTCGGCGCTGTATTCCACCATCACCACTGCGTCCGCCCCCGGAGGCAGCATGGCGCCGGTGGCCACCCTCATGGTCTCACCATTGCCCAGGCTCCGGCCGGAAGACACCCCCATGGGCACCTCTCCCTTGATTTCCAGGTACTGGGGCGCGCCGACGCTGGCCCCGAAGGTGTCTTGGGCCCGGACGGCATAGCCGTCCATGGTGGCTCTTAGGAATCCCGGCACATCCTCCGGCGCGGTGATGGGCGCAGCCAGGACCCGGCCGCAGGCATCGGCCAGCTCCAACTCCTCCACCCCCACCGGCGCAAAGCGGTCATAGAGGGCGAGGACTTCTTCCCGGGTTTGCAGGCGGAAGAATTCTAATTTTTCCATTTCCAGATAATGTCTCAATCTCCACACGGGTGAGCCTTGCCCACCAAGGCACAGGCGAGACGCCTGGGCTACCGGGATTTGATTTATGGTAGGCGGTGCCCGCCCTAAACCTGGCCGGGGAGGGTGGGGCCGCAGGCCCCGATTCCCCGGCCCCCTTATGGGGGTTAGGGGATGGGGTCTGGGGAAGGGCGGCAGGGGCCACTTACGAAAAAGCCCCTGGCCCCCTTCCCCAGAATCATTTTTCCCTGCCCTATATCCTCGAAAAGATCCGCACGTCCACCGCGAAGAGGCCCTGGTCGTAGAGGAGCAGCGGGTTGAGTTCGATCTGGTTCAGTTCCGGGTGTTTTTCGGCAAAACGGGCCAAGGCCTTCATGGCGGTGAGCAGCGCCGCGGTGTCCCGGGGGGGTTGGCCCCGGTAGCCGGTGAGGAGGGGATAGCCCTTGATCCGCTTCATGAGGTCTTCCAGTTCGGCGTCATCGGCGGGCAGGATACAGAAGGCCACGTCCTGATAGAGTTCGGTGTTGACGCCGCCCAGGCCGAACATCAGGGTGGGGCCATACTGGGGGTCGGTGATGGTGCCCAGGATGACCTCGAGGCCCCCGGGTTTGGCCAGGGGGGAGATGGTGACGCCGTCGATGGCGGCCCCGCGCTCGTAGAGCCGGGTGGCGTCCATGATCTCCCGGTAGGCCTGGCGCACTTCCTCGTCATCCTCCAGCCCCAGGTAAACTCCGCCCATATCGGTCTTATGGGCGATCTGAGGCGAGGCGATTTTCATGGCCACGGGGTAGCCGAATTGATGAGCCAGGCCGACGGCCTCCTCTACGGTTTTAGCCAGGGGGGCGGCGGCCGTCGGGATGCCGGCCTGGGCCAACAGGGTCGCCGCTTCCGCAGCCGGGAGCAGGCGGAGGCCCTCGGCCACCGCGATCTTGGGAACCCCCGGGGCCGTGGTCGGGCGGGCTTCAAACCGGAAGAACTGGGCCAGGGCCTTGATGCCGCGCTCCGGGGTGGGAAAGACCGGGATGCCGGCAGCATAAAATTTCTGCCGCTCTTCCCGCTCTACGTCGGCCCCGCCCAGGAAGATGACCAGCTCCGAGGCTCCCGGGGTTACCTGCTGGGAGGCTCCCGGGATGGGGTCTCCGAAGATCACCACCTGGGTGTCGTACTCATCCCGGGTCTTGTCCATCACCTTTTTATAGAGGTCCGGGGCGCTGATGGCGTCGCCGGTGAGGTCCACGGGGTTGCCCACGGCGCAGTGAGCCGGGAGCATCTCCCGCAGCCGTTCTTGCAGGATGGGGTTGGGTGCCGGGACCGCGAGGCCGTTTTTCTCGGCCTCGTCGATGGCTAAAATGGCGGCGCCGCCGGACGACGTACTGATCATGAGCTTGCGGCCTTTGGGTTTGGGCAGGTAGGCCAGGGCCTTGGCAAAGTCGAAGAGCTCCTCCAGGGTATCGGCCCGGTGGACCCGGTATTTGCGGAAGAGGGCGTCATAGACCGCGTCGGCCCCGGCCATGGACTTGGTATGGGACTCGGCCGCCTTGCTCCCCTGGGTGGTGCGCCCGGCCTTGAGGATGACCACGGGCTTTTCGGCCTCGCGCAGGGCATCGAGGAAGTAGGAGGCCCGCTTCACCCCCTCGAGATAGAGGGCGATGACCTGGGTGTGCGGGTCCTGGTTGAAGTACATGAGGACCTCGGCTTCGTCCACGTCCACCCGGTTGCCCAGGGAGACGAAGCCGCTCACCCCCAGGTGTTCGGCCGCGGCCATGTCCAGGAAGGCGGCGCCCACGGTGCCGGACTGCGAGGCGAAGGCGATCCGGCCCCGGGCGGTGATCAGCGGCCAGGAGGCGCACATATGCTCGTGGGGCATGTTGACCCCCTGGCAGTTGGGGCCGATGACCCTCAGGCCCGTCCGGCGGACCACCTGGGCCAGCTCGTCCTGCAACCGCTCGCCGTCGGGGCCGGCCTCGGCGAAGCCGCCGGTGATGACGATGGCGGCCTTGACCCCCTTGGCGGCGCATTGTTCCAGGGTCTCGGCCACCAGCCGGGCGGGGATCACCACCACGGCCAGGTCAGGGGGGGCGGGGGTGTCGGTGATGGCCTTATAGACCGGCAGGCCGAGGATCTCGTCGGCCTTGGGGTTGATGGGGTAAAGCGCGCCGGGGAAGCCGCCGTTTTTCAAGTTGGCCAGGATGTCGTGGCCCAGTTTGCCGGGGGCGGTGGAGGCGCCGATGACGGCGACGCGCTTGGGCTTAAAGATAGGGGTCAGGCTGGCGAGAATGTCCATGGGGCCTCCGAGTCAAGAAGATGGCCGGGATACCCCGATGATAGCACAGCAGGCGAAAAGGGGAAGGGGAGAAAGGGCGACGGGCCCGGAATTGTGCCGCCGGCGTGCCGCTTACCGCCGCCGGCGTTTTGGACGCAACCCCTTTAATTTTCATACCATAGCGTCGGAGTCGCCCTCCTATACCGGCACAGAGCCATGCGAGGATTGGTCCGACAGACAGTGGCGGAATTTCTCCTGAAGGGTGAGGACGCGAACCTGCTCCCGGAGGCACCCCAGGGCGATGTGCAGGGAGCGGAAACCCTCGGCGGTGCGGAAAAGGCGTTCGAGGCGGGCCTCCAGGAGGTCCAGTTTTTCCAAGAGGGCCTGGAGATGGGCCAGGTCCTCGACACGGCTCTCCTGGGCCAAGCGGTCGGCGAGATGCCGGGTATGGCGGAAAAGGGCCGAAGAGCTGAGGCCATGCCGGGCGGCCAGGGCGCGCAGGGACACCCCGGACAACAGGGCGCGGTCGATCTCCGGGAGGGCAGGGTGGGAACAGACGGAACAGCTTTTGGCCATGGCGTAACTCCTGAAGAAGAAGGGTTTGGAGGGGAGGACCGGGGCTGACAATCGCCCTCCCCTCAAGCTCCCCTCCCAATCCCCCGTAAGGGGTTGTAGGAGAGGACAAGGGTAAACGAGCCGGAGAAAACCGCGGCCCCGGAGGCCCGCCCGGCGGATAACGGCCCGGCACAGGCGGGACGCCCAGGCTACCCCAGCAGGGTAGCAGGGGAGGCGGCGGGGGGCCAGCACGGGCGGGAAGATTGACACGCAGAAGGGGCGAAAAGGGGAAAAGGCAAGCAAATACTGCGGCGCCCTTGCTTCGCCCGACAATAATAATTACCTTAAACAAAACTCATGACGGGAACCCGGGGACTACCGGGATGACCCCGGCATCATACTTCAGAGAAGCGGAGGGCATATGGCGAGGAAGAAATTTATCGTGCATGCGGAGTGTCCGGCCTGCGCCTGCGGGGATATCTCCTTTTTGGGGCCGGAGAAACTGAAGGAGAAGTTCATCGGGGACGAAAAAGAGATCGATATCCTCTGCCCCATGTGCGGCACCAAGACCAAGGGCAAGGGCAGGATGGAGGAAGAGAAGAAGTAACGGCAGGGGTCAGGGGTCAGGGGTCAGGGGCCAGTGAGCAGTAAGCAGTGAGCCGGTAGGGCGGGCGTCCCCGCGGGTGGGGTGGGCGTCCCCGCCCGCCATCCATAAACAGCCAGGGAAAGGGAAAAGCCCGGGGGTCGATGAGACTCCCGGGCTTTTTTGTGGGGAGGGCGAAAAGGGGAAAAGCATGGGAGGGACAGAGGCGGCGAATTATACAGAAAAAAGAGGTGGTAAAAGAAATTATAGTCAGTTAAAAAGGCAAATTATGTACATACATTTTCCTCTTGACAAATAATATTTATGTACATACAATTTAGCTGTGGAATTTGAATGGGACCCAGACAAAGCGCGAGAAAATATAAGGGAGCATGGAATTGACTTGGCCGACGCGGTGGGAGTCTTCGATAATCCGTATTTACCCAGGGATGACCCTGATGTAGAAAGCGAACAAAGATTCGTGGCGCTCGGCATGGATGGCTTAGGAAGGCTTTTAGTTGTGGCTTATACCTATCGGGAAGATAACATAAGAATTATATCCGCTCGCAAAGCTACCATGAAAGAAGGGAAAGAATATGCGCAAAGAGTACGATTTTAGTAAAGCAAAGCTCGTTGTTCCGCCCAGAGACCCGAGAAAAACTCGGATAACCATTCGCATTGATACCAAGATATTGAATTGGTTTCGGGAGCGCGTGCATGAGGCGGGGGGCGGTAATTATCAATCAATGATCAATGAGGCGCTAAAGAGCTACATCGAGAGCGACAACTCGAGGATCATTCGCTACCCCGGCGGCCCCCACGTTGAGCTTGACGACAAATACCAAGCCGAATGTGAGGCGGAAGGGTTGAAGTTCAAAGGCCGGGGCTATGATTTCAGAGACAATATCAGAGACCTGGGCTTCACCAGGAAAAAAGCGGCATAGGGAAGGAGGAAAATAATGAGCACAAGGACAGTCAAATACAACAAGCAGAGCATTGAAAAACTTCCCAATGACAAGCCGGTGCTTTATCGGATAAAGACTGAGTCCGGGCAGATGAATTATGTGGGCATTGCTCAGAGGGGTCGGGTTCGGGAGAGAATCTCCGAACATCTGGAAAAAATTCCCGGAGCGAAGGTCCAAATCGAGCAGTTCAGCAGTATCAGCGACGCCCAGAAGAAAGAGATTAACGTGATCAAAAGGACCCAGGCAAAATACAACAAACAAGGGAAGTAAACGTTCCCAAAGGAGTTTGTGGGATTATGGCGGCTGCCCCGGAATGCCAAGACCCGGCCTCCGGGCTTTTTTGTGGGGAAGGCGGAGAGGGGAAAAGGGGAAAAAGGGCGAAAAATTTGGGAACCGGGAAAGAATTTGACAGGTTGCCGGCGATTATTTTAACATGGGTACAAAGGGGAGAGATGGGGTTCAGGGTGGGGCAACCTAGCGGAAAGTCTATTGCCAGGGAGGAGGAGGAGACGAAGAGCAGTCTCGCCATATTTTGGACTTATTTTAGGTAATTACATGGCAATGAATATTGGAAAAAGAATTTTATTTACTGGAGCAGGTTTTACGAAGAATTTTGGCGGCTTTCTGGCCAAAGAGATGTGGTCCAAAATTTTCAACGAGATTAGAAGCCATCATAGCTTAAGAGAAGAGTTACTTCATAATGATTTCGATTACGAATCAATCTATCACAAGGTTCTTAATGGTGAATTCAGTATTCAGGAGAAGGAAGCTCTAACTGCGGCAATTCTAAAAGCATATGAAACTCTTGATGATGTTGTTCGAAATTGGATTTTTAGAGAGGGGGCTCCTTATCCAGTAAACATTTATGGTCTAAATGATTTTATTGAACGCTTTGCCGGTGGGAATAAAGAATTTGGCTTCTTCTTCACTTTGAATCAAGATCTTTTCATAGAAAGACATTTTAATTCGATAAGGATTGGATTTAGTCAACCTGGTATTCGAAGAATATTAGATCTAAATATGATTAATTCACAGCTTCCATTAATAAAACATGATTATATTTCCCTTCCTACAGAAAATATAATCCAAAGAAGCATAAATAATTATGTTTCAGGTCAGACAATTTGCTATGTTAAGTTGCATGGTTCGTTTGGTTGGAAAAGTTCTGATGGTAAAGAAAGATTGGTAATCGGCAGGGAGAAGGAAAGACAAATAAAAGATGAGCCATTATTATCATGGTATTTTGATTTATTCAAAGAATCGCTGGAATTCTATGAAAGAAAACTGTTCGTGATTGGTTATAGTTTTCATGATCATCATATTAATAAAATTATAGCAGACTCAGTTAAAACTCTGGGTCTTAAACTATATATATTATCTCCGGAAGCTCCTGCCAATTTTATAGCGAACTTAAATTTGATTGAGTATGGTAAGCAAATAATTTCATCAATTAATGGTTATTACCCTTATAGTCTCTTGGAAGTATTTCCATCATATCAAGTGTCACATGCTTTACAAGAAATAAATGAAAGTTATTTTGCAGAATAGCTTTTATTGCATCTGTATTTAGGAGAGTGCATGAAGAAAATATCCTTTTCGTTTGCGACAATTATGGTAATATTTCTAATACCATCAGTCGCTTCTGCGATTATTCCTACAAAAGAACAAATAAGTCAATATGAGAAAAAAATGATGGCTCACAGAAAGGACCTCATTGAGATATGTAAGAATCTTAACAGAGATGATGCAGAGATCACTATAAACCTTATCAATATCGCTAATGAATATTCTATAAAGCTTGAATATATACAGGATATTATCTTAATCAGCTCTCTTATATCAAACAAAACTGACAAAGCCCAGATCGAGCCCATTGTCATAAAAATAATTAAACTATTTATGAGTGGAATTG
>JBAVUP010000048.1:0-7948 GCA_049696835.1 Desulfobaccales bacterium
AGCACGTCTTCGGTGAGGTCCCGGGCCCCGGCGATCTCCCCCAGCAGCCGGCCGGCCTTTTTGAAGTAGCGCTTATAGACCGATCTCAAGAGTTCGGCCCGGAGCACCGGCATATTCTTGGGGTCGCCGGTGCCCAGGAAGAAATGGCATTTGTCGGCGCAGGCCCCGCAGCGCACGCAGATATCGAAAAAGACCTTCAGGGACCGGAACCGGTTCAGCCGATCTTCCATGCCCTGGAGGATAATTTCCTTCCAATTCTCGGGCAGTCCCCAATCCTCATCGGTTACCGACCACTTATGGATGTTGGGGTAGTTGATCCATTCCATCCACTTGGGGCCAGCGGGATTGCAATAGGTGCCCGGCCGAAAGTCCGGCTTGACGTCCATCCATCCCTTCGCGGGCGGCTTATAACTGATCCCAGGAAGTATCTCTGCTGGTTTCGGAACTGGAACTTTGGCCATAAACTCATTGCTCCTTTTCGACAGGGATCTCAGCCTCGATCATGGCATCCCTAAACTTGTCTTCATATTCCTCATACGAATGAAACTTGACGGGATAGTTCCAGGGGTTGACGTGCCTGACCCAGCGGTTGTTGCAGGCCAGGTTCCGGGTAGGACTCATGAACACCCCGGGGGCATGCAACAGCTTGCTGAAGGGGAAATAGGCAAAGAGCACAGAGACTAAAAAGAGATGGACGTAAAACAGGGGGCTGATGGTGGCCGCCGGGATCTTGGGATGCAAGGTCACCAGGCCGATGGCCAGCTCTTTCACCGCCACCACGTCGGTCTTGAAGAAATACCGCATGAGGATGCCGGTGAGGCCGATCCCCAGGATCAGGAACAGGGGGAAGTAATCCGCCGCCAGGGAGATATAGCGCAGGGTCGGATTGGTGATGCGGCGGAAGAGCAGATACGCCACCGCCACCACCATGACGATGCCGCTCAGGTACACGGCGGGCACGAAGAACTGGAAAAAGCCGTCCACGTCGGTAAGGAGGGCGATGGGATACGGCACCGGTTCGGTGAAGAAGCGGAGATGGCGCAGGATGACCACCAGGAAGGCGTAGTGGAAGGCGATGGCCCCCAGCCAGAGCCACTTGTAGGACCAGTGAATGAGCCTGGCGCCCTCGGGGTTGTCCGGGTCCTTGACCAACTCGGTGCGCAGGTTCCGGAACAGGCTGCGGAAGGCAAATGCTTCCAGCGCCATGCGGCCGACCAGATGTTTGGTATCGGCGGGGTTGTCCAGCCGCTCCCCCAGGTTCCGCTTGATCCAGGGCAGTGAACGGTTCTGGGCGCCGGTGGTGGGAATCCGGAAGGGTACCGGGGACCGGGCCCACTGGATGACTCGATAAACCAGGCCCTCCACGAAGATCAGCGCGGCCAGGTAAGGCACCACCACCCCAAAGATGAGCTGGAGATGGCCCATGGTTCCCACGTAGGCGATCACGATCAATCCCAGGACCGCGAACAAGGCCACAAAGAAATGACGTTTAAAAAAATCCATGTACTGTCACCTCGTTTCAGTTAACCGTTTGCTGCCCATGCGGTTACAGGCTGTCGCCACCGAGGCCGGATTTGCGCAAGAAGGCGCTGATCCGGCTCCTCATCTCGCCGACCCGGACGTCGTGCAGCTTCTCCCGGCGCTGGGTGTAGACGTCGAAGCCCAACAGGGCCAGGCCATCAATCCTGGACTCCAGGTCCAGGAGTTCCTCCGCCAGGTTGTCCTTGGCGATCTCCGCCGCCAACTCCGCCCGGATGACGTTCTTTAATAAGAAAATAAAGGCCAGGGCCTGGGAGGGGGAAAAATCCTGGAGCGCCCGGATGCGGATAATTTCATCGAGGTAGGCCAGGATCTGCTCCCGCTCCATATCCTGGAGGAGGGCGCCATATAAACCTTCCAGTCCCTGGGAGATGCGGTAGCCCACCGGATTGTCGAAGCGATCCTTTTCCTTCCGCAAAAAGATGGCGGTTTCAGGGGGATAGCTCTCGTAAATCGTGGTGAGCCAGCGCCCCAGGATGGTGGATTTTTTTTCGGATAAGAGAGTAGTCAAGTGCATCAGATGATTTCGTTTCACCCAAACCTGATTTAAGCTTTAGAATGTTAAAACATTCACAAAATTAGTGTCAAGGAAAAAATGACCGCCGGCGCGCCATTCCCCCTAACCGGGCGAGATGGCATGACTTCTCCGCCGGCTTTCGGTGATCGGGGTTAGCGGCCTGGCCGAGTGAGTAAGCGACCGGCCGTGGGGGATGAGATGGTTCCCCCGGAGGTCGGCCGATGGCCTGAGCCCCCGGCCGTCCGCTTCAGACCTCGGGCGGCGCCGGGTTTTCGGGGGTCTCCTTGACCTCGGGGGCGTGCTCCGGCGGGCCCGGCGGGGCGCCGCGGTCCTCTGGGGCCGGGGCCCTGGTCCGCTCCCGGAACACCAGGTAACTGAACACATAGACATTGACCAGCAAGAGCGCGGTCAAGCCCACCAGGTAGTTCCGGCCCGGCACCCCGATGGCCTGGAGCAGGAATCTGGCCCCCACGAAGCAGAGCAAGAGCCGCAGGAAAAAGCTGAACACGCTGCTCATGGCCCCATCCTACCCAAACCGGCGGGGAATGGCAAGGCGGGAGCCTGCTTTATCCTCCCGCATGTCCCCGGGCAGGCTGCTTGGTGGCCCAGGCGTCTCGCCTGGGCCGGTTTTTTCATCGGCTCCCCAGCCGCGCCTGGGAACCCTATGAGGGGAAGGCTCTGCCAGGCCAAATATTTCTCTAGGTTCGCTATATCAATAATTACTTATTTTTTTAGGAGGTTTGATAGTTGGCAAGTTAGGTGGCAGCCGAAAATTTCCACATAGAAGCTGCCCAGGGGGTGTGTTTTACCCCCTTCACCGCCATGATCCCCCACCAGCATTTTTAACCCTGGATTCGCCTCCTATCAGCTTCGGCCTTGGCCCCAGCGTCTAACTATTCAGCTTCGACCTGGCCCGGTATTCCTCCAAGGTGGGAACCTATCTGAGATATATTTAATATAAATACTTGACTATCCATTTAGTATATATTAGATTAATAATCTAAGTCGCGGGTGTGCGCAGTCCCGTCGATGCCCTTTGACCCGTCTTATCCAGTCTATATAAAACGGGAACGGATCGAGGGCCGAAATCGTGCAATCATTTGATATGAACGGTGTTTTACGAACCTATAGGAAAACACGGGAACTTCTTATACAGAAGGAAACAGTCTGCATTCACCGTTTTATACAGACTGTATAACCATTGTTAGAAGACAAGAGGAATGAAGTGACGAAGGTCGAAGGTCGAGAGAAGTGTTTGCAGCCACGTTAAAGGAGGGACCATGTTCAAGTTTAGATCTGTATTGTTGAGTCTACTAACCACGGCGCTCGTTGCCGGTTTCGCATCTCCCGGGTCGACTGGCGAAGCTAGCCCAGGATTGGTCGGGGCGTGGATCGTGACAGTCAGTCGCCCGGCCGGTGTGGGAAAGAACCTTCTTACCTTCTCGTCGGATGGCACTTTCTTTCGAAGCGGGGATACGCATCCGGTACTCAGTGGCGGGCATGGTGCCTGGAAGCGGGTCGGCGATAGGGAGTTTGATGCCACCTATATCGCGTTTCGATTCGATGAAAACAGAAAGTGGATCGGAAGCACCAAGACCCGGATACACATTATCCCTGGCCCTGGAGACAACGACTTCAAGGGCGCGGCCAAAGTCAGCACACGCGACTTGCAGGATAAAGAGGTTGGGACGTCCGAAGTGCGTCTTGAGGGAAAACGTATCCAGGTTGAGCCGTTCTGACATCACGCTTTACTGCGTCACGTTGGGTAAGGTGGGGCGTAGCACGTAGCACGTAGCACGTAGGGCGGGAAAGCGTAGCGCATCCCGCCTTTAGCTTTTATTTCGGTCAAAAGTTACCGGCGGCGTTCCGCAGCGTGACCGAGAAAAAGAACGTGCCGCCAGGAACAAAGGCGCGAATATATTGCGGCATAAGTCAGGTCTATCCCGCTTGCCGAAGGCGGGATGCGCTACGCTTTCCCGCCCTACAGTAAAAAGATAGATGGTGAGTCTATAAAATAATTATATAACAATTAATCCCCTGTTGCTGCTCACTGCTATATATCATTTGTTTAAAACCAAATTAATAAATAATTGATAATTTAATCATCTCATGCGGCCTTGTCGAAGACCCACCGCCGCCATGCTTTGCGGGCGGGATTAGCCGTTTTGGGCCTGCCGCCGCAAGATTATCCCGCTGGTCCCCAGAAAATCGGCCGATTGGGCCGCAGTGAGGACGTCCGGCGCGGCGGGCCCGAAGCCTCCTCCCAGATATTCCTTATCCCGTTCGCTGATCAATGCTATAAAGAGGAATCATTTTCTCTGGAAATCCACCTCACCTCGCCTTATGTATAGATAGACGACGATTTTTCGGAAGGAACCGGCCATGCCGCGCGACATCCCCGTGGGCAACGGCAAACTGCTCATCTGCTTCGACCAGGACTACGCCATCCGGGAGCTCTATTTCCCCCATGTCGGCCAGGAGAATCATGTGGGGGGCAAGTATTGCCGGATGGGGGTGTGGGCGGAGGGGCACTTCGCCTGGGTGGGACCGGAGTGGGAGCGGGAGTTGCGCTACCAGACGGACACCCTGGTGACGGAGATCAAGCTCTCCCATCAAGGCCTGGGAGTGGTGTTGGAGTGCCACGACACCGTGGACTTCCACGAGGACCTCTATATGCGGGAACTGGTCCTGACCAACGTGTCCCCGCAGTCCCGGGAAATTCGCCTGTTTTTCAGCCTCGATCTGGGCATCTCCGGCAATGATCTGGGGGATACCGCCGGCTATGACCCCAAGACCGGCGCGGTGGTCCATTACAAAGGGGCCCGCTATTTCCTGACCGGCGGCTGGGCCAAGGAAGGGGAAGGGCTGAGCCAGTTTGCCGTCGGGCAAAAGGACTTCGAGGGCCTGGAGGGCACCTTTAAAGACGCGGAGGACGGCCTCCTCTCCGGCAATCCCATCGCCCAGGGGTACGTGGATTCGGTCATCGCCTTGACGCTGACGCTGCCGCCCTATGAGTCGGGCGAGGCTTACTACTGGCTGGCCGCGGGGCAGAGCTGGGACGACGTCTGGCGCCTGGATGCCCTGATCAAGCGCCGGCACCCCCGGAACCTGATCAAGCGTACGGCGGACTTCTGGCGCCTCTGGATCCGGAAGGAATCCCCGGGGCTGGAGCTCCTGCCGGAGGCGGTGGCGGCTTTATACCGCCGCAGTCTGCTGGTGCTGCGGACTCAGATCGACTGGCAGGGCGGCATCCTGGCGGCCAATGATTCCGACGTGGTGTATTTCAACCGGGACACCTACTCCTACATCTGGCCCCGGGACGGCGCGCTGGTGGCCTCCGCCCTGGACCAGGCCGGCCACCCCACGGCCGCCCGGAATTTCTTCCGGTTCATCTCCGGGCTGCTGCAGCCGGAGGGGTGTCTCTTGCACAAGTTCAACCCCGACGGCACCCTGGCCTCCTCCTGGCACCCCTGGTATTACGAAGGCCAGCCGCAGTTGCCCATCCAGGAGGACTCCACCGCGCTGGTGGTCTGGGCCTTGTGGCAGCATTTCGTGATGTACCGCGACCTGGACTTCATCAAGCCCCTGTACCGCCCCCTGGTAAAAAAGACCGCGGATTTCATGTGCCAGTACCGGGAGGCCGAGACCGGCCTGCCGGCCCCGTCCTATGACCTCTGGGAGGAACGCCGGGGCATCCTGAGTTTCACGGTGGGCACGGTGTTCGGCGGGCTTACGGCCGCGTCCCTGTTTTGCAAGGTCTTCGGCGAAGAGGAAAAAGCGGCCTATTATCAACAGGTGGCGGCAGAGATCCGGGATGCCGCCTCCCTCCATCTCTGGCGGCCGGAATTGAACCGCTTCTGCCGCATGCTGCACCGCAACCACGGCGGCCCCTGGGAAGTGGACGGCGCCTGCGGCGCCAGCCTGTGGGGCCTGTTTGCCTTCGGGCTCTACCGGGCTGATGATCCCCGCCTGGTGTCCACCATGGCGGCCCTGCGGGAGAAATTGTGGGTCAACACCCCCATCGGCGGCCTGGCCCGCTATGAAAATGACCCCTACCACCGGGTCAGCCGGGAGGTCCCGGGCAACCCCTGGTTCATCTGCACCCTGTGGCTGGCGGACTACCTGGCGGCCAAAGACGGCAGCGACGCCGAATTGACCCAGGCCCTGGACCTCCTGTCCTGGGCGGCGGCCCACGCCCTGCCCTCCGGGGTGCTGCCGGAGCAGCTCAACCCGTTGACCGGCGAGCCCCTCTCGGTGTCCCCTTTAACCTGGAGCCATGCCACCTATATTGCCAGCGCCCACCGCGTCCTGCGCCGGCTGGCCGGCAAAGCCGCGGCGGCGGTCACGCCTTACCGGCGCCAGGAAGACTGGATCGAACGGCTCTATGCCCAGGCCTGCGACTCCATCCACGGCATCTGCAAGGTTTAACCGCAGGCGCCGTCATTTATTCGGCCCCGCGCCCGCCTTTTGCAACTCCTGAAAACAACTCCAAAATCCTGCCGAGTTCGGCGCGTCCACCCGCTGGCACAGGTTTCTGCCTTGGGCCATAGAGACATAGTTTTGGTAGGCCGTCGCATCCCCGATGTAGAGGATATTGGCACCCTTATCCGGATAGGCATGGTAAACGGTGCCATTGCCCCTGAAAGTGGTAATTTCCCCGCCGGGCAGGGCGCTCAGGAGCGCCTGGGTCTTGGGGGTTTCCATATTCGGCTTATACGGCTGAAATCCGGCCTTAGTCAGCAAATATTCCGTGGTTACCTGGTCCCGGAGGGCTACCTGCCTCTCGGCACAACCATATAACAGAATGGTAATAAAGATGAATAAGATTGCCGTGTTAGCCCTGGCCTGCCTCCGGTTCGCCATCATGCCCTCCTCCTCACGCAGATCTCGTTGGCCTTCGGTTTATCATATCAGACGCGGACCGTCTCCTGTCCCCAAAACTGCTTGCGGTGGTCAAGCCGGCCCACTCTCCCCCGGGCTGCTTCCCGCGGCCATGGACGCCCCGAACCAGGTTCACGCCGGGGGCCTGGTTCAGGGCTCGGATACGGGCGGGCTTGACCATGAACTCTCGATGGGCAGGTCCCGGAGGGGTAAGGCGTTCAAAACCTGCGGGGTATCAACCGATCAGGGCCATTGTACGCCGGTTACGGCGGCAAAGGCAAAAGAAATCACCTGGGGTAGGAGGGAAAGGCTGCTAGGCGAGTGGGGCTCCCCTGGGGACACCCGGACTAGGTATTACCTGGCGGCGGAGGGGCGCAGGCGGGCAATCTGCCGGCACACCCGCAGGATCTCGTCGCACCCCGAACCCCAAGTCAAATCGGGCACGTGGGAGCGAAAATGGAACTCATAGTCGTCCGGGCCGGGGCCATGAAACCGGAGGGGGGTGATCTCAAAGAAGCCTTCCAGCAACCGGTAGGCCGAGATCAAGGCGCCGTAGCCGTTGGTGAACCGGAGGATTATCTGGCTTTCCTCCCGGTCGCGGGAGCTATGAATAGAGGCGATGACATCCTTGAGGGGAGCCAGGCACTGGCTCGAGAAAGGCCGGCGGTCCAGGGGTTCGAGCCGGAGCGCCGGCGCGACGGGCTGGGGGGTGGCTACGGCCGCCGCCGGCTGAAGATGCACGTGGTGGTCCAGCATTCAGGGTCTCCTTTGGTAGAATTCGATTTTTATGCTTCCCAAGTTTATCGGTGGTTTATTAACCCCGGATTATCAAATGATTATTTTTTGATGATGATGCACCGAAAATTCCGCCTAAGGGGGCCGGGATGAGATGCCCCCAAAAGTGAGACACTTTTTATGAGAGGATTGATTTAAAGCAACCATGGCTCAGTTTACCCAGCAGCCCCTCTGGGGGTGGAGGGAGCGTAGCGACCGGAACCCCCAGAGGGGCGG
>JBAVUP010000049.1:0-30045 GCA_049696835.1 Desulfobaccales bacterium
GGCCAGGCCGCCGGGAATGTAGCAGCCTACCCGGGCCAGGGGCCGGATCAGCCTCCCGGCCAGGATGCCGGGCCGGACCTCCAGGGCCCACATCTCCCGTTCTCTCTGGGCCTGGTGAAATTTTTCAATATTGGCTGCCGCGGTGGTAAGCGCCGCCAGCACCGGGGGGTCCAGGGCCCGGTAGGCGGCCTCGATCTCCACGGGGGTGGCTACCAGGTCCGCCGCGGTGATCCCGGCTTTAAATTGCCCATGCTGCCGCAGGGATTCGGCGTCGCCGTCCCGGCGCAGGGCGGCCAAGATGGGCGCCACCACTTCCCGTACGGCGCTGACGTCTTCCTGGGAGCGGGACAGAATCGCCCGGCGTCTGGCTGGTGTGAGTTGGCTGAGATGCTCCACCTGCAAATCAGGCACCCGCAGGTCCTACCTTTTTTACAAGATTAGGTTATTCCTATAAAAATTATATATGATTGCGCCAGGAAGCACAAATCTAAATATCCTGCCATTGACTCCGGGGGCGGAACCGGGAATTTCTGCGCCGGGCCTATTGCATCGTGCCCAACCGCTATTAGCTTTCAAAACTAAGGGGCAGGGTGAATCTGGCGCACATGGACGCACGCGGCTTGGTTTGTGGCCATCGGCAGGATCGGCCGCGCCCCGAAGCCTGGGAACCAGGCCACCAAAAGACCTCATGGCCACTACCAAACAGATTGTCGCGGATATCCTGTTCGCCCTGCAAATCGCGCTGGCCCTGATCTCTGGCGGCAGCGAATTCCTGCGTCTCCTCAGCACTTCCCAAGGGGTGAATCTCTCCTGGCTGGCCTGCTGGTTGGCCTTCCTGCTGATCAACCTGGGTCTGACTATCCGGGCCTACCACCTCCGGCCCAGCCGTGTGATCTTCCAAGCCGTCCTGACCTATGGTGCCTGGACCACGGTTATTGCCGCTTGCTTGGGGGCGATGCTCTGGCAGGGGACTGAATTGTGGGACAGCAAGGACACCCTGACCGTAATCCTGGTGGCTCTGAGTCTAACCATCACCAGGTTTATCGCCTACCGGCTGGGCCTGGGACTCGCCGATCCCCTGGTGCACGCCGCTGTTGCGGCCTGCTTCATCGGGCTGCCCCAGTTAATTCTAGCCTATAAGATCTTCATCACGGGCGGTGAGGGCATGGCAGGGCTCATGCTGCTGGCGGGCCATATCGGCATCTGCACCCGGTTGGGGCAGCTCTGGTTCGCCATCCGGGAGGCCGGCTGGGACAGAAATCGCCAGGGCGCGGCGTTGAGCGAGTTCGCTAACGAAGTCAGCTGGATCATGGTCACGCTGGCCTGGCTAATCCGCTATCCGGGGCGTTGACGTGCAGACCCAGGTATAATCAAAGAAATTTATCCTGCTTATGGTATATTTAATGAGAGTTGCTCAAAATAGCTAACCGCGGAAAGATGTGCCGTCGGGGCGGGTTTTAAACCCGCCCCGACGATCAAGTAATGAAGACAATCTGCTTCCAGATCTGATAAGAGGGTTTATCTGACTGAAGCCTTCGTTCGCAAACATGGAGAAGCCAATTAATGTCTAGGAAAACTGGATGGAGGGATAATCCCTCAAATCCTTTAGGACGCGGCCAGCGAGGCCGATCATGACCAAGCAACGACGGCGCCGGCAAAGGCCCGGGTCCAAAGAAGACCGCGTGATGCACGCCTTTACGGAGGCCGCCCGGCCGCTGCTGATGGAGGAGCTGCTCCGGGCCCTGAACGCCGGCCCCGACCAGGCCGAGGCCGTGGCCGCGGCGATAGACCAACTGGTGGCCCGGGGACGGCTGATCTCCCTCAAGGGCGGCCGCTTCGGCCTGGCCGAGAAGATGAACCTGGTGGTGGGGGAACTCTCCGTCCACCCGGACGGCTTCGGCTTTGTCACCCCTGAATCCGGCGGCAAGGACATTTACCTCGCCGCGGCGAATCTCAAGGAAGCCTGGCACGGCGACCGCGTGGTGGTGCGCCTCGAAGGCAGCCGGGGCCGGCGCCGGGAAGGCCGGGTCATCCGCATCCTCTCCCGCCGCCTCACTGAGGTGCTGGGCCTGCTGTCCGAGGCCGATGACACCTATTACGTCGAACCCGAGGACGAGCATCTCCTCTTTAACCTGGTGATCGCCCCGGAACACTTGAACGGCGCCGCGCCGGGCCAGGTAGTCCGGGCCGCGGTGACCCATTATCCCACGGGCCACCTCAATCCCAAGGGGGTGATCACCGAGGTTTTAGGCGCGGTGGAAGACGCCGAGGTACAGACCCGGCTGGTGATTCTAAAGCACGGCCTGGCCGACGAGTTTCCCCCGGAGGTCCTGGCCGAGGCCGCAAGGCTCGCCCCGGATTTATCGGCCAAGGCCCTCAAGGGCCGGGAAGACTTGCGCCACCTGCCCTTCGTGACCATTGACGGCGAGACCGCCAGGGATTTCGACGACGGCGTCTGCCTCGAGAAAAAGCCATGGGGCGATTTCACCCTCTATGTGGCCATCGCCGACGTCAGCTACTACGTCAGCCCGGACTCGCCCCTGGATCAGGAGGCCCTGGCCCGGGGCACCAGCGTCTATTTTCCCCAGCGGGCGGTGCACATGCTCCCCGAGAAGCTGGCCACCGACGTCTGCAGCCTCATCCCCGGGGAAGACCGCCTGGCGGTGACCGTCATCCTCAACTATGACCGCCGGGGCCGCCTGAAAAATTTCAGCTTCGCCCGCAGCGTCATCCGCAACCATGCCCGTCTCACCTACCGCCTGGTGGATGACCTGGTGGTCAAAGGCGACCGGCGGCTCCAGAACCGCTACCGGCCCTTCCTCAAGATGCTCACCCAGATGACGGCCCTCTGCGCCCTGCTCCGGGAACGCCGGGGCGAACGGGGCAGCCTCTTGATGAGCATCCCCGAAGCCGAGGTGGTGCTGGACGACCAGGGCTGGCCGGTGGACGTGCGCCGGGTGGATCTCTTGGCGTCCCACCAACTCATCGAGGAATTCATGATCGCCGCCAACGAAGCGGTGGCCACCTTCCTGGGCGAGTTCTCCCTGTTCCGGGTGCACGAGCCCCCTGACCCCGCCAAGCTGGCGGCCTTCCGCGCCTACTTGAAGAATCTGGGGTTTGATCTGCCCAAAGAGGTTAACCGCGACCCCCGGGTGCTGCGGGAATTTTTGGACGAAGTGCGCCAGACTCCCCTGGCGCCCATGGTGCAGTTGATGCTCTTGCGCTCCTTGAAGCAGGCCCGCTACGCCGGGGAAAACCGGGGACACTACGGCCTGGCCACCGAGTGGTACACTCACTTCACCTCCCCCATCCGGCGCTATCCCGATCTCCAGGTCCACCGGCTGCTGCTCTCCCGCCTGGCCGGACGGAAGCCGCCCTTCTCCCTGGACCCGGAAGACCTGGAAGTTCAGGCCGCCCATCTCACCAAGCGGGAGCGGGTGGGGATCGAAGCGGAGCGGGAGATGCTGTCCCGCATGCAGGTGCGCTGCCTGGCCCACCGGGTGGGCGAGACCTTCTCGGGCCGCATTACCGGGGTCAACGCCTTCGGCTTTTTCGTCTCCCTGGAGGAGATCTTCGCCGAGGGCCTGGTGCGCCTGGTGGACCTGCCCAACGACTACTACCGCTATGAGGAATCCCACCAGCGCCTCTTCGGCCGCCGCACCCGGCGCATCTTCGCCCTGGGGGATCTGGTCCGGGTCAAGGTGGCCCACGTGGACATCCGCCGCCGCCACGTCAACCTGGTCCTGGTGGAGGAAGAGGCAGAGGAAGCAGAAGAATAAGTTTCGTTGAGGGAGGGGGGGCACCCGCCCCTGCCCCCTCCCTCAGCCCCTTATGATGTGGAAAAAGCAGAGGGTGGGCCAGGCCCACCCTACTCGTCAGGTTAAGTTATTTTCCCCAAGTTATAAATTCTTGGCCCACTGCCCCCAGGGTGTTAGCTGAAGGCTGATCGCTCACTGCTCACTGCTCACTCAACGGCTCCAGTACACCCGCACGAACCGGTCCATCTCGCCCCAGCGGAAGTTCAGGTCGCCTTTGTAGGCCTTATAGACGGCGCGCCCCAGGTGCTGGACCAGCTTGTCCGTGGTGGTCTCCACCACCAGCTGGTCCTCCCCCTCCGGCGCCATGCGGATGATGCGATCCATGACGCTGCGGGCGCCCACCCGGGCGGCCTCTTTTTCCAGGAGCGTGACGATCTCCTCCCGGTGTTGGGCAAAAAATTCCCCGCTCAGGGTAAGAATCCCTTCCGGATAATGGTTATTGATCTTGCGGCAGGTAGGACATACCACCTCGCGCGCCTTCTCGGTGCCGGCCAGGCGTTTATGCATGTGGTCGTCGAAAAACCAGCGCTTGCCCTGGTACAGGGCGTGGCACTGGGTACAGACCGCAGCCTCCTGCCCTTCCACCGGCAGGTAGGGGTCTTCCGCCCGGCCGACGTGACCGAACTTCTTGCCCTTCTGCCCGCTCCATTTCTGTTCTTTGTATTTTTCCATATTAGTGTCTCTCATCAGA
Source organism: Desulfobaccales bacterium (assembly GCA_049696835.1). Taxonomy (GTDB): domain Bacteria; phylum Desulfobacterota; class Desulfobaccia; order Desulfobaccales; family 0-14-0-80-60-11; genus 0-14-0-80-60-11. Next base: position 4,510 of record JBAVUP010000049.1, read on the forward strand.
AGGTGATTACCGGATGCGTGTCTTATTATTAAGTAAGACTCATCTGTAGGCTTGCAAGGGCCCGACTGGCTTATCCCAGGGGGTGTTTGCCTCCTGGTCGGGAGCCGAGCGCTTACCCCCATGCAGGTAGGGGCGGGTTTAAAACCCGCCCCTACTGCGTTCGCCAGATATAATTGAAAAAAATTTCCTTCAGAGCCAATTCCCTGGGGACTGCCCCTCTTGGCGTCGTTAAAAATCCACGTACTCGCCCCGTTTGAGACCCCGCAGGTGGCAGACGTCGTTGACCAGGGCGATGTGCCAGGAATCCCCCTGGCGCGTGAAGCGATTGACGGCCGTGGTATCCTGGCCGATGCGCCAAAAATGGGAGTTGTCCAGGCCGATGAAGGCCGCGATGAGCACCTTGTTCACCGCCCGGTGGGCCGCCAGCAGGATCGTTTGCCGGGGATGCCGCAGCAGCACCTCCTCCACCGCATCCAGGGCCCGGGCTTTCACTTCATCCAGGGTTTCGCCGTGGGGGAATCGCACCGTGTGGGGCGCCGCTTCCCACTGGCGGTAGAGGTCGGCGTATTTCACCCTGACTTCGGTCAGGGGCACCCCCTCCCAATCACCGTAGCAGATGTCGGCGAGCCCCGGCAGGTCCAGCACCGGGAGGCCGTGGTGGCGGGCAATGGCTTCCCCCGTGTCCCGGGCCCGGGATAAGGGGGAACAGTAGGCTGCGTGGATGGTGTCGCCTTTAAGCCACTCACCGGCCAGTCGGGCTTCCTCCCGGCCGGCATCATTCAGGGGAATGTCTTTGGACCCGCGAAAGATCTTGTCTTTGTTCCATGGGGTCTGGCCGTGGCGCACCAGAATAATTTCCGTCATGGGTGTTCTCCTCCCGCCAGCATGGCGTGCAGCTATCTTAACCCCTGACCATATGAACGGGGCCGCAGGCGAATGCCCTGGCCCCTAACTATAATGCATAAACCCGAGGTTTGGAAAGCGCGGATTAGCGCGGCTCAGGTGACCTTATCCCAGTTGAGGGCGAAGGTATTATCGTAAAGCGTATATTCAAACCCCATCATCCTCCCCACGCCGGGCCGCTCACCTTCCTTGACCCGCCAAAACAACAGGTAAATGGCCGGAATCATGCGCGGCTCGCCGGTATTGGGGTCAGGTTCGATGTGGGTCCATACCTCTTTTTTCTCCATGACCCGCCATACGGTGCCATATTTTTTACTGTGCACGGTCTGCCCTACCTCGGGCAATCCCTTTTTCCGGATGATCTCCTCGAAGTCTTTCATGGCCGCCTCCTCTTGGGCTGGTGAGTATAGCTTAAAGCTAAGGTGATTTTAAGTTCTGTCAAGTTTAGATATTATTTTCACAATTCCTGATTCACCGCTGCCTTGCCTTTATTATGCGGCTTCGATCTGTTCCTTTAAACTCTGGCCCCCGGCGGCCGAGCCAAGGTCGAGAGGCATGACCCACAGGTGGCCAGCCAACCTCTTGACAAACTTTCCACGCCTGCGTATATAAAATAGGTGCAGTTGGGGGATCGTCTAACGGCAGGACTGCAGCCTCTGGAGTTGCCTATCAAGGTTCGAATCCTTGTCCCCCAGCCAATTTTAAAAGCCAGTCTTGTCCCTATTCCCCGGTAGCTCAGCTGGTAGAGCGGGTGGCTGTTAACCACTTGGTCGGCGGTTCGAGTCCGTCCCGGGGAGCCAGATTTTATAAACGTTTGGGGGTAGCATCGCTACCCCCTTTTTCGTTGGGGAGCACTATGGGAGCACTTTTTTGTCAGGGAGTCTAAGTTGCCGGTGCTTCCTTCCCCTTGCGATATTTTCCCCTTCTCGCTGTATTGGGGTACCCGTTATTATACTAGCTCCGGAAAGGGCTTTTTTATTGGGTGTCGCTTTTGAGTCATCAATCTCAATAATAATAGGCCATGGTTCTGACTTTTTGGGATGCTCCATTGTAACAAAGAACCGGCCAAATTTTTTTTTGTAATATCTTTATAGTAAGTCGCTGCTTGATGATGTGCAGGATAATCATCTTTATCGTCTGCGCTACCCTGGCGCACTATCTTGCCAAGAGCCGCTATTATCATAGGAGCGGAGAATATTGTGGATAAGGTCTGAAATTATCTGGAAGTTAACTTAAAGCGTCACAATCTGTTCTGCCTTTTTCATTTCCACGGAGAGCGCCGCCGCCAGCGCGGCAGTACAGCCATCCGCCGCCGCGGTGATGATTTGCTTGGCATACTTCTGTCTCAGATCACCGACGGCATAGATTCCGGGAAGATTCGTCTCGCATTTTTCATCAGTTATCACGTAACCGTCGGCATTCATTTTTGTGCCCTGGGGGACGAGCTGGTTGTTGGGGAGGAAGCCGATGAAGATGAAGACCCCGTCGGCCCCCAACTCTTGAGAGCTTCCCGAATCCTTATTCTTTAAGACAACCCCACGCACTCCCTCATCATTGGCAAGAATTTCGGTGACCACGGTGTTCCACAGAATTTCGATGCGGGGTTCCGCAGCAACGCGTTGTTGCAGAATCCGGCTCCCCCGAAAGGCATCCCGGCGATGGACCAGAAAAACGCGCTTGGTTATCTTGGCAAGATAAAGGGCTTCCTCCAGGGCAGTATCACCGCCCCCCACCACTACCACAGTTTTCTCCCGGAAAAAGAAGCCGTCACAGGTGGCGCAGTAAGAGACCCCTTGTCCATAATATTCCATCTCCCCCGGGACATTCAGTTTTCGGGGGCTGCCGCCGGTGGCCAATATTACTGCATGAGAGGTCAAGAGTTCGCCATTGGCCAGTCGCACCGTGTGAAAGTTCAGCCCCGGCTCCACCGCGGCCACTTCCTGCCGGAGGATTTCCAACTTATATGATTGGGCATGCTGGAGAAATTTCTGGGATAAATCCAAACCGCTGATGCTTTCGAAGCCAGGATAGTTTTCCACCCCTTCGGTGATATTTACCTGGCCGCCGGCCAGACCTTTCTCAATCAGGACAGTTTTGAGGGCGGCTCGCTGGGCGTAGATCCCCGCAGTGAGGCCGCCTGGGCCGCCGCCGACGATAATCAGATCATAAATTTCGGTCTGGGACATGGGGTTCTTCTCCGATGATGTTTCAGAAACGATTCCCTATGGCTGCTGGGTAACCTGAGCCATGGTTGCTTTAAACCAACCCTCTCATAAAAAGTGTCTCATTTTGGGGGGCATCTCAATCTCACCCCTCCCTCTCCCCGCAAGGTAGAGGGAGAAGAGCACATTTTTTCAATGGCAGCCTTGATCTGGCAGGCTCTCCAGCCGAAATCGGTCAGGCAGGCAACGCCCTCCTTAATATAGTCCGCATCATAAGGGTCGCGCAACAAGTCAACCACCAGCTCTTGGGCGGCATCTTGGATCGCATCCAGGAGGTTTTTATTGGAGGGATAGAGATGCGCGTCAAAGCAGAAGAGGATGGTCAGGTCTGAGTTTTTTGAAAGGTTCACCGCCTGTTGAATTTCTTCCTCCGCCGGCTCGATGGAGACAAGGTGAATCTCGGGATTAATACCGAATTTCCTAAACTCCTCCCGGACGAACTCTTCTTCCTGTAAAACTTCCTTTTCAATCATGATCTTAGCATCGAAAGATGAAAACTGAGGAAAGATAACGCCAATTCTTTTTTCTCCTTTCAGAAGCAGGTTTAATCTTCTCTCATCTTTGAAAACCTGGACAGATGCGCGGCAGATTCTTGCAGCCAAGCTGGAACCGGCTTTTTCGGCGCCGGGTTCTCCCCCCTCAAATCTCTTTTCTCTCTTTAATTTCAATCTGTTGATCCGCTCCGCACTCTCCTCCAGTTCCTTCAGGGGAAGTTGCTTGCGTCTGTAGGCAGAGAGAAGTTTATAGTAAACCTCTTTCTGGGCATCGAGGTCATGACAAACCAGAAGAAGATCATGTCCCGCTTGCACAGCTAAAATCCCCGCTTCGCCGATGGGGCAGATGGCGGCAATCGCGCCCATTTCAAGATCGTCGCTGGCAATGACCCCCTTGAAGTTGAGCTCTTGGCGGAGGTAATCGTAAATAATTCTTCTGGAAAAGGTCGCGATCTTTTGGGGATCAGGATCAAGTTTGGGATAGTAGGGATGAGAAGACATCACCAGATCAACCCCGGTTTGGATCGCGTGCACGAAAGGCTGAAGATGCACCTCTTGCATCTCTTTCCAGGTGGAGCCGATGACCGGTAGTCCCAGATGGGCATCCACGGGCGCATGACCCTTGCCGGGAAAATGCTTGGCGCAGGCTGAAAGTCCGCCCTTTTGCATTGCTGAAATCCGCGCCGCGCCCATCTTCGCAACCAACCTCCAATCTTGTCCGTAAGAACGTATCCCGATATTCGGGCTGTAAGCATCGGTCAACACATCGAGCACCGGAGCCAGATTCACATCCATCCCCAGTCTTCTCAGTTCTTTCGCCTCTATCTCGCCCTGCTGCCTGGCATATTCGATTTTTCCGGTAGTTCCGACTGCAAGATTGTCCGGGAACACGGTAATGCCGTCCCTGAACATGATGACCCGCCCGCCTTCATGGTCTGCCGTCACCAGCAGTTTTCGGCCGAGCGCCTCTTCCAGATCGGCAATCAGTTTTTTCATCTGCGGCGGCGAGTCAAAATTGATCCGGTAGAGAATCAGCCCGCCCGCATGCAGCTCCTGAAAATGACGGATAATCTCCGGAGTGATCTTTGTTCCGGGAATGCCGATGACCAGCCGTTCTCCCACAAATTCTTCTAATTTCATGGTGTTCTCATTTTAACCATGCAAATAATTATTTGATACGATAGTTTGGTTTTTTATGGAAATCCAAAACTTTTTTTCAAACGGAAGCAGTCTGACCTGGCAGGATTACTCTGTTCTGTTGTTGATTCTCATTTTTATGATCTTTGTCGGCATTTACTTTGGCAGAGAAGAAAAATCCACGAATGACTTTTTCCTGGGGGAGAGAAAAATCCCGTGGTGGGCGGCCTGTCTGTCATTTGTGGCGACTGAAATCAGCGCGGTAACCCTGATCTCGGTTCCCGCCATCGCCTATATGGAAAACTGGGAATATGCCCAGTTTTTTATCGGCTCGGTTCTGGCGCGAGTCGTCATCGCCTTTCTGTTTATCCCGGCTTTTTACCGATATAACTGCACCTCCATTTATGAATTTTTAAAATATCGCTTCGGACCCGAAACCCAAATAGCCGGCTCGATCCTGTTTTTCATCACGCGTCTGTTGGCTTCCGGCGTCCGGCTGATGGTAGCCTGCTTGGCGGTGAGCATCTTAATCGACTGGCCGATCATTCCGACTATTCTGCTTTTTTCGGTCATCTGTATTCTCTATATCGCCTGGGGCGGGATTAAGGCGGTGGTTTGGACCAACGTGGTGCAAGCCCTGACCTTCACCATTGCCGGAGTAGTCGCCATCGGTTTTCTGCTCACTCATATTGACGGCGGCGCCGCGGCCGTGGTCGCCATTGCCGGCGGCGCCGGCAAACTGAAAATCTTCGACTGGGGACCGGCTCTGTCGGTATCCGGGTTGCCGGCCTTCCTGAAACGCCTGTTCACGGACCCCAACCTCTTTGTGCTGGCGACCTTGAACGGGTTTTTTGGATCTATGGCGGCCTTTGGGACCGATCAGGAAACCATGCAGCGGCTGCTGACCGTGGAAACCAGAAGAGAAAGCCAGAAAACCATGCTACTGACCCCCATCGGCAGTTTTTTGGTGATGGTCATCTTCCTGTTTATCGGCGCTTGCCTCTATGCCTTCTATGTTCAGCACCCCGGGATGCCTTTGCCGGTAAGATTGGACAAAATTTTTCCGCATTTTATCGGGCAGACGATGCCCCCCTTGATGCGGGGGCTGATGCTGGCGGCCATTGTGCTGGCCAGCATTGACTCGCCCTTAGGTTCGCTGACTTCTTCCTTTGTCACGGACATCTATCGTCCGGTGATTTTTCAGTCGGGCACCGAACGCCACTACCTGTTCGTTTCCAGAGTCTGTGTGGTTATTTTTGGCATTATCCTGGCGTTCATCGCCTACTTTTTCAGCCATTTTGAAAAATTCCTCTGGCTCGCTTTTAAAATCGGCGGGGTCACCTACGGCTCTTTACTGGGAGTTTTTCTCCTCGGCCTGCTAACCAAAAGGCGATGCAACCGGGTCAATGCCGTCGCCATGGCTGCCTCCGCCCTTGGAATGCTGGTGCTGTTGATTCTTTCCGAGAAGAAAATATTCCCGCTGGGATGGACCTGGCTTTTGTTGATCGGCACATTTTTGACTTTTGCGACCGGTTGGATTTTTGGGAAAAAAGCCAAGAGCGCAGCTGACCTGCCCCCCCCAAACTGATCCGCAAGTTATGGCAAAATAGTAGGCGGCATCCGGGCGGCGCCCTGGGGCCCAGCCTGAGAACCTGCGCAGTATTCCGAAGATCGCCCCCGCGGAAATATAAATCGTTCTATACCCCAAGTTCTCATAAGTATGGCGAAGAGGGAACAGAGAGGATACAATAATAATTTGCGGCTCACGGCCATCCGGTCGACTCAGGCCGCGCCGCATGGCGGTGTCCCATGTCTTGGATCAGCTTATCCCAGCAAGGAATGATACATGTCCAGAGCCAAAGAACGCCCCGAGACGGGGTTGAGAGTAGAAGTCACCGTGATCCCGGCCAAATACCTGGATTGGACCCTGGCCGACATCGCCCGCCATTTGGGGAACGGTCCCTTACTGTGGCCGGGCGGTGCCGGGCGCGCCCAGGCGATTAAATTTGTCCCGTATGAAATCAAGAAAAAGCGGGGTCGCAAACCCAAGCCCAAGGAGCCAACCGTCCGGCAGCCTGAAGCCGGCTCTGCCGGCAAGACCGCGATCTGACCATCCATTGCCGGCGGTCCGCCACGAAGCCGCGATGCCCGTAAACCAGATCATTATCCGGGGCGCCCGGGAACACAACCTCAAGAACATCGACCTGGAATTACCCCGCAATAAGTTCATCGTCATTACCGGGGTGAGCGGTTCGGGGAAATCCACCCTGGCCTTTGACATCCTCTATGCCGAAGGGCAGCGCCGCTACGTCGAATCCCTGTCGGCCTACGCCCGGCAATTCCTGGAACTCATGGACAAGCCGGACGTGGAGTATATCGAAGGGCTGTCCCCGTCCATCGCCATCGAACAACGCTCGGCCTCCCGGAATCCCCGCTCCACCGTGGCCACCTCCACCGAAATTTACGATTACCTCAGGGTGCTGTTCGCCCGGGTGGGGATGCCTTACTGTTACCAGTGCGGCCGGCCCATCTCGTCTTTGAGCGTGCCCCAGATGGTGGACCAGGTCATGGGGTTGCCCCAGGGCAGCCGCATCACCATCCTGGCGCCGGTGGTGGTGAATCGCAAAGGGGAGCATCACAAGCTCCTGGAACGGCTGCGCAGCGAGGGTTACAGCCGCATCCGCCTCAACGGCGAAGTGATGGAACTGGAGGAACTGCCCGCCCTGGATAAGAATAAGCGGAACACCATCGAGGCGGTGGTGGATCGGCTGGTCGTCAAGCCGGACCTGGGGGCCCGCCTGACCGACTCCCTGGAGCTGGCCTTGAAGCTGGCGGACGGCGTGGTGCGGGTGGCGGTGGTGGGGAGCGAAGAGCTGATCTTTTCAGAGCGGTTCGCCTGCGATCACTGCGGGGTCTCGCTGCCGGAACTCACCCCCCGGTTGTTTTCCTTCAACAGCCCCCAGGGGGCCTGCCCCGCCTGCAGCGGCTTGGGCACCCGGCTGGTCATCGACCCCGATCTGGTGGTCCCGAACCCCGCCCTGAGTCTGCGGGAAGGCGCGGTGCGGCCCTGGGCCCATCGCCATTCCCTCCGGCACCAGCAGATGTTGGAAGCCCTGGAGCAGCACTATCACTTCTCCATGCACACCCCCTTTCAAGCCCTGCCCCGGGAGGTGCAGGAGATGCTGCTTTTCGGCTCCCAGGGGCAATCCATCAATTTTTTCTATGAGCAGGGCGGTCGGCGGTTCTACGGCCCCCGGCCCTTTCCCGGGGTAATCCCCCTCCTGCGGGAACGCTATGACGAGACGGACTCATCCCAGGTCAGGGAAGAGATCGAGCAGTACATGAGTTTCCGGCCCTGCCCCGATTGCGGCGGCGCCCGCCTGCGCCGGGAGGCCCTGGCGGTGAAGCTTGACGGGGCCAACATCAGCGAAGTGACGGGCTTCACGGTGGCCCGGGCCCTCGGCTGGTTCGGGGGCCTGAAGCTCAGTCCCCGTCAGGCGGAGATCGCCCGGCGGATTTTGAAGGAAATCATCGAACGCCTGGGGTTTCTTGAGGAAGTGGGGCTGGATTATCTCAGCCTGGACCGGGCCACCGCCACCCTGGCCGGGGGGGAGGCCCAGCGCATCCGCCTGGCCACCCAGATCGGCTCGAAACTCTCCGGCGTGCTCTATATCCTGGATGAGCCCAGCATCGGGTTGCATCCCCGGGATACCCAGAAACTCCTGCACACCCTGAAGGCGCTCCGGGACCTGGGCAACACCGTGATCGTGGTGGAACACGATCCAGAAACCATCCGGCAGGCCGACTTTGTGGTGGATATGGGTCCGGGCGCGGGCCGGGAAGGAGGCCGGGTGGTGTTTAGCGGCACCCCGGAGGAGCTGCTGCACCATACCCACTCCCTCACCGGGCTTTTTTTATCCGGCCAACGGGAAATCCCCCTGCCCCGGGGCCGCCGCCGGCCCCAGGGCTTCCTGCATCTGGCCGGGGCCCGGGGGCACAACCTCAAGGATCTGGAGGTGGACATCCCCCTGGGAGTGCTGAGCTGCGTCACCGGGGTCTCCGGCTCGGGCAAGAGTACCCTGATCATGGACACCCTGTACCTGGCCTTGCGCCAGAAGCTCTATCAGGCCAAGATTGCCGCGGCCCCCTTCGGACAGCTTCTGGGCGCGGAACACCTGGACAAGGTGATCAACATCGATCAGAGTCCCATCGGCCGCACCCCCCGCTCCAACCCGGCCACCTACTCCGGGCTCTTCACCATCGTGCGGGAGCTGTTTTCCCAGGTGCCCGAGGCCAGGCTGCGGGGTTATAAGCCCGGGCGTTTCAGTTTCAACGTCAAGGGGGGGCGCTGCGAGGCCTGCCGGGGCGAGGGGATCAACAAGATCGAGATGCACTTTTTGCCGGACGTGTTCGTGCGCTGCGAGGTCTGCCGGGGCCTGCGCTACAATGCCAGCACCCTGGAGATCCGCTACAAGGGGAAGAATATCGCCGAAGTCCTGGAAATGACGGTGGAACAGGCCCTGGAGTTCTTCGGGCCGGTGCCGGCCCTGCGGGACCGGCTGCAAACCCTGGCGGACGTGGGGCTGGGGTACGTGCAGCTGGGGCAGTCGGCCACCACCTTGTCGGGAGGGGAGGCCCAGCGCCTCAAGCTCTCCCGGGAGCTCTCCCGGCGGGCCACCGGCCGCACCCTCTACATCCTGGATGAGCCCACCACCGGGCTCCACCTGGCGGACATCGAAAAGCTGCTCCAGGTACTTAACCGCCTGGTGGAGGAAGGCAACACGGTGATCGTCATCGAACACAACCTGGAGGTCATCAAGACCGCGGATTACCTCATCGACCTGGGTCCGGAAGGGGGGGACGGCGGCGGCGAACTCGTGGCCGCGGGCGCCCCGGAAGAAGTGGCCCTCCAGCCGGAGTCCCACACCGGGCGGTTTTTGCAGCAGATACTGCACTGAAAAATTTGTGGGCCAGGGACAATAGCCCCTGGCCCGCAAAAACTCCTTCGGAGCCGTTGGGGGAGGGGGCAAAGGGCCGGTAGCACAGGCGTCCCGCCTGCGGGAACCCTACCCCCCCCAATCCCTTATACTTGCACTCGTTCCCAAGCTCCCGCGGGGGACCGAAAAGCTTATTTTTAACCAAAAACGAAAAACGAAAAACCAAAAACGCTTTTACACCCGCAGCACCCCCACTACCCGTTCGGCCACCTCCTCAAGGTCGGCGTCGTTCGGCCTCCCCTTGATATTCCCGAGGCGGCCCAGGGCAGAATAATCTTTCATGCGGCCGTGCGCCGGATATTCTCCGATGAAGTACCATTCCGCCACGATTTCGAATCCCAGATGATCGAACAGTTGGCCCATGAATTTCACCGCCGGCACGGCTTCGTTGCTGCCGGTATGAGCGCCGCCGTAAGTACAATAAACTACCACTTTTTTCCCGGTGCGCCGCGGGGATGCGAACTTGATCTCGCCCCCCGCCGCATAATGGGCAAGTCTTGCCTGGATGAACTCCTGTAACCCCTTGCCGGGTAACCACTGGTAGACCCCGGACCCCATAAAGATGACGTCATAACTGAGCACATCGATCTCTTGATCCCCGGTGAGTTTCAGCGTGTCGATCCGGTGTCCCAGCTTTTCCACGGTTGCCGCGATCCGCTGGGCCACTTTTTCGGTATTGCCCGTGGAGGAAAAATAGAGGTTGAGAATTTTCATGGCGTTCTCCTTGCAAGGTTTCGAGAGCAATTTACGCGGGTGGACATTGCCCACCAAATCAAGTGGGTAAGGCACACCTAAATAAAACACAGGCGTGACGCTTATGCTACCGGATTTTGTCTATCGGCAAATTAGGGAAATGCTGGGATGTATCGAGAGCTTTTGGCTAACCTGCTGAAAGCCGACCGCTATCCTTACCCTTCCGCCATGGTGAGGTTGTAGGCCAGGTTGTCCAGCTTGACGGTGAAGTCCACGTTTTCCACCGCCATGCCTTCCGGTACCTGGAGTTGGATGGGGGCAAAATTGAGGATGGCTTTGACGCCGGAGGTGATGAGGCGCAAAGCCGCGATCTGGGCCTTGGCGGCAGGAGTGGCGATTACCCCGATCTCGACGCCCTTGTCCTTGACCACCGGCTCCAACTCGTCCATGGAGTGGATGATCTGGCCGCTGGGCACCCGGCGTCCCACCTTGGCGGGGTCGACGTCGAAGACCGCCACGAATTCGTAGCCCTGGCGGATGAAATTTTGATGGGCCAGGAGCGCCGAGCCCAGGTTGCCGATCCCCACCAGGGCCATCTTCCAGGTCTTGTTGAGGCCCAGGATGCGCTTGATTTCGAAGAGCAGCTCCTTGACGAAGTACCCCACGCCGCGGATGCCGAACTCCCCGAAGTAGGCGAGATCCTTACGTATCTGGGCGGGATTGATGCCGCATTTCTGGGCCAGCTTGTCCGAGGCGATGATCTTCACGCCTTCCTGGGACAGGGCCTCAAGGTAGCGGGAATAAATGGACAACCGGGTAATGGTGGCGGTAGGTATTTTGGAGAATTTCATCGCTGAGTGCATTCGTTAGTTAGTACTTCGTCCAACAGTCCTTGTGGAATTTTGCACAACAATAGGCCTAAAAAGGGGGGCGCCAGGCCCCCCTCCCGAGTTTCAGTTACTTAGATCTTGAAGCCCAGAGCCGCGGCAATGGGTTTGGTCATGGGGTAGGCGTACAGGATGATCAGCGCCACGACCAGAGCGTAAATACACAGAGATTCGATCATGGCCAGACCGATCAGCATGGTGACGGTGATTTTTCCGGAAGCCTCGGGGTTACGGGCGATGCCTTCCACCGAGCTCTTCACAGCGAGGCCCTGGCCGATGCCGGTACCGAAAGCGGCAATGCCGATGCCAAACCCGGCAGCCATCACCGCGTAGCTGAAAAAGGTTCCCAAGCTGCTGGCCGCGCCAGCCGCGCCGGCGGGCTCAGCCGCCAGGGCCAGGGAAGCCCAAAGCAGGGTTACCAGCATGCTCAGTCCAAGAACCAGGGATTTTCTCATTTCGTTAAACCTCCTTGATGGTGTTGAGATATGTGAAGTGGCCTTCTTCCAAGATTTGGTGGCACAGGCTTTCCAGCCTGTGCGGGCGCAGGCTAAAGCCTGCGGCTACATCTTTTAGTGAGCGTGCTCCATGGACCCGGCAAAGTACATCATGGACAGGAGGGTGAACACAAAGGCCTGTACCACGCTGGTGAAGACCGCCAGGAACATCATGGGCAGGGGCGCCAGGAACCTGCCGGCCAGGAATAAGAGGATGGCCAGGACCAGATCCTCCCCCATGATATTGCCGAAGAGACGGAGCGTCAGGGAGAGCACCCGGGCGAAATGGCCGATGAGCTCAATGATGAAGAACAGCGGCGCCAGGGCCGGGATGGGCCCCAAAAAGTGCTTGATATATTTAGCCCCGTGGTACTTGACCCCTAAGTAGTGAGTATAAACGAAGGTGCACAGGGCCAGTGACAGGGTGATGTTGATATTGGACGTTGGAGACAGAAAACCCGGGATCAAGCCGATCAGGTTGCAGAACATGATGAACAGGAAAAAGGTGGCAATGAACGGGAAGAAGGCCCGGCCCTCTTCGCCGGTGACATCCACCATGAACTCTTCCAGGCCGCCCACTATCAGCTCAAAGACATTCTGGGCACCCTTGGGCACTATGGTTATCTGGCGGCCGGCCAGCCAGCCCAACCCCAGCAGAATGAGAGAGACCAACACGGCATAACTGAGATGCGGTGGAATGTGCAGGCCGAATTTCCCAAAAAGTAAATCAAGAAATAGAATGGGATGTTCCATGGGACGGGTTTGCCTCCTTATTCCTAAGCTTGATCACTTCGTGCAGCGCGGCCAGCATCAAGGTCAGGACTACCGTGGACAGTCCCACCAGCAGCCCAAAGATGTTGACCCAACCATGACCGACTAAGAGAAAGATGATGGCCAGCAACGCAAAAAAGCGCAGGAGCTGGCGGGCGGCGAAAAAGGCCTTGGCGCGGCTGGCGCCCGCCTGGGGATCACGCGCCAGCGGCTCCAGGGTGCCTTTCAGGGCATGATGCAGGAGGTGGAAGTTGACCACCGCCAGCAGGCCCCCCGCCAGGACTCCGAGGGCAAATTCCCGGCCGCCCCAGAAGTAACCGGCCAGGACCAGAACCGCCAGGACCACCCAATTGGCGATTTTCAAGTGGCGTGGGGACATGACATCCATGGAGCCCTACTTCTGGTTCTGGTACTTTTTGCCCAAAATATAGACGTTCCGAAAACCGGCAATGATGCCCACTATCAAGCCGATGATTTTAAACAGATAGCCGGTGCCAAAGTAATTATCGAGCAAGTAGCCGATGAAGCCGCCGATGAAGATGGCGAACACCAGGGACATGCCGATGGTGCTGGCCCGATAGCCCCCGGAAAAAAGCTCTTTTAAAAATTTCCTGGTATCTTCCTTCAACGCCCTCTCGCCGGGGCAGGCCCGGAGAAAATGATTCTTTTCACATGTGCCTACCTATCATACCCCTGCCCCATAGTCAATAATTTTTGGTAAAAAGGTTGGGAGAAAAAATCTAGACTAATTATATAGTTCTATAGGGCAGTTATATTTTCCCGACCGGGCGGCGGTGACCTCCGGAAGGAAATCCGACCTCCGGCTTTGTGCTTTTTTTCCCTAAGTCTGGGGCTTGGCGGCGCGGTCCGGCATTTCCCGGTGCACCGGGAGTTCGATAACAAAGACCGTACCGTGTTCACCGGTTTCCTGGACGTAAATCCGGCCAAGGTGTTTCTGAATGATGCCGTAGCTGATGGACAAGCCCAGGCCCACCCCCTTGCCCACCTCTTTGGTGCTGAAGAAGGGATCGAACATGCGGCTGCGATAGGGTTCCGGGATGCCGGGGCCGGTGTCCCGAAAGGAGATGAGGATGAGGTCGCCGCCCTTGGCCACCGCGGTGCCGACGGTGAGCCGCCCCTCCCCCTGCACGGCCTCCCCGCCGTTCATCAGCAAGTTGATGAACACCTGCTCCAGTTTATTCTTGTCCCCTAAAACGGCAGGCAGGTGCGGTTCGAGTTCCCGAATCAGTTCGATGTTCTGGAACAGGAGATGGTCCTGGACCAGGGAGAACACCTCTTCGAGGATGGCGTTGACGTTCAGGGGCACCATCTTGGAAGGCATGTACCGGGAGAACTCCAGCAGTCCCTGGATGATCTCCTTGCAACGGGTGGCCTCCCGGACAATCTTTTCCACCTGGGTGCGCTCCGGCGCGCTCGCCGCCAGGTCTTCCAGCAGCAGGTAGCTGTAAACCAGGATGCCCCCCAGGGGATTGTTGATTTCATGGGCCACCCCGGCGGCCAGTAGTCCCAGGGCCGCCAGTTTTTCGGTGCGGCTCAGATGCTCCTCCAGTTGCTTCTTGTGGGTGATATCCCGGATATGGGTCTGGATGGCGGGCCGGCCGTCGTAGGTGGTGGGAAAGGAAACGCCTTCCACGTCGAATTTGCTGCCGTCCTGGCGGACGCCTTTCAACTCAAAGATGCGGGGCGCGGACGCGCCCCGCTGCTGTTGCGTCTGCCACCGGGTTACCGCCTGGCGGTACTGGGGGTCCACAAACTGCAGGAGAGAGCGGTCCAGCATCTCCACGGGTTCCTGGTAGTTGAACATTTGGAGGCAGGCCCGGTTTACGTACAACAGCTTGAGGTCGCGGTGGAGAACGATGCCGTCCAGGGAGGTCTCCACCAGGCGGCGGAACTTTTCTTCGGAATCCTGGAGTTCCCGGGCCAACTGTTCCCGCTTGGTCACGTCCAGGATCACCTGCACGGCCCCCTGGATGCGGCCCTCCTCATCATAGATGGGGGAGGCGGCATGGTAGAGATAGCGCTCCCGGCCCCGGAAGTGGGGAAGATACTCGTAGGCCTCGTAGGCTCCCGGCAGGTTGGGGGCGGGCTTGAGGTTCTTATCTCCGAAAAATTTTTCCAGGGCCTTGATGTTTTGCTCCACCACCAGGGAGGCCATGGAGGGCCGCTCATGGGTGTAGAACGGCAGCCAATAGCGATAGGTGCCCACCATTTCATAGCGGGAGAACCCGGTCAATTCTTCGCAGGCCCGGTTCCAATAGATGATGCGGTGGGTGCGGTCAATGACGAAGGTAGGCACCGGCAGGCCTTCCAGGATACCTTCGGTGGTCTTCTTTTCCCGCAAAAGTTCCCATTCTTTGTGTTTGCGCTCGTTAATATTTTTTAGGATGCCTTCATAACCGGTAATGCGGCCTTCCTTGTTCCGGCGGACGATGCCGGTGAGCAGGGCGTGGACCGGTTCGCCGCTTTGGGGTTTCAGGGTCAATTCCAGGTCCCGGATATAGTCCTCCACTTCCACCTTGAGCTGAAAGCGCTCCCAATCCCCGGGGTCTTGAAAGATTTCCCGGAGATGCGGCAGGGTTAAGGCCGCCGCCTTGGAAGGAAATTTCAAGAGTTCCACCCCGGCGGGATTGAGATCCAGGGGGCGGCCTTCCAGGTCGGTGACGAAGATCATGTCCTTGGAGCCTTCAAAGATGCGGCGGTAGCGGCGTTCCGAGCGCCGCAACTCATGGTAGAGACGGGCGTTTTCCAGGGCCAGACCGATCTGGTTACCCAGGATGCTGAAGAAATACTTGCGCCGGCGGGAAGAACGGAAGGGTCTGGCGTTGGTCGCCGCCAGATTGAGAAACCCGGTGATATCGTCCCGGTAGCGCAGCGGGATGCTGACCACCGACCGAAAGCGGGGATCGTGCCTGAGCAGATCGGTGAAGGACGAAGAGAACAGGCGCGCATCCGTAGTGATGTCCTTAATGATTAAAGGCTTACTGGTCCGGGCCAGATCGGGGTTTTTCAGGCTTTCCAGCGCCCGCCCGGAGAGCTGGGCCAGGTAATCCTGGGGAAAGCCTTGGGAGGCCGCATAGGTCAGGCTCTGGCGCACCCGGTCCCACAGGAGCAACAAGCCGGCCTCGATCTGGAAAAACTCCAGAACGGCGGAAAGCACCTCGTTGCTGATCTCTTGCAAGTCCAGGGTATGCGCGGTGATGGTGGCGATTTTGTTGAACAGGTGCAGTTCGCGCCGGTGTTCCTTTTCCCCCGATTCCTGCCGATCCAGCTCCTCCATGACGTCGGCGGCTGCGTGTTCCGCCATTTCTGGGTCTCCTTGAACAGTAGCGTTATGTATAATGGTGCGCCGTGTAGGTCCCGCTCGAGACTTTTTTCACATCATAACAGAAGTGCGGCACGCAAAGAAAGGGGTAGGGCAAGCCGAAGCACCTGAGGGGTGAGAACCAGGCGTTTTTTTTCAACTCGTTCCCAAGTTGCACTTGGGAAAGAAAATGGCCGCCAAGCTTAGCTTGGCAGAAATAAATACTGTTCCCAAGCTCAGCTTGGGAACAAGAAAACCAGATGCAAAACCTTACGTGGATTCGGTGAGAAACCGGGGGGCCAATTGCGGCCAGAGCTGGGAAGTGCGGCAGCGGGTGGCCTGCACCACGGCCTGGAGGTTAGCCAGGGCGGTGGGCACGTCGTCGTTGATCACCAGATAGTCATACCAGGGGACTTCTTGCAGTTCCGCCCGGCCGTTCTCGAGGCGCCGGGTCAGTTCCGCCGGGGCCAGGCCGCCCCGATGCTTTAAACGCCGCGCCAGTTCTTCCAGACTGGGGGGGAGAATGAAGATCAGCGTCGCCGCAGGGAAGGCTTGCTTCAGGGCCCGGGCTCCCCGGGAATCCAGGTCGAAGACCAGGTCGCTCCCGGACTTTACAACCTCCTGGACCCAGGCCCGGGAGGTGCCGTAGCCGTAACCGAACTGCTCCACCCATTCCGCCAGGGCGCCGGTATCCCGCAGCCGCCGGAATTCCGCCGGGCTGACAAAGAAATAATCTTGCCCGTCAACCTCGCCGGGCCGGGGGGGCCGGGTGGTATAGGAAATGGAGAACCGCAGCCTGGGATCTGCGGCCATGAGAGATTTCAGCAGGGTGGTTTTCCCCGTCCCCGAGGGGGCGGTGACCACGAAGATTTCCCCGGGCACTCAGGCGTCCTTTTCCCCCGGGTCCGGCCGCGCGGCCGCGCCATGGCCGTTCAGGCGCTGGGACAGGGTTTCCGCGTGCACCGCCGACAGAATGATATGGTTGCTGTCGGTGACAATGATGGACCGGGTCTTGCGGCCCTGGGTGGCATCGATGAGGCGGTCGCCCTGGGTGGCCCGCTCCCGCAAGCGTTTCATGGGAGCCGAGCCCGGCATGACCACCGCCACCACCCGGTGGGAGATCACGGTGTTGCCGAAACCGATATTGATCAAGCGCCCATCCATTGGTTGCTTTCCCCCCTAATACGGTTTTCCGTTTTCTGTGAAAAAGGCTACTCGATATTTTGTACCTGCTCCCGGAGCCGCTCCAGGGAGCCCTTGATTTCCAGCACCGCCTGGGAGATGGTCAGATCATTGGCCTTGGAGCCGATGGTGTTGGTCTCCCGGAGCATTTCCTGCAGCAGGAACTCCTGTTTGCGGCCCACCGGCTCCTGACTCACCAGGGTTTGCTGGAATTGGGACAGATGGCTGTCCAGGCGGGCCAATTCTTCGGTCAGGTCCCGGCGTTCGGCCATCAGGGCCACCTCCTGGGCCAAGCGGGTTTCATCCACCGGGCTGCCCTCGGGAAAAAGCTCCGCCAGACGCGTGGTGACCCGCTCCCGCCAGAGTTGGGGCAACAGCGACGCCTGGGCGGTAACGTGGTCGACTTCCCGGCGGATGTCCGCCAGATGCCCGGCCAGATCGGCCGCCAGAGCCGCGCCTTCGGTGAGGCGCATCTCCTCCAGGAGATCCAGGGCCTGACTCACCGCCGTCGACACCGTGTCCCAGGTCTCTTCCACCTCCAGATCCTGATTGGCCTGTTCCTTGGTGACGATCAGGTCTGCAAAATGGAGAAAATGCTCTAATTTTAGGGACTCGGGAGTGCCGCCGATGAGCCGGATTTGTTCCAGCACCGTCCGGACGCCGGCCACCATGCCCTTATCCAACTTCAGGGTGAGGGACTTGTCGGTCAGAGATTCCCAGGAGAGCTGCATATCTATCCGGCCCCGGGCCACCCGGCTCTTGATGAGTTTGCGGAACCGGTCCTCCAAGGCCCAGAGGCGCCGGGGGAGATTCAGCGACAGTTCCAAAAAGCGGTGGTTGAGGCTCTTGAGTTCCACCACCCACTTCAGGCTGGCGGTCTCCACTTCACCCCGTCCATATGCGGTCATGCTCTTCATCAAACCGTTATCACCTTGAGTTGCCAGAGGTATTTTTGGCGCACCGCGGCCAGCAGCGCCGGGAGCTCCCCGTGGGCGTAATCCGGATAGCTCCAGGGCAGGGGCTGAAAGCTTCCCTGGCCGTAAATCAGGGTTAAATCCCCGTAGATGCCTTGATCCAGATAAATGCGGTGAGGGTAATTCTTGCCGGTGGCGAGCACCAGCCGCTCTTTCGCCACGTATCCCGGGTCCAGGTTGGCCAGCCGGCGCCCCCCCAGGCTAAAGGCTTCCTCCAAGTCATTGGTAAAGACCTTCCAATCCGCCAGTCGGGCGGCATCGGCCAGATGGAGGAAGGAAACCAGGCGGCGGCCCAGATGCGGGCCCATTTCCGGAGCATAGTAAGCGGTGGCGTCAAACGGCCACCACGGGCCGATCAGGTCCGGCGGTCCGAAATACCCGGCGAGTCGCTCCACGAGAGCCGGACCCAGATCTTCCCGCGCCAGAAGCAGGCTGACCACGGGCTTTACAGGCGTTGCCGGGCCCGGCGAGCTCATGATCTTTTCCCCCGAAACGGAAACTATTTTATGGCAGGGACGCCATAAAGGCAATGGAAAAATCATGTGAAATTATGAGCAATTAATGGCCTCAATTGTTCTAGAAGAGAAACCGGGAGGGGGATTCGGAAAAGCTCAAGTCCGGCGATGGGTTAGGGTGAAATAATTTTACCGGATGGGCTGCCGTGATTTACGGGAGCAGGAAGTCGCCCCCGGCTCAGCGCGCAGAGGGTTGATTTCCTCCCGGTTCGGGCGGATAATATACCGAATGCCAAAAGTTTTTCCTTTATTGGGAATGCTCTAAAATCCAAAATCCCCCCTAACCCCCCTTTGGCAAAGGGGGGAACTATAAGCATTTACTTTTAAAGTCCCCCTTTGCCAAAGGGGGATTTAGGGGGATTTAAAAATCATCCAATGGCATGAACTTATGGCAGACGCTATAGTACCAGGGGCAGGCTCCCCGGCCGCCCCCAACGTTGCTGAGAACCATCCCTTATGGCCCTGCAGGTTTGCGAAACCTTTGTCAGTTTGATGGGTGAATCCACCCGGGCGGGATTGCCGGCCTATTTCATCCGGCTGACGGGCTGCAATTTGCGCTGCCGCTATTGCGACACCCCCTACGCCTATGAAGGCGGGCGCCAGGTGACCGTGGCGGCGCTGGTGGAGGCCGCCCGGGCCCAGTCACCCCGACTGGCGCTGGTGACCGGCGGCGAACCCCTGCTGCAGGCCGAAACCCCGGTCCTCCTGGCGGAATTGCTGGACGCCGGCTTCACCGTCTGCCTGGAGACCAACGGCTCCCGGTCCATCGCCCCGGTGGACCCCCGGGTGTGTCGGATTGTGGACGTCAAATGTCCCGGCAGCGGCATGGCCGCACACCACGACTGGCGCAACCTGGAGCTGTTGAGCCCCCGGGATGAGGTCAAGTTCGTGGTGACCGACCGGGCCGATTTCACCTGGGCCCTGGAAGTTGTGCAGAAGCACCGCCTGGCGGCGCGGCTGCCGGTGCTGATCTCCCCGGTATTCGGGAAGGTGCCGCTTCGGGAGGCGGCAGCCTGGATTGTCGACAGCGGCCTGCCCCTGCGGCTGAACCCGCAACTCCATAAATATATCTGGGGACCGGAGGCGCGGGGAGTGTGAAGGCGGGTTTTGGGTTCTGGGTTTTAGGTTTTGGGTAAAGATAGAATAAAGGTATAGCGTGGTGAGTTAACTACCTGGGAAAACTCCAAAAGCCCTTTAAAATTAAGGAACTTGTCATGTTTGTGAGCGGTTCACGAAAAACGAAAAACCAAAAACGAAAAACGGCAGTAATCCTGGCCAGCGGCGGGCTGGACAGTTGTGTGACCGCGGCGGTGGCCCGGCGGGAGTTCGATCTGGCTCTGTTCCATGCCAACTACGGCCAGCGCAGCCTTGCGCGGGAGTTGGCGGCCTTCCGGGCCCAGGCCGCCTTCTACCAGGCAGCCGCCACCCTGGAGGTCGATCTCAACTATCTGGGGGTGATCGGCGGCTCCAGCCTGACGGACCTCTCTCAGGCCGTGCCCACCTTTGAGGTGGAGCCGCCGGGCATCCCTTCCACCTACGTGCCCTTCCGCAACAGTAATATTCTGGCCGCGGCGGTGGCCTGGGCCGAAGTCCTGGGGGCGCAAGCGGTGTTCATCGGGGCCAATGTGCTGGATAACCCCGGCTACCCCGATTGCCGGCCCGAGTATTTCGAAGCCTTCAACCGCGTCATCGAACTGGGCACCCGGCCCGACACCCACATCCGCATCCGCACCCCCCTGATCGACCTGGACAAGGCGGGCATTGTCCGCCTGGGGCTGGAGTTGGGCGCACCCCTGGAACTCACCTGGTCGTGCTACCAGGACGATGCCCTGGCCTGCGGCCGGTGCTCCTCCTGCCGGCTGCGGCTCAAGGGTTTCGCGGCCGCGGGCGTTCCCGATCCCATCGGTTATCGGCAGTAAACCACGGCTTGCTCCGCGATAAATTTCCCTGATCTTTTCGTCCGGGACCTTGCAATGGCCATAATCAACCTTACCTTTACATTAGCGGTACTCCGGCAAAGCCGTGCAGCCTGACCGGCAGGTGGAAGCCGCAACATCCTGAAGGAGGGTTGAGCCATGTCAGGTACCAGTGTCGCCAGGATAACTCACATCATTGCGGAATCTCCCAAGAGCTTTGAAGACGCGGTACAGGTGGGTTTCGCTCGGGCCGCCAGCACCCTGCGGGGTATTACCGGCCTGCGGATCGTGGAGCAGCGGGTCTCAGTCAAGGATAACAAGATCAACACCTTCCGGGTGAAGATGGAGGTGATCTTCATCCTGGATTAAGGCCACGCCAACCCCGACAGGGCCTAAAATGACCGTGGCTGGCCTGGGGTGAACGGCATGTTAACCTGATGCTGCATCTGGACGGTTCGTACGGCGAGGGCGGTGGGCAGATTCTGCGCACCGCCCTTTCCCTGGCGGCGGTAACCGGGGTAGCGGTCCGGATCGAGGCTATCCGGGCCGGCCGCCCCAAGCCGGGACTCAGACCCCAACACCTCACCGCGGTGCAGGCCCTGGCTCGGGTGACCCAGGCGGAGGTCACCGGGGTCCAACTGGGCAGTCAAGCACTCACCTTCCGGCCCCGCACGCCCCAGGGGGGCCGCTATCTCTTTGATGTGGCGGAGAAGACCGGCAGCGCCGGGTCCGTCAGCCTCATTGCCCAGGCCCTGCTGCCGCCTCTGCTGGCGGCGAAAAATCCTGCGGTAGTTACCCTGAAAGGGGGCACCCACGTCCCCTGGAGTCCCCCGGCCCACTATCTCAGCCACGTCTTCCTGCCGGCCCTGGGCGCCATGGGAGCCGAAGTGAAGCTGACCCTGGAGCGTTGGGGCTGGTATCCCCAGGGCGGCGGCGAAGTGCGTCTGGAAATTAAGCCGGCCCGGGCCTTCACCGGGGTGGAATGGCGAAGCTCAGCGGCCAGCGGCGCTTTCCGGGCCCTGTCCGCGGTCGCGCTTCTGCCGGAACACGTGGCCCGGCTGCAGGCGGCCCGGCTGCAGGCCCGGTTGGGGGAGGCCTTCCCGGTGGAGATCGTCCCCGCGGGCGGCCGGAACCCGGGCAGCCTGGTCTTCCTCTGGGGGCCGCAGGCGGGCTTTGCCGCCCTGGGGGCCCGGGGCAAACCCGCGGAGCGGGTGGCGGATGAAGTGGCCGACGCCTTTATCGCCTTTCGGGAGCGCGGCGCGGCCGTCGACCGCCATCTGGCGGACCAGATCCTCCTTTACCTGGCCCTGGCCCGGGGGCCTTCCCGCCTCACCACCGAGGCCGTCACCTCCCATCTCCTCACCAACGCCTGGGTCATCGAACAGTTCCTGGGCCCCGGGTTGGCGGTGCGGGGGAACCCGGGAGAGCCGGGGGAGATTTTTTGTAAGGGCCGATAATTTAGGCTTCTCACCCGGAAATTCCCCGGCGTATCTGCCAAATTGCCACTCCAAACACGGTGCCGCGGCCGTAGCGGAACAAAAATAGTTGCCGGGGGTCAGGGGCCAGGGGCCAGTAGTCAGTAGTCAGCAGTCAGTAGCCAGTTGTCAGTTGTCAGTTGTCAATTAGCAGGCAGCAGGAAAATCCCCCTAAATCCCCCTTTTTCAAAGGGGGACTTTAAAACCTTAGTTTGGGGCGGCCGGTGGCCGCCCAGAGGAGCGGGCACGGCCAGCCTGTTAACCCCAGCCCAGGGGCCGCGGTCGATCTGCGGGCGGGAAGGGTGAGTACAGACGGAACAGCGTTTTACCATACTTGCGCTCCAAGGCAGGAATTTCCGCAGGATGCCGGATGGATTGCAGGTTATCTCAGGGAGGGGAGGGGGGCCAGTGCAGGCGGGACGGTTGGCGCGAAAAGAGGGGAAAGGCTAAGGTGGAAATTAAAGTATAATGGTCAACACTTGACCAAGCAACCTATCTATCTAGGCATAATATCATCGGACATAAAGGATGCTGGAATCTCCCCCACTAAAAGAGCGTTTCTTTATACAGATCATATCGGTAATTATTTGGTTTTTTTGAGAATTTTTTATCTTGGCAAGCTATATGGCATGGCCAATAGGCCACAAAAGAGGCAAGTCCATGGCTGACCCTGCCGTTAATATTTATTCTCCTGCGGCTTTATTTAACTCAACTTTTCCTGAATTTCCTCCAGCCCGCGCCCAACAGTCCCACTAGGCCGGACCCAAGCAGTATTACGGTGGAAGGCAACGGGACAACACCGACTGGATTGCCGTCACCGCCGTTCCACAAGTAGGCAATTTCGTCGTCGGTCAAGGCCCGGGACCAGATGGCAGCTTCGTCGATGAGGCCGTTGAGCGGAAATTCTTGGGACCCTTGCCGCCGGCCGATGAGCAGCGGGTTAGGAGAATCAGGTATGGCACCGGAAATTGCGCTAGGAGTTTTAACATCGTCCACGAAAATATCCAGTGCGGTGCCGTTGCGGCGGGCCACAAGCTGGTGCCAGTCACCAAGGGAAAACGAAACAGGGGCAGTGGCGTCAACGGCCGCTGGGTATGCATAAAATTGAACTCCAACTGGATAACACAAAGTCCATCCGGGTCCTGAACCACCGGTAAATTTTTCGATGAAGGCGAGTTGGCCAGTGATATTCGTAAAGTTGACCCACACCTGCACAGTGAAGTCGCTGGTGTCGAAATTGAAGGCCGCATCGTTCACAGTGCGGGCTGCAAAAGAATCGGCCTGGCCCGGCAGGCTCAAGGCCTGGCCGAAAAGCCCGGTGCCAAAGGCCGCAGAACCAAAGAGGGTCACGGGCCGGTTGTTCCCTGAGCCATCGGCGCCACTGCCATCAAAGGCCCAGTACCCGATAAGATTGTCCGTCAGAGCCGCCTGCCCTGGAGAGATACAAGTCAGAAATGCCAGAGCCGTAAGAGCCGCCAGAAGAACCGACCGCCGTTTCATCACTTTCCCTCCCATAGTCTCTGTTGTTAATTTTGTGAATTATATTAAGTAATTAATAAACATAAACTTATCCTTAATGGCGCATCCGACCTCTCTCAACCAAAAACCGGATTGCCATCATTCAAGCAACCCGGCCTCTTCCTTAAGACCCGGGGCTTTCCGTCCCCACGTTACGGTGGGTTTGACTTATCTGAACCTCCTCCATCCAAAAACGCCCAATAGTCCGGAGCCGAAAAGCATTAGTGTGCATGGTAAAGGAATTGGAGTTGCTAAAAAGCCTTGTCCCTCCCCATAAATTCCCACAATCTGCCCGGAGTCGTTGATGCCCAGAGCCGCTGTCAGACCGGTTGTTCCAGGGTAATCAAGGGGGATGTAGTTGTTGCCAATCAGTAGAAAGCCATGATAACCTGCGCTATCTTCAAATGCTCCCACGATCTGCCCTAAGTTATTAATGCCATTAGGAAGAGTGAAATTTGCGCCGGGATAATCAATGGGGGTGTAGGTGTTGCCCTCCTTGAGAAAGAAGTGACTTATTGCTGCGCTATCATTGTAACCTCCTATGATCTGCCCAGAATTATTGATAGCGATAGCAATCGTCATTCCAGTTATTCCTGGGTAATCAATAGAAGTGTAGGTGTTGCCCACTTTAAGAAAGCCATGTTGTCCTGTGCTATCATTGTAAATTCCCACGATCTGCCCGGAATCGTTAATACCTGAAGCACTCGTGGAGCCGGTTGTGCCGGGGAAATCAAGGGAGGTGTAAGTATTACCTATCAAGAGAAAGCCATGTTCCGCCCATGATGCACTACCCAAGGGAACAAAGTATAGACCAACTATCTGCCCCGAAGCATTAATGCCATAAGCATAAGTATCGCCGGTTATGCCGGGGTAATCAATGGGGGTGTAAGTATTACCCACCTTGAGAAAGCCATGGTTCCCTGCGCTATCGCCGTAATTCCCCACGATCTGCCCGGAAGCATTAATGCCATCAGCATCGGTGGAGTTAGTTGTGCCCGGGTAATCAAAGGAGATGTAAGCGTAAGTATCGGCAAAGGCGCTTGCCCCACTGAGTACCATGGCGGCGACTACCAACCCAAGGATGAGCCTGCAAATGACCCTCATTCTTCTACCCTCCTGTTTTCTGCCATTCCTTAAAATAATTAGGCAAACTAAAAAAAACCAAGCGGGCGACTAACAACGCTCCTCTTTGGGAATCGGCTATCAGCCGAGGAGATCTTTGAAATATCATCGAGACGAAAAAAAACCGCGCTGCCTTCTTCCAGGCAACCCGGCTATCTCTTTAAGACCCGTGGCATTCCGTCCCCGCCTCGCAACGGGTTTGGTTTTTTACTGGAATTTTATAAAAAGCACACTCTATTATTAATGTCAAGCATAATTTACAAATTAAATTATTAATTATATAAATAATTAATAAAAAATAATTACTTTATAGATATACCTTGGTAGAGCATGAAAGAGCTAAATAACCGCTATTTGCTATCTATCAATCCTTATAAAATCCATCAAAGTGGTTTGATAGGAATATCATATCGTTATCTAAGACTCTGGCGACATGTAAAGTTTTAGTCCCAAGGGTTAGGTCTAAATTGATCTCGGTTTGATGATTTCCAGCTCAAATCTCGGTCATTACCGTTAAAGACTCCCCCATACATGTAGAGTGCCTGCGTCCTGCACAGGCTGGAAAGCCTGTGCCACCGGAAATACCCGGCGGGCACGGCCCGCCCTAGATCATGTGCCACCAAAGGCAAAAGAGGGCGACCCGGCGGGTCGCCCCTACTATTTACAGGGGGATGGAAGGGGGATTTTTTTGTACACTTATTGCCAAAAGGTTTTTCTTATCCCCCCTCACCCCAGCCCTCTCCCCCCGCTGGGGGGAGAGGGGGTTAAAGGAACACAGGCTGGAAGCCTGTGCTACCGAAGGCAAGACAGGGCGACCCGGCGGGTCGCCCCTACTATTTACAGGGGGATGGAAGGGGGATTTTTTTGTACACTTATTGCCAAAAGGTTTTTCTTATCCCCCCTCACCCCAGCCC
>JBAVUP010000050.1:0-13696 GCA_049696835.1 Desulfobaccales bacterium
CCCAAAATCTAATCACAATTTCAAATCAGCATCCTATGGACGCGGCGCTTAACCAATTTTATCAGCATCTCGGGGTGGAGCGGGGCCTGGCCCCCCTGACGGTGTCGGCCTATGCCCGGGATCTCCAGGATTTTTGGGCTTACTTAGGCCCCCGGGGGCGGACGGACTGGGCCGCGGTGGATCTCGCCGACCTGCAGGATTATTTTGCCGCGCTGGAGGCCCGGGGGTTGTCGGCCCGCAGCCGGGCCCGGCGCCTGTCGGCCTTGCGGCAATTCTTCCGTTTCCTCCAGCGGGAGGAGCAGGTCGCCAGCCACCCCGCGGAGTTGCTGGACTCCCCCCGCCTGCCCCGGCGGCTGCCCCAGGTGCTGGGAGAGGAGGACGTGGCGGCGCTCCTGAACGCCCCGGACCCCGCCACCCCCACAGGGCTGCGGGACCAGGCCCTGCTGGAGGTCCTCTACGCCACCGGCCTGCGGGTCTCGGAGCTGGTAGGTTTGACCTTCAAGCAGCTGGACCTGCGCCGCGGCGTGGTCCGCCCCCTGGGCAAAGGCTCCAAGGAACGCGTGGTTCCCATGGTACCCGGGGCCGTGGAAAAATTGCAGCTCTACCTGAGCCAGGGTCGGCCCCATTTACTGAAGGGCCGGGAAAGCCCCTATGTCTTCATCAACCACCGGGGCGGCAAACTTTCCCGCCAGGGTTTCTGGAAGCTCTTGAAGCAGTACGCCCTCAAGGCCGGGGTCAAGACCCTGAGCCCCCATACCCTGCGCCATTCCTTCGCCAGCCATCTCCTCTCCCGGGGCGCCAATCTGCGGGTGCTGCAATTGCTCCTGGGCCATGCCGACCTGGCCACCACCCAGGTTTACACCCACCTGGACGCGGCGCGCCTCAAACAGGTGCACCGGAAATCCCATCCCCGGCCATGACCCACCGGAATAACCGAAATAACCGGGACCAGCCGGCGCCGCCCCGCACCCTGGAGGTGATCACCACCCACCTCAACGCCGACTTTGACGCCATGGCCTCCATGGTGGCGGCCAAGAAGCTCTATCCCGACGCCCTCCTGGTCTTCCCGGGTTCTCAGGAGCGCAACCTGCGGGATTTTTTCATCCGCTCCAGCTTTTATTTCGTGGATTTCACCCGGATGAAACAGGTTCCCTTGGACGAAATCAAGCGCCTCATCCTGGTGGACACCCGCCAGGCCTCCCGTATCGGCAGATTCGCGGAAGTGGCCGCCGGCGGTGAGGCGGATATTCACATTTACGACCACCACCCCGACAGCGATGAAGACGTACACGGCAGCGTCGAAGTGGTGGAGATGCTAGGGTCCACCACCGCCATTCTCACCCGCATCATCCGGGAGCGGGGCATTGCCCTGTCCCCGCCGGAGGCCACTGTCATGGCCCTGGGGCTCTTT
This sequence comes from Desulfobaccales bacterium, assembly GCA_049696835.1. Classification (GTDB taxonomy): domain Bacteria; phylum Desulfobacterota; class Desulfobaccia; order Desulfobaccales; family 0-14-0-80-60-11; genus 0-14-0-80-60-11. The sequence continues at coordinate 1,412 of JBAVUP010000050.1, forward strand.
GAGGATACGGGGTCCTTTACCTTTACCTCCACCACCCCCCAGGATTTTGAGGCCGGCGCCTTTCTCCTCAGTCGGGGAGCCGATCTCAACGTGGTTTCCGAAATCATCACCCGGGAGCTGAACGCCGAGCAGGTGGCCCTCCTCAACGACCTCCTGGAACATTCCACCAGCTTCCACGTCGGCGGTATCGAAGTGGTCCTGGCCCGCACCACCGCCCCGGAATACGTCCCGGATTTTGCCGTGGTGGCCCACCGCCTTATGGATGTGGAGAATATCCAGGTCCTCTTTGCCCTGGCCCAGATGGAGGATCGGGTCTTCGTGGTGGGGAGGAGTCGCCTGCCTGAGGTGGATGTGGCCGAGATCTTGTCCGAGCTGGGTGGCGGGGGCCACAGCTATGCCGCCTCCGCGGCCATCAAAGATCAGCCCCTGGCCCAGGTGGAGGAAAAATTGCGCCAGGTTCTCCAGGCCCGGGTGCGTCCCCGCCGCCTGGCCCGGGAGATTATGTCTTTCCCGGTCAAATCCGTCGCCCCGGAAGTGACCCTGGAGGACGCCGAAGTCATTCTTAACCACTACAGCATCAACGCCCTGCCGGTCCTCACCGACGGCAAGCTCCTGGGCCTGATTTCCCGCCAAACTGTCGAAAAGGGGATTTTTCACGGCCTGAAGCGCCACCCGGTAAAAGACTACATGACCACCGAAGTGGCCACGGTGGACCCCGAGGCCTCCATCGCCGAAATCCGGGACCGCCTGGTCATCAACAAGCAGCGCATCCTGCCGGTGGTGGAAGGCGGTAAGGTCGTCGGCCTGGTCAGCCGCACCGACCTCCTCCACCTGCTCATCTCGGAGAATGATGAGGCCCAGTGGTCCCAACCACTGCGCACCAAGAACATCGAATCCCTGATGCGGGAACGCCTGCCCAAGCACATCCTGGCGATCCTGCAGCAGGTGGGCCAGGTGGCCGCCGAACTCAACTTCAGCGCCTACGTGGTGGGCGGCTTTATCCGGGACCTCCTGCTCAAACATGAAAACCTGGACATTGACATCGTCATCGAAGGGGACGCCATCGTGTTTGCCCGGCGCTTCGCGGCCCGGTTCGGCGCCCGGGACCGGGAATTTCACAAGTTCAAAACCGCGGTGCTCATCTTTCCCGACGGCTTTAAAATCGACGTGGCCACGGCCCGCACCGAATATTACGAAGCCCCGGGCGCGCTGCCTATTGTGGAATACAGCTCCATCAAAATGGACCTCTACCGCCGGGACTTTACCATCAACACCCTGGCCCTGAAGCTCAATCCCGGGGAATTCGGCGTTCTGCTGGATTTCTTCGGGGCCCAGCGGGATTTGAAGGAAGGCCGCATCAGCCTGCTCCACAACCTGAGTTTCGTCGAAGATCCCACCCGGGTCTTCCGGGCCATCCGCTTCGAGCAGCGTTTCAAGTTCCGCATCACCAAGCTAGCCGCCAATCTCATCCACAATGCGGTCAAGAACAACTTCTTCGACCGCCTCTCCGGCGCCCGCCTCTTTGGGGAACTGCGACTCATCCTCCAGGAGGACAACCCCCTGCCCGCCATCGCCCGCCTGGCGGAATTAAACCTCCTGACCGCCGTCCATTCCCGGCTGGTATTCGATGAGGGCACCCGCCTCATGCTGGACCAGGTCCAGGCCGTCCTCTCCTGGTTTGATCTGCTCTACCTGGAAGAAAAGTTTGACCGGTGGCTGGTTTATTTCCTGGGGTTGGTGGACCATTTCACCCTGGCCGAACTGAAGGAGATGCTGAGCCGCTTCAACCTGTCTCCCAAGCAGGCCCTCGCCATCCTCAAAGGCAAAGAGGACGCCGAGCAGGCCCTGGTCCGGCTTTTCCGCTTCGGCGAGCCGACCCGGCCCCAGATTTACCACCTCCTCGCTCCCCTGGGCAAGGAATTTATCCTCTATATGATGGCCAAATCCCGGCTGGAGGGCTCCCGCAAGGCTATCTCCCTCTATTTTACCCATCTCAAGCACCTCAAACCCGAACTCAAGGGCCGGGACCTGGTGGCCCTGGGTTATCAACCCGGCCCCCTCATCAAAGAGATGCTGGACCGCCTCCTGGAAGCCCGCCTCAACGAAAAGGTCAAGAACCGGACCGAGGAACGAGACTTTATCCGCCGCACCTTCGGCCCGCCTTAATTTCGGATTATCGTGATGATTATTTTTCTTGATATAAGATCGCTATTATTTAATATAGGTTATAGGATGAGGAATTTTTAAGGACAGAACAATGGGCCCCTTCTATCCAAACATAAGGGTACTTTTTGATTCTAGAAATCAGGGTTCCGAAATCATTGTAGGCGATGCAGTTAATATCCTTAATAATTTTGAATCAAATATCTTTAGATGTTGTATTACAAGTCCACCGTATTGGGGATTACGAGATTATGGAATTCAAAATCAAATCGGCGCCGAGGATAAGTTAGAAGATTACATAGATAATTTAGTGTTAATTTTCAAAGAAGTCAGACGTGTATTAAAAAACGATGGCACGCTATGGTTAAATATTGGTGATTCATACACTAGCGGGAATAGAACCTGGCGAGATGTTGATAAAAAAAACCCTGCAAGAGCAATGCATTACCGTCCACCTACTCCGGAAGGGTTAAAAGCCAAAGACCTGATCGGTGTTCCATGGCGAATAGCTTTTGCTTTACAGAAAGAGGGGTGGTATCTTAGGTCAGATATAATTTGGCATAAGCCTAACTGTCAACCCGAATCAGTAAAGGATCGCCCTACGAGAGCGCACGAATATGTCTTCCTCTTTTCTAAATCAGAAAAATATTTATATAATTATGAGGATATCAAGGAACCGTGTAATTCTCACGGTACTTTTCGAAATCGCCGAACCATTTGGTCAATAAACACCGAACCATTTCCCGGTGCCCATTTTGCAACATTCCCTCCCAAATTAGTTGAACTTTGTTTGCTGGCAGGTTCAAATCCTGAAGATATAATACTTGACCCATTTTTTGGTTCAGGTACAGTGGGGGAAGTTTGTATAAAAACGAATAGAAAATTTATTGGAATAGAATTAAATGAAGAATATGTATCAATTGCTTATAAACGCTTAAAGTGGCTATAATAATGCCGAAGATAATTATAACATCATTGCCTTTTTTAGAACCAAATTTGCAGATTTCATTTTATTATAGGTTACAAGCTCTGAAAGATTTGTATTTGAAGGAAGCATTAAAGAAAACTATTGAAGGATTAGACATTAGAAAAGTTGACTCTCAACTTTCTAAATATGTGAAACAAGAACATTTGAGACGAGTTGCATCTTTTGGACTCCGTGGGGAAATATTTTTCCCAATTCCTTATATTATTGAAGCAAATCCCTTTCTTTTGGGCTATTATAGATTGCTTTTTGGTTTGTCGCAGAAAGAATTTTATAATAAAGGTCCATTTGGTAAATTTAAAAAGCTTGAGGACTTAGGAGAAATCCCAGACCAATTAAAGCCCGATATCAAAGCATTATGTGCCAGTCTAATCAAGACTTCTCAAATTTTTGTGGAAGGGATAGATGAATTATCCCTACCTATTGTACACGAATTGCAATTGCTTACAATTGGCCCTCAACTGAGAGGGAGTGAAAATACAAGATTGGGCCAAGAGGCCACTAAAGATATCTTCGCTTTAATAAAGGATATTGTTTCTCATTACATAAAAGAGACAACAAAGAGAACTATTATACTTGAGAATGATTCAGGGAGGACTGTATTAATAGAATTTCTTAGTGACCCAGATATTCGCATAACAGAGAAACTTGAAACCCATATGCGACCTAAAGTTTCAATAGAGATTAAAGGTGGCACTGATGCATCAAATATTCATAACCGATTAGGGGAAGCGGAAAAAAGTCATCAAAAAGCAAAGAATCGCGGGTTTTTTGAATTTTGGACAATTATAAGGGTAGATGTTGATCAAGTTATGGCAAAAAGAGAGTCTCCCACCACAAGCCAATTCTTCCATCTTGACCGCATTAAAGACACGTCCAGCCAAGAACATAAAAGATTTAGTGACATTTTGGGCTCTTTGATTGGAATTAGAATATCGAACTAATCCATCTTAGTCCTGTCTGCCCTATTTCCTATCTTAGGTTTTACAACGCCGGTCTCAGGTAGGTGGGCACCAATTGGGCGGGGTTGGCGGTCAGGCCTGCCTCCAGGCGGTGTTGCGCCAGCCGGGCCAGGGTCGGGGCCCGGGGCAGCCGCATCTCCGGCGGGGCCCAAGCAATCTCCGGGGATAAGTGGGGGATCAGGGTCTCGTGGTGCGCCTCGAGTCCGGGACCGGTGAGCAGCATGGGGGGGCGCAGCCGGGCCGGGAGGTCCGCCCCCGGCAGCCGCACCGGCCCTTCCAGCGCCTGGGGCAAATCCTCCGGGCACCGGAACAGCCCCCAGAAGACCTCCCCGCGCTTGGCGTCTATGACTACTCCGACGGGATGCGGGTAAAAGGGGAATTGGGCCGCCAGCACCTCCATGGTGGGCACCGGCACCAGGGGACATCCCAGGGACCACGCCAGGGTCTTGGCGGTGGCCAGCCCGATGCGCAGCCCCGTGAAGTTGCCGGGTCCGAGGCTGACGGCCACGGCCGTCAACTCCGCCGGTTCCTTGCCGGTATGGGTGAAGAGCGCTTCCACCCCGGGCATCAGCCGGGTCAGGTAGGTGCCGTGGGACTCCAGGGAGTATTCCATCAGCACCCGGTCGGCCGCCACCAGGGCCAGGCTCCCCTTCTCGGTGGCGGTATCCAGGGCCAGGATGAGCATGGGCTTAGCGGGCCTGGGTCCCCACCAGGCGCAAAATATCCTGATAGAACACCAGGATCATCAGAGCCAGGATCAACATCAGACCCAAGCCCTGGGCCATCTCCCGGTGCTGTATCGGCACCGGCTTGCCCCGGATCGCCTCCACCGCAAAGAAGAACAGATGACCGCCATCCAGAATGGGAATGGGCAGGAGATTGAGCAAAAAGAGGTTGACGCTCAGCGCCGCCATAAACTGCAGCAGGGGGGACAACCCCATTTTCGCCTGCTTGCCCGCTACCTGAGCAATGAGGATGGGTCCCCCGATGCTCTTCAACGGCACTTCCCGGGTTACCAGTTTATAGAGACTCTCCACCGTCAGGACGGTAATGCGCCACGTGTAGAAAACGCCCTCCACCAGGGCGCGGACGGGCCCCACCTGTTCCACCGCCGGTTGTTCCGCGGCAGAGATGCCGATGATGATGGCCGAGACCTTCGACCCGAAAATATCTGAGGTTTCCATGCGTTCGGGAGTCACCCGGAGCTGCAAGACCCGGTCGCCCCGTTGTACCGACAGGGTCAAAGGATGCTCCCCGATCTGGCGGATTTTTTGGGAGAGTTCCTCCCAGCGGCTCACCTTTTGCCCCGCCACCGACAGGATTTTGTCCCCTTCTTGCAGGCCCACCTGGGCGGCCGGCGACCCCTCCTTCACCCCTCCGACCTCGGTGGTGAGATAGGGAATGCCCGAAAAAGTGAAAACCAGAAACAGGGCCAGAATGGCGAACAGCAAATTGAACCCGGGACCGGCCATCACGATCAGAAACCGGTGCCACAGCGGGTGATGGGAAAAGGACACCGGTTCCAACTCCGGGGGCACTTCATCGTTGGGATTTTCCCCGTATAACTTGACGTAGCCCCCCAGCGGCACCACGGAAATGCGATAATCCGTATCCCCGATCTGTTTGTGCAGCAGTTTAGGCGGGAAACCCAGGGAAAAGGCGTCGACCCGCACCCCGAATAGTTTAGCCAGGAGGAAATGGCCCATTTCGTGGACGAAAATGAGGACCCCCAGGACTACAATGGTCGCCAATGCGGTGGTCATATGAAGTTAGAACACTCCTGTGGGAGAAATAATATCATCTACCATGTCGTCGCGCCTCCAGGCCCTAGCTCCCGCGGCTGATCAAACCCTGGGCAAAATCCCGGGCCCAACGGTTGACCGCCAGGACCTGCTCCAGACTTTCCAGGGGTTGGTGCCGGTGGGCGGCCATGGTGGCTTCTACGGTCTGGGGGATGTCCATGAACGTCAGGCGGCCTTCCAAAAACGCCGCCACCGCCACTTCATTGGCGGCGTTGAGCACCGCCGGCATGGTGCCCCCCGTCCGGGCCGCCGCATATCCCAGGGCCAGGCCCGGAAAGCGGGTCATATCGGGACACTCAAACGTGAGCTGCCCCACTCGACATAGATCCAGGGGCGGCGAATTCAGGGGCAGGCGCCGGGGATAACTCAGGGCGTAGGCGATGGGCAGGCGCATATCCGGCACCCCCAATTGGGCCAGCACCGAGCCGTCCACGAACTCCACCAGAGAATGAATAATACTCTGGGGATGGATGTAAACCTCCACCCTGTCCACCGGCAGGCCGAAGAGCACCGACGCCTCGATCACCTCCAGGGCCTTGTTCATCATGGTGGCCGAATCTATGGTGATCTTGGGGCCCATGCTCCAGTTGGGATGTTTCAAGGCCTGGGCGGCCGTAGCCTGACGCAGGCGCGCCATATCCCAGGCCCGAAACGGCCCCCCGGACGCGGTCAGCCAGAGCCGGCGCACATCCTCCCGCCGCTGGCCCTGCAGCGCCTGAAAAATGGCGCTGTGCTCACTGTCCACCGGAATGATCGGCACGCCCTTGGCCTGGGCCGTGGCCATCACCAGGGAACCCGCGGCCACCAGGGTCTCTTTGTTGGCCAGAGCCACCGGAATGCCGGCTTGGATGGCGGCCAGGGTGGGTTCCAGTCCCACCGCGCCCACCATGGCCGAGACCACCAGGTCCACCCCGGGAGCCACCGCCACCTGCCGGGCCCCGGCCGGCCCCCAGAGAATTTCCGGGGACCCCTCCCGAGCCACCAGCTCCCGCAACTGCGCCGCCGCCGTCTCGCTCTGCACCGACACCAGGGTCGGGCGAAATTGACGGATCTGTTCGGCCAACAGGTTCACGTTACCGCCGGCAGCCAACCCCGTCACGGCAAATTCTCCGGGGTGTTCCGCCACCACCGCCAGGGTGCTCTGGCCGATCGAGCCGGTGGAACCAAGAATAGCCAGGCGCTTCATGAAGCTGACAATACCCTCGTGATATCGGCAACGCCCCCGTCACAATTTCCAGGTTTCGAGCTCCCGGGGAAGTTTTCCAATATGTTGACTAACTTATACTACCGGATTTATTCTATCCCTTTGCCGCTTGGCTGTAAAGCAATAAGGTAGGGAACACGGTAAGGATCGGAGATCCAGGGCCTGGCCCTTGACGGTCCCTTCAAGCCCTGACGCCGCTGCCCCCGAGACGGGCTCCCGCGACTTTACCCGTTGGCTAAGCCTGAGCGCTGGTTCTAACCTACCCTTAATGACATGATGGCCCAATCTCCCCCTCCCCTGGTGGGAGGGGGTTGGGGGGAGGGGGAATAATTATGGCATCCCAAGGCTAGTCCCACGGCCAGATGCCGGCCAGGTACTCCAGCGACGGCTCCAGGCTGCCTTCCTGGTGCGGCTCCAGGGTCACGGAGGGGCGGCGCCCCCGGCGGGCCAGCTCCTGCAAGATGTCGGGCAACGGCACCCGACCGGCGCCCAGGGCCAGGTGGGTATCGGCCTCCCCGTGGTTGTCATGGAGGTGCAGGTGACCGATGACCGGCGCCAGGGTCGACAGCCAGGCGGCAAAATCCCCGGTGCTGAAGGCCAGGAGATGTCCCACGTCAAAGCACACCTGCAGATTGGGCGCCCCCACCCGGTTCAGAACTTCCAGAAAGAGCCCCGGTTCGGTCTCATAAACATTCTCCAGCATCACCGTAGCGCCGTAAGGGGCGCACCAGCCGGCCACCTCCTTCCAGGTGGCGGTGCTGCGGGCCAGCCAGTTCTCCTGATCCCAATGATAGTGCCGGTCTTCATAGCCCAGATGGCAGACCACCGCCTCCGGTCGAAACACCGGAATAAAGCGGCAAGCCTGGCGCAACCGCCGCCGCGACGCCGCCAGGACGCCGTCGTCCAACGCCCCCGGGGCCAGGTCTTGAAAGGGACCGTGCAGGGTGAGGCGCCGGCCGGCGGCCTGAAAAGCCCCTGCCACCCGGCGAAAGACCCCCGGGGAATAATGGTCCAGACTATAGGCGTCCAGGCCGATCTCCGGATTGAGGCCCCTTTCTAAAAACCGCTCGAGGTACCCGGCCAGCAGAAAGGGAAAGGGGATATTGACCTGGATCTGGGCCACCAGGGCCGTGATGCTTATCCCCATTGACGTTCAGCCTCAATGAGGATACTGGCACAATTCCACGAGGAGACCAAAGGTGGCCTTGGGATGAATAAAGGCCACCATCGCCCCATGGGCCCCCTCCCGGGGTTTTTCATCAATGAGCCGCACTCCCGCGGCCTTCAGTTCCGCCACCGCGGCGTGGATATCCTCCACCTCCAGGGCCAGGTGGTGGAAGCCTTCACCCTTGGTTTCCAGGAACTTGGCCACCGGGCTGTCCGCCGCCGTCGGCAGCAGCAATTCCAGGTTGCTCTCCCCCACCTTGATGAAGCTCACCTTGACCTTCTGGGTCTCCACCACTTCTTCGCCCTTCAACTCCAGGTTGAGGTTATCGGCATAGAGCTTTTTGGGGGCCTCCAGATCCTTCACCGCAATCCCTACATGGGCGATGCGTTTGATCTTCATAATGCTTCCTCCTTGCCTGCGAGTCGTATTCCGGTGACCACGCGATATACCGTTGGCTTACCAGCCATTCCGGGGCATAATAAACCCGGCCGGACTGCTCCCGGCGTCCGGCCACCTCGGCTGCGCCCGGAAGTCTGCGTTAAACTCTTCTTGTCTTTAAGCACTCGAATTATATATGATGGCGCCAACAAGGAAAAGCCCAACGGGAACCGGATGGCTCATTTTCCTCTGATTCCGACTATACCATAATTAACCCGGTACAGGCAGGTTGGCTGATGACGACAGACGAGATGTTCCGGCTCGTGAGCGAGCGCCTGGAAACCTATCAGGAATATGTGATCGAACTACAGCGGCAGTTGGTCTCTCGGGTGGCCCTGGGACCGGAAGTGGGAGGCAACGGCGAACGCCACAAGGCCGCCTTCCTGGCGGACCTGCTCCACAGTTGGGGCCTCAAGGTCGATGACTATCCGGCTCCGGATGACCGGGTGCCCGGCGGGGCGCGCCCCAACCTCATCGCTTACCTCCCCGGCCACCGGCCGGAAAAGGTCTGGGTTCTGAGCCATCTGGACGTGGTGCCCCCGGGCGATCTCAACCTCTGGGACTCCGATCCCTTTACCCTCCGGGTGGACGGCGACCGCCTCTACGGCCGGGGCACGGAAGACGACCATCACGGCATCGTCATGTCGCTGATGGCCGTCAAAGCTTTTTTGGATTTAACCATCACCCCGGCGCGCCCCATCGCCCTGGCCCTGGTGGCGGATGAAGAAACCGGCAACGACAAAGGCCTGGCCTACTTACTCCGGGAGCACCGCCGACTCTTTTCCCCCCGGGATCTCATCATCGTCCCCGATGCCGGTAGCCAGGACGGCACCATGATCGAGGTGGCGGAAAAGTCCATCCTCTGGCTCAAGTTGACCCTGCTGGGGCAGCAGAGCCACGCCTCCCGGCCCCACAAGGCCAGAAATACCCTGAGGGCCGCCGCTTACGTGATCGTGGCCCTGGATGACCTTAAGCGGGAATTTCCCCGGCACAACTCGCTGTTCCGGCCCCCCATGAGCACCTTCGAACCCACCAAAAAAGAGGCCAACGTGCCCAATATCAATACCATTCCGGGCCGGGACGTCTTCTACCTGGATTGCCGGGTGTTGCCGGACTATGATCTGGCCCAGGTGAAAGAGCGCGTTCAGGCCCTGGCGACCGCCGCGGCCGCCAAGTTCGGAGTCACCGTGGCCGTGGACCCGGTACAGACCCTCCCCAGCGCCCCGCCCACCAGGCCGGATGCCCCGGTGGTCAAGGCCCTGCAGCAGGCCATTCGCCGGGTTTACGGCCGGGAAGCCACCCCCCAGGGGATCGGCGGCGGCACGGTGGCCGCCTTCTTCCGGCAGCAGGGTCTGCCCGCCGCGGTCTGGATGACCGCCAACGATTGCGCCCACCAGCCCAACGAATTTTGCTACCTGAGCCATCTCCTGGGAGACGCCCGGGTGCTGGCTCACGTTGCCCTGATGGCTTAAGTGAGGCCGATGGAAGAGTCTTGGGAAAGGGGATAAGGGTTTTGGAGTTGTGGAGCAAGCATTCGGGTCCCGCCTCCCGCCTCCCGGTTCCGGTTATGGGCGCTTCGGCCACATTTCGATGTGGTCCCAAAAAGAGCGTTCCAGGCAGTAAACCCGATGGTCTTCGTCGGCAATCAGGTAGTTATCCGGGTCCTCCGCCAGCATTTCCGCCCATTGTTCCCGGGCGGACTCGGGGTCCTCGGACCCCAGCCACGGGCGTATGGAAAACGGCTCGTTAAAGCCCACGAGGCGCAGCAACTCCCGGGGGTTGTCGTCCAGCACCAGATAAGATTGGACCCCGTCATGATAACGAATAATGATGGCACAGGTCATAACCATATCTCCCTAATCCAGAGCCTGTTATATAGTATGGTGAAGATGGCGGATAAAACCACTCCCATGAAAAACCTCCCCTCGCGGCCCCATCTGCCCCTGGTTTCCGGCGGCCTCCGGCGCTCCGGCTGGTCCCGCGGGTTCGTTGCCCTGCTCCTGTTCGGCCTGCTCGGCTTCTGTGCCTGCGGCCAACTCCGGCCCCAGCCGGCCGCCTTCGACCCGCAGGTTTACACCCCCATCGAGTTCCAGGATCTCCTCGACCCGCAGCAGGCCGGACTCCATGCCGGTCAGAAAATCCGGGTGAAGGCCTATTTCTGGCAATATTGCGATTACGACCCGGCCACGGTCCGCAATTACCTCACTCTCTTGCGGTATCCCATCAGGTGGTACCGGCTCAGATGGTTCGCCATGTATGGCACGAGTGACATGGCCGGTTACTACGACCTGGCGGCGGTTACGCCGGAGCAGGCCGAGATTTACAAGTTCCAGCGCCTGGACCCCATTCTGATCTATGGCGAACTCTCTAGTCTAGGCCGCGGTCTCTATTTCCAGGTCTTTCATATCGAAAAAATCACCGAAGAATGAAGTAAGGATAAGCCGCCAATCCCTGACTGCGGGTCCGGGAATCTGTTCCCCCCTCTATCTCTTATCTCTTGGAAAAGGCCCACGATTATCCCTCGTCTTACCTTATATTTTTGCTATAATTTAAGATAAGTTTGATAAAAGCCGAGAAATTTTGACCGTTGCCACTGCCGCCGAGGGAGCCGATGACAGACGAAGACCGGGACCGGGGCGACCTCATCAAAGAAGTGGGGGAACTGCGCCAACAGGTGGCGGCCCTGGAACAGGAAGAATCCCGGTACCAGCGACTGTCCGAGGCCTGGCGGGACCTGTGGGCTCAGTATGAAGCCATCATCGAGGCCTTCGACGGCTACATCTATATCTGTTCCCAAAACTATGAAGTGGAATTTATGAACCAGCGCTTTATCGAGCGCACGGGGTACTACCCGCTGGGACAGAAATGCTACCGGGCGCTCCATGACCGGGACGAGGTCTGCCCCTGGTGCATCAATGACCGGGTCTTCCGGGGGGAGACGGTACGCTGGGAGGTGCTCAGCCCCAAGGACCACCGGTGGTATTACGTCGTCAACACCCCCATCCGCCATGCCGACGGCAGCATGTCCAAGATGGCCCTGATTCAGGACGTCACCGACCGCAAGGAGGCGGAAAAGACCTTGCAGGAAGTTGAAAACCAATACCGCGGCATCTTCGAACATGCCGTCATCGGCATTTTCCAGAGCACCCCGAAAGGCCGCCTGCTCAGCGTCAACCCGGCCCTGGCTCGCATGCACGGCTACGATTCCCCGGAGGAAATGATCGCCGCCATCACGGACCTGGGACACCAGGTCTTTGTGGATCCGCAGCAATTGCAGGAATTCAGGCGCGAAATGGCCGAGGCGGGCGTCATTCGTGGCCGGGAGTACCAGGTGTACCGCAAAGACGACAGCACCTTCCGGGTCTCGGTGCACGCCCGGGCCGTGCGGGACGACGAAGGCGCCATGAAGTATTACGAAGGTTTTGTCCAGGACCTCACGGCGCCGAAGCAGAATAGATAGGTGGGAAAAGGTTTTTGGAGGGGAGGGCCGGGGGACGTTTTTCATAAGGGTCCCCCGTCCTCCCCTCAAACTCCCCTCCCCTGTACGGGATTGGGGGAGGGGG
>JBAVUP010000051.1:0-2316 GCA_049696835.1 Desulfobaccales bacterium
CGCTTCGCCGCGCCCGGCTCCACCTGTTCCCTGGCCAGGCGCCGCACCATATCCTGCAACATCCGCTGTTCTTCGGTTAGATCATATTGCATGGGATCCCCCTCTTTCGTTGTAGGGGCGGGTTTAAAACCCGCCCCTACGCCCGCCCATTCAAGTTACATATTCCTCCGATACTTGCCGCCGACCTCATACAACACCTGGGTTATCTGGCCCAGGCTGGCCACCTTGACGGTTTCCATCAACTCGGCAAAGATATTGCCGCCGTTAAGGACCGTCTGTCTCAGGGAATCGAGGGCGGCCGCGGCTTTCCCCTGATTTCTCTGCTTAAATTCATTGAGATTTTCAAACTGGTCCCGTTTTTCCTCATAGGTGGACCGGGTCAATTGGGTGGGCGGCCGGCAATAATTCTCCGCCAGAATATTGGGGCTGATGTAAGTGTTGACCCCGATAATCGGATACTCCCCGGTATTCTTTTTGAGCTCGTAATACAGGGATTCATCCTGAATCTTGCCCCGCTGATAATAGGTTTCCATGGCGCAGAGCACCCCGCCGCGGCGGCTGAGGCTGTCGAATTCCTTCAGGACCGCCTCTTCCACCAGGTCGGTTAATTTGTCCATCATGAAACTGCCCTGCAACGGGTTTTGATTCTTAAAGATGCCGTATTCCCTGGTGATAATCAATTGAATCGCCATGGCCCGGCGCACCGATTCCTCCGTGGGGGTGGTGACGGCCTCGTCATAAGAGTTGGTATGCAGGGAATTGCAGTTATCCGTCAGGGCCATGAGGGCCTGGAGAGTGGTACGGATATCGTTGAACTGCATATCCTGGGCATGCAGGGAACGTCCCGAGGTTTGCATGTGGCATTTAAGCCGCTGGCTCGCCTCATTGGCCCCATATTTGTATTTCATGGCGATGGACCAGATGCGGCGGGCCACCCGGATAATCACGTTATACTCGGGGTCCATGCCGCTGGAGAAGAAGAAGGAGAGATTCTTGGCAAAGGCGTCGATGTCCATGCCGCGGCTGAGGTAGTATTCCACATAGGTAAAGGCGTTGGCCAGGGTGAAGGCCAGTTGGGACACCGGGTTGGCCCCGGCTTCGGCAATGTGGTAGCCACTGATGCTGACCGAATAGAAATTCCTGACCTTATGGTCGATAAAATACTGCTGGACATCGCCCATGAGCCGCAGGGCGAAGGGGACGGAGAAGATACAGGAGTTTTGCCCCTGGTCCTCCTTTAAGATGTCCGCCTGTACGGTGCCGCGCACCGTGGCCCGGACCAATTGGCGAATCCGCTCGGCCTCGGAGGGATCAGGGTCGCGGCCGTTTTCCGCCTTGAATTTATCCAGCTGCTGGTCGATGGCGGTATTGAAAAAGAAGGCCAGGAGGATAGGCGCCGGCCCGTTGACCGTCATGGACACGCTGGTGTTGGGGGCGCAGAGATCGAAGCCCTGATAGAGCTTTTTCATATCCTCCAGGGTGCAGATGCTAACCCCGGCTTCGCCAATCTTGCCAAAGATATCCGGTTCTTCGGTCGGGTCTTCGCCATACAGGGTCAGGGAATCGAAGGCGGTGCTCAAGCGCTTGGCGTCATCATCCTTGGTGAGGTAATGAAACCTGGCGTTGGTCCGCTCCGGCGGACCTTCCCCGGCGAATTGCCGCTTGGGATCTTCCCCTTCCCTTCTAAATTGAAAGACTCCGGCAGTATAGGGGAAATAGCCGGGCAGATGCTCTTTCCGGAGCCATTTCAAGGTTTCGGCGAGGCTGTCAAAATTGGGCAGGGCAATCTTGGGAATTCGCAAACCCGAGAGCGATTCGCTGTACAGCGTGGTCCGGTTGACCTTATCCCTGATTTTTGTCTCAAATTCGTCCTGGGAGTATTGCTCCCTGATTTCGCTCCATCGGGCCAGGGCGTTGATAATTTCAGGATCGATCTTTTTCTCTGCCGCGGCCACCGCCTCGGCCAGATCAAGCTCCAGTTCCCGACTCACGGTTTGGATGGCTTCAAATTTATGCAGGTGTAGCGCCGCCTTCCTGGTCTTCTCGTGGTAGGCGCGCACTGTCGCGGCGATTTCGGCGAGATAATGCTGCCGAGAGGTGGGCAGGATGCCCGACTTGGAAGACTCCTGCAGCGAATAGCCCGCCGCCTGAGGAATGGGCCAATCGATCAAGCCTTTGTCCTTTAAGGAGGACATGACCTTTTCAAAAAAGACATTGAGGCCGGGATCCTGAAAGTTGCTGGCCACGGTGCCGATGATGGGCAGCGTGTCATCGGGGGTCCCAAAGATATTGTGATTGCGCCGGTATTGTTTGCTG
>JBAVUP010000052.1:0-2834 GCA_049696835.1 Desulfobaccales bacterium
TCCCCTATCTGGTGGCACCGGCGTCTCGCCTGTGCTGGGTTATTCCACTGAAAAAGTTACCTCTTTAAAACGGTTTTTCCCTACTTGAAGCATATAAGTAGCTCCAGGAGATAATTCCTTATTTATATCAGTTACTTTTTCCGTATTCACTTTTACCGACCCCTGACGAATCAGTCTGCGGGCTTCGGAAGTACTGGAAACAAGGCCCGCGTCCTTTAAGACATCGGGAAGCTTATTACGCTTCTTTTCTTCCTTTTCAACAATGAAGATGTCCCCCGGCTGTAAATTCAAGTTAGGGTCTATGACATCTGTACTATGAAATTTTACCCGGCCTGCCGAGATTAAATTAATGGCATTAGTTGTACTGGAAGCCAAGCTTGCACTTTTTAGAAAATGTACAAGCGTCCCTGTACCCAATAATATCTTAACTTCAGTTCTTCCATCGCCAAGTGGGGTAATATTTAAAGCCTCTCCTTTCACTTCAACGTGAAGGGCCACTGAGCCCACTATATTAATAACCTTTTGGTCAATCTCTGTTTTCGGCAGTTCTTTATCGCGATAGCGGCGAAGGAATTCTTTCGCCACGCGCTCTGCCGCGGCCCGTCCATGATAGCGGGTAACGATTTCAAATGCCAAATCATATTTAACTTGGGTAGGATGCTTCTTTCCCAAGGATAGCTCTTGTTTTAGATTGGCCAACTCAATAGGGGTAATGTCAGTTAAAAGTTCATAATAGCGCAGCATAACGTCGTCATAAATATCATGCGCCAGCTTTTCGAACATTGTATATGGAGGTTCATCAATCCCCACATAGTTGCCCAGTGATTTACTCATCTTCTGCACTCCCTTGAGCCCTTCCAACAGCGGCATCGTGATCACCACCTGGGGCTCCTGGCCGTACTCCCGCTGCAGGTCCCGGCCCACCAGAAGATTGAAGGTCTGGTCGGTGCCGCCCAACTCCACGTCGGCCGCCAGCGCCACGGAATCATAGCCCTGAATCAACGGATAGAGGAATTCATGGATGCTGATGGGGGTCTGGGAAGTGTAGCGCTTATGAAAATCTTCCCGCTCGAGCATCCGGGCCACGGTGTGCCGGGCCGCCAGGCGGATGAGGTCCTGGGCGGGCATGTCCTTCATCCAGCGGCTGTTGAAGTCGATGAGGGTTTTGGCCGGGTCCAGGATCTTGAAGATCTGGCGCTCGTAGGTGGCGGCGTTGGCCTTAACCTCCGCCTCCGTCAGGGGGGGCCTGGTCTCACTCTTGCCCGAGGGGTCGCCGATGAGCCCGGTGAAGTCGCCGATGAGAAAGATCACCTGATGGCCCAGGTCCTGAAAGTTCTTGAGCTTTTGAATGAGCACGGTGTGCCCGAGGTGCAGGTCCGGGGCGGTGGGATCGAACCCGGCCTTGACCCTGAGGGGCTTGCCGGTGGCGATGGCCTTTTCCAACCGCGCCTTCAGTTCTTCTTCGCGAATGATGTCATGACAGCCCTGCTTGATGATGGCCAGTTGTTCCGGTACAGGTTTCACGAATGCAGTTCTCCGATGGGTTTAATTATGGCAATAGCAGTCAGCAGTCAGCTCTTGGCAAGGACTATGGATTGGCGGAGGCAAGCTGCATGGAGGGTGTGTCCTGCGCCCCATTCCATTTCTGGCCACCTCAGGGCAGCACCCTGATTCGCCCCACCCCGGCCCCTGTCACCTCCCCGATAATGGCGGCCTCCGTCACCCCCCGCGCCTCTAGGCAGCGCAGGAGTTCGGGCGCGTCGGCCGGGGCGATGGCGATCAACAGCCCCCCGGAGGTCTGGGCGTCGCTTAACAGGTCAATATCAGTGGCGCCCACCCTAGGGTCGATGGCCAGGTGCTTCTCGCAGAAACGCCGGTTGGCGTGGCTGCCCGCGGGCACCAGCCCCATCTCGGCGTAGTCCCGGGCCCAGGCCAGCGCCGGCACCCGGGCGGCGTAAACGGTCAACTCCACCTGGCCGGCCTGGGCCATCTCCAAGCCGTGGCCCAACAGGCCGAATCCCGTGATGTCGGTGGCTGCATGGACGGCAAGCCCCTCCAGGCTCTCGGCCGCGGCCCGGTTAAGCTGACTCATTACCGCGATCATGGCTGCTTCCGCCTCGGGCGCGGCCAGGCGGCCCTTCAAGGCCGTGGCGATGATGCCGGTCCCCAGCGGCTTGGTGAGGATGAGGAGATCACCCACCTTAGCACCGCCCTTGGTGAGGATCTTGTCCGGGTGGACCACGCCGGTCACCGCCAGGCCGAATTTCAGTTCCGGGTCCTCCACGCTGTGGCCGCCGACGAGCAGCGCCCCGGCTTCGTGGAGCTTGTCCATGCCTCCCCGCAGGATGGCTTTGAAGTCCTCCACCGGCATGGTCTTCAGGGGAAAGCAGGCAATGCTCAGGGCCGTCAGGGGCCGGCCCCCCATGGCATAGATGTCGGACAGGGCGTTGGCCGCGGCGATGGCCCCGAACGTGTACGGGTCGTTGACGATGGGCGTAAAAAAATCCACCGTCTGGATCAGGGCCACTTCGGGGTTCAAACGAAACACCCCGGCGTCGTCGGGAGCCTCCAGGCCCACCAACAGATCAGGGTGCTTCTGCCAGGGCAGGCTTTGCACCACTTCCTCCAGGACCCCCGGAGGTATTTTGGAAGCTCAGCCCGCGGCCCGGACTTGCTCCACCAGGGGAACCTTGGTAATCTCAGCCATGTTTAACTCTCGTGGGTCAATAATGAGGTGCGCGGGGCGCACCTTGCTTCTGCCTTCCGATTAAGCAGTCAGCTTAAAAACTCGTTTTTTTGCTGATAGCTGATAGCTGATAGCTGACCACTGGCAA
>JBAVUP010000053.1:0-11376 GCA_049696835.1 Desulfobaccales bacterium
TATCGCCTGGCCTACCTGGTGGAACAGGGGGTGGACCCCGGCGCCATCCTGCTGCTCACCTTTACCCGCAAGGCCTCCCGGGAGATGCTCACCCGGGCGGTTAACCTCCTGAACCAGCCCCTGGGCCAGGTGATGGGGGGCACCTTCCACGGGGTCTGCTACCTGTGGCTGCGGCAGTACGGCGAGCGCCTGGGGTACCCCAAGGGGTTTACCGTCATGGACCGGGCCGACCAGGGCGATCTGCTGAACCTGCTCAAGGAGCGCCTGGGCCTTAAAAAGCTCTCCGGGCCCTTTCCCCGGAAAGAGACCATGGCGGAGATCCTGGGGGCGGTGGTCAACAAAGACCTGTCCCTGGACCTCCTGCTCTCCCGGGACTACCCGCAGTTCCTGGAGCAGCGGGACCACCTGGCCCAACTGGCCGCGGCCTACCAGGACGAAAAACGGCGCCACGGCTTGCTGGATTATGACGACCTGCTGCTGGAAGGCCGGCGCCTCCTGATTGAACACGAGGACGTGCGCCGCCACCTGTCCCGGCGCTTTGGGTACCTGATGGTGGACGAATACCAGGACACCAACCGCCTGCAGGCCGAGCTGGTGCAACTCCTGGCCTACTCCCATAAGAACGTCATGGCCGTGGGGGACGACTCCCAATCCATTTATTCCTTTCGAGGGGCCAACTTCCGCAACATCATGGATTTTCCCAAGCTCTTCCCCGGCACCCGCCTCATCAAGCTGGAGGAGAATTACCGCAGCACCCAGCCCATCCTGGATCTGGCCAACGCTATTATCGCCGGGGCCCGGGACAAATACACCAAGTGCCTGTTCACCCGCCGGGCCGATGGCATGCGGCCTCGCCTCTTCCGGACCGCCACGGAAAACGAGCAATCCAGGCTGGTGGTGGCCCAGGTGCAGGCCCTCCAGGAAGAAGGCACCCCGTTGAATAAGATCGCGGTGCTCATCCGGGCCGGCTATCACTCCTTTGACCTGGAAATCGAACTGGTGCGCGCCTCCATTCCGTTCATGAAGTTCGGGGGCTTCAAGTTCATGGAGAGCGCCCACATCAAGGACCTGCTGGCGCACCTCAGGGTGGTGGCCAACCCCAGGGATACCATGAGCTGGAACCGGGCGCTCCTGTTGGTCCCGGGGGTGGGCCGGCAGACCTGTAACCGATTCAACTCCCAGGTGCAGGGGGGCTTTGATCTGGCCGCAGCCGTCAAGTGGCTCCGGAATCAACGCCGCCCCCAGGAATTGCAGGACTTGGCCGAACTCATGGAACGCCTGGACGCCCCCGGCCAGACCCTGATCACCCGCATGAATCTGGCCCTGGCCTATTACGAACCTCTGGCCAAGACCCGCTATGATGATTACCCCAAACGGCTGAAGGACCTGGAACACCTCCTGAACATCACCGCCCGCTATCAGGAACTCCAGACCTTTCTGAACGACCTGACCCTGGAGCCCCCCAGCAGTTTGGCGGACGTGGTCACCCCCACCCAGGATTATCTGACCCTGTCCACGGTGCACTCCGCCAAGGGCCTGGAGTGGGATGCGGTGTTCATCATCTGGGCCGCGGAAGGCCGCTTCCCGGGACTCTACTCCCAGGAGCGGGACGAAGAAATGGAGGAGGAACGGCGCCTCATGTACGTGGCGGCCACCCGGGCCCGGAACTATCTAGCGATAATATTCCCCAGTATCGGCTATAGCAGACAGTTCGGGATGACCGTTAATTCGCCCTCCCGATTCATTGCAGAAATCCCTTACACCCTCCTGGAACCCTGGCGGGCCGAGGTGGAGGAGTGGTGAGGGAGAGCGAGCAGTTAGCAGTTAGCGGTTAGCAGTAAGTAGTAAGTAGGTGATAGGTAAGAGGGAACGATAATTATTAATCGGAGAGTTAAAGAGAAGCCGCCATTTTTCCCTCTACCCCTGTGGGGGAGAGGGTCAGGGTGAGGGGGCTAATCGAACTTCTGTTATCATTAATAGTGTTGGTAACTGCTCACTGCTCACTACTAAGGAAATGTCATGGAACAGTGGGAGCCTTTATATCTGGAGACGCATCGCCGGGGGTTGCTCAAGGTGAGGATTGCCGCGGCGTATGAGATCCTGAGTCAGTGCAATCTCTGTCCCCGCAACTGTCTGGTGGACCGGCATCACGGGGAGCGGGGCCTGTGCCGCACCGGGGATCAGCCCGTGGTATCGTCGTATGCGCCCCACTTCGGCGAAGAAGACCCCCTGGTGGGGCAGCACGGCTCCGGCACCATCTTTTTCACTCATTGCAACCTGTATTGCATCTTTTGTCAGAACTATGAGATCAGCCACAGGGGCGAAGGCGAGGAGATCAGCATCCCCGACCTGGCCGCCATGATGCTCATTCTCCAGAAAAAGGGCTGTCACAATATCAACTTCGTCACCCCGAGCCACCAGGTCTATCAGATCCTTACGGCTCTGCCCCTGGCCATCGAGGGCGGGCTTAAAGTCCCCTTGGTGTACAACACCGGCGGCTATGACGCGCTGGAGACCCTGCGCCTCCTGGATGGGGTAGTGGATATCTACATGCCGGACTTCAAGTTTTGGGACCCCCAGGTGGCCAAGGATCTGACCCAGGCGGAGGACTACCCCGAAATCGCCCGGCAGGCCCTCAAAGAGATGCACCGGCAGGTGGGCGACCTGGTGGTGGACGACTCCGGCGTGGCCCGGCGGGGCCTGCTGGTGCGTCACCTGGTGCTGCCGCAGGGACTGGCCGGCACCAAAGAGGTCATGGAGTTTCTGGCCGAGGAAATTTCTCCCAACACCTATGTCAATGTCATGGGGCAGTACCGCCCGTGCGGCCGGGCGGCGGAGCACCCGGCGCTGCGCCAGTTCCTCACGGCCCAGGAGCACGAAGAGGCCCAGCGGCTGGCCCGGGAGGCGGGCCTGACCCGCTTGGACCGCCGGGAGAAGCTGTTTCGCTGGCTGTAAGGTGATGTGGCATGGTAAGGGCGGACCTGCGTGTCCGCCCTTTGGGGGGCCTAAGTACCTCCCTACAACTTGAAGGACTCACATGAGCGGCGACCTTTACGCCATCGGCGACATCCATGGGAGTCTGGAATCCCTGGAGCGCCTCATGGACAGGATCACGCCTGATCTTCAGCGAGATCGGCTGGTGTTCGTGGGGGACTATATCGACCGGGGTCCCCAGTCGCGAGGGGTGGTGGATTATCTCGTGCGCCTGAAGAACCTGGCCCCGCCGGGGCAAATCATCTGCCTCAAAGGCAATCATGAAGCCATGTTCCTGGACTTCCTGGAGGGCCGGGAGGCCAATCTCTTTCTGTTCAACGGCGGCCTCGCCACCCTGGAGGACTATTGGGAGAATGACTGGGTGGACCGGGACAGCCTCGCCTTGCCGCCGGACCACGCGCAGTTTTATCAGGATTTGCAGCTTTCCTATGAGACCCCCGACTATATCTTCGTCCACGCGGGGCTGAAGCCCGGCCTGCCCCTGTCGGAGCAGGTGGAGGACGACCTGCTGTGGATCCGGGGTGAGTTCATCACCTCTACGGAGGACTTCGGCCGCCGGATCATTTTCGGCCATACCCCTTTCAAGGCGCCGCTGCTCATGCCCAATAAGATCGGCATCGATACCGGGGCGGTGTATGGCAATTTCCTCACGTGTGTGAAGTTGCCGGAAGAGGAATTTATTTTTGACCGGTAGCCAAAAACCGCGCCCGCGCGGCAATCGGCCGACAGCCCCTTCCCATGAGAACGGGACAGGTTATTTCATTGCATGCCAGGCAGGACAGAGTTGACCCCTCCAGCCCGAGAACGTCTTTTGCCTTTTATTTCCCCCGCTGGTCCTATCACTTCCGCCGGGTCACGTTAAGCATAGGCATTGGGGTAGTCTCCGGAATTTCGGAGCTAAGGCAATAAGCGTCTTATCTATTTACATATCTGGAAAAATATGATATTCGCCCTTCAGTAATGAAACGCTTGGTCCCTCTGCTGATTCTTGGGGTTTTTTGCCTCGGCATTCTGGGGGCCCGGGCTTTCCATCTTCATCATCAACTGCAGAAGAGTGCCTCCACCCACCACGGCAACTTTCCCATTTTACTTGCCTTTGATGAATCCTCCGACGCCCTGGATGAGACCGAACACCCCTTGACGCCTTCCGGCGACCTCGCCTTTTTCCCAGAGCCCTGTTACCAAAACCTCCCAACCTGGGACTTGTCCAACCCGACTTCCCAAGAGCATGATAATCGCCAGGGACTCGGCTGCGGCGGCCTGCCTGCCTGATCCACCTTCCTCCTTTTCTCGTAACCTGGATAAAGCAACGTAACTAGAAACTCGCCTGGCGACGCGGTCTGGACTGCCTCCGGATGGGGGTGATCTTGCGTGGCTCGTATTCTTCAGCAGCGAAGAAAGCTCCGGGCAGTCTTGTCCGGTAGCTCAGGCATGCCTCCATTAAATAAGGAGAAAGCTCATGATTTGCTGGTCGGTGACTCAACGGCATCCAGTCTGGAAATTATACTCTGAGAAAGGAGCAGGTTGGCATGGCGCCTCATGAAACTACCTTAGCATACCTCGGCTTAATTTCCCTGGGATTCATTGTCGCGTCCTACGGTACCATAGTTGGCGCGGCCGGCGGCTTTCTCTATGTACCATTGTTACTCCTGCTTTATCCCAGAGACCATCATAGTACCCTTACTGCCATTGCCTTAGCCGTGAATTTTTTCACCTCCATTTCCGGCATGACGGCCTATGCCCGCCAAAAGCGGATTGATTATAAATCTGGCTGGTGGTTTGCGGCGGTGACCATTCCCGGCGCCATTTTAGGCGTAATTGCCACCACCCTCATCGCTCGTAAGAGCTTTGAAGGCATCTTCAGCGTTTTTCTGATCGGCTTGGCTCTATTTATGTTATTCCGGCCGAAATCCGACACCGGGCCCACCGGGGAAAAGCGCCTCCCCGCTACCGGCGGCGTCACCCGGGTCTTTCATAGCCTGAATGGCATCACCTTTGAATTTCATTACAGTCGGATCTTGGGATTGGCGGTCTTTTTTGTGTTGGGGTTCGTCGTCAGCTTTCTGGGAATCGGCGGTGGCGCCTTGATAATGCCGACCTTGTCTTATGTGGTCAATTTTCCAGTATTTATCGCCACGGGTACCTCAATATTTATTGTCACCATTATAACTTTTACCGCATCCCTGGTGAATATCTTCCACGGTGCATTCCATCACGGCGCTCACCGCATCGCCGCGCTGGCCATAGGGGCCTTGATCGGGTCCCAGGTTGGGGGCTACCTTTCCAAAAAGATTAAAGGTGCGTGGGTTATTCGCGCCCTGGCCATAGCCATAGCCGTAACGGGAGTCAAGATGCTCCTTGATGTTATATGAGAGTGGTAAACTAAGTCATCACCGCAGCCAAGTTAAGGGAGAACTCCATGTCCATCGTTACCATATCCAGAGGTTCGTACAGCCACGGCAAAGAGGTGGCCGAAAAGCTAGCCCGGAAGTTGGGGTATGAATGCATTTCCCGGGAAGTTATCTTGAAGGCTTCGGAGCATTTCAATGTTCCCGAAATCAAATTGAGGCATGCCATACACGATGCGCCCTCCATCCTGGATCGCTTCACCTATGGGCGGGAGCGGTTTATCGCCTACGTCCGGGAAGCCCTGATGCATCACTTTGTCAAGGATAACGTGGTTTATCACGGCCTGGCGGGCCAATTCTTCGTAACAGGGGTCTCCCATGTCCTCAAGGTCAGAATCCTGGCCGATCTGGAAGACCGGGTGGCGGAAGAAATGAAGCGTGAGGGTATCTCAGCCGAACAGGCTCGGGCGACTTTGCTGAGGGATGACGAGGAGCGCCATCGTTGGAGTTATCACCTTTACGGGATTGATACCCGGGACCCCAGCCTTTATGATTTGGTGATTCATATAAAGCCCATGACCATAGATGATGCGGTTGATCTCATTCTGTGCGCCCTGGCGCAGCCTTGTTTTAAGACCACTCCTGAGTCACAGAAGGTTATTGAAAACCTGTTTCTGGCGGCCCAGGTGCAGGCGGCTCTGGTGGAGGAAATCCCCTCGGCCAAGGTCGGGGTGGAGGACGGAGAAATCGTCGTCAACATCGGGAGCGCCGGCAGCGCCTGGGACAGTGATAAGAAGATGATTGCCAAGGTTGAGCAGATCAGCGATGGCGCGGGCGGCGTTAAGGTCAAAGTGCGTCTGGTCAGGCCTTAAGTTCTTAAATTATCGCCCTGGGGCGGGTCTCAGGCGACAATCATGGCGTAATGGCGCATAAGACGCGCCCTAAGCCGGAGCCGGATGGCCAGGCCCGGAGGGTATTCCCCGCCATCTGCTTGCTTATCGAATTTGAACCTGTTATTTTTATTAGGATTATATCGGAACTTCCCCAGGGCTCGGGGAAGGCCCTGGAGGTGATCTTGCCAGTTTGCGCCCCTGGGTTACTCATTGGTGCCCGTCTCCGAGCTTTTTACCTCCCATGATCACCAAGCAAAATGAGCTGGCCGAATATCTTAAGGGCATATTAATGATTGGAAGATTTTTTCGATTGATTAAGAGTCGTATCGAGCCAGAGCGCTATGGTTGGGCCGGCCATTTTCGTTGGCCGCTAGTGAGCATCGCAGTTGGGGTAGTGTCAGGATTCGGAGCAATTCTCTTTGAAACACTACTGCGGCGGGCACTGCATTTCTTCCTCTATCTGCCAACGGGTTATATGGAACCTTTGAAAGGGGCGGAAGTCTCAGCCGTGGGTGGATTGGTTATTCATTCCTGGCTGTTTCTTTTGATTCCGGCACTGGGCGGATTAGTCTCCGGGGTGATAGTTTTTTTCGTCGCTCCTGAGGCGGAGGGTCATGGCACCGATGCCATGATCGAGGCTTTTCACCGCGGGGGTGGGTATATTCGCAAGCGAGTCCCCCTGGTAAAGATATTGGCCTCCGCCATTACCATCGGCAGCGGCGGCTCCGCTGGTAAAGAGGGGCCCATTGCCCAAATCGGCGCAGGTTTCGGGTCCTTCCTGGCTACCGTCTTGAAGTTCAAGCCTCGCGACCGGCGCATCCTGGTGCTGGCGGGAGCAGCCGGCGGCATTGGCGCCATCTTTCACGCCCCCTTGGGCGCCGCGCTTTTTGCTCCAGAGGTTCTTTACCGGGAAACGGAATTCGAATCTGAAGCCATTCTCCCTTGCATCGTCTCGGCCATCGTGGCCTCATCCATCTTTGACCAATATTTTGGACGGACCGCCTTATTTTTTCCGGGACCGGTTGATTTCGATCTAGTGGAACTTTTGCCCTATGCCATTTTTGCCATAGTTTGCGCCCTGGTTGGCTATTTTTATATAAAGCTGTTCTACAATGTCGTCCGGGACCGAATTTTTAGAAAGATTGGCATCTCCAAGGCCTTGCACCCCGCTTTGGGGGGACTGATGCTGGGGGTTACTGCGTTCATGGTCCCGCAGGTGATGGATGGAGGTTATGGCTGGATCCAGGCGGCCCTGGAGGGGAAAATCTTTTGGGGGACCATGTTTCTCCTGGCTTTAATGAAGGTTGTCGCTACGTCCTGCACCATCGGTTCCGGTGGTAGCGGTGGAGTATTCGGCCCCTCTGTATTCATGGGGGCCATGTTGGGCGGGGCCTTCGGCTATCTAGGCCATCAACTGGCGCCGGGCTGGGTCATCCACCCCAACGCCTTTGTCCTGGTGGGCATCGGCGGCTTCTTTGCCGGGGTGGCCAAGGTGCCGGTGTCCTCCATCATCATGGCCTGTGAGATGTGCGCCAGCTATACCCTGTTAGTGCCCTTGATGCTGGTGTCCGCCATCTCCTTTCTGCTCCTGAACAGGGTCAGCCTGTATGAAAAGCAGGTCGGTACCCGACTGGCCTCGCCGGCCCATATGACCGAGTTCGCCCGGGGCCTGCTGGAGCAGATGCAGGTTTCCGAGGTGATGACGCCCCGTAAAGTGACCACGCTCCCCGAAAATATGCCATTGGATCAACTGATTCAGGTGGTTACCGGGTCAAGTGAAACCTATTTCCCGGTGATTGATCAAACCGGCATGATGAGCGGTATTCTCTCCATCAACGATATCCGGGAAGTGATGTTCGAGGAGAGCGTTCACCACCTGATCGTCGCTAAGGATGTGGCCACTCCGAATGTGGTAAGGGTATTTGGGCAAGATTCATTGCAGGAGGCCCTGGATAAGATGGTCCTGTTGAACGTCGACGAACTGCCGGTGGGCGACGAAGAAGCCCCGGATAAGATCGTCGCCATGATCTCCAAACGGGAGATTATCAGTTATTACCATTCTCGTACCGGAACAACGGGGATCTGAAGCATGGGAGCATCTTTTTATAGGCGACAGATGGTTGAGCTCTCGGGGTAAAGATGTGTGGCTGCGGCCATTATCCTTGACAGCCGGGCATTTCTAAGATATTTTTAACAGATTGATAAAATCCCAAGAAGGGATGATGAGATCATCCTGCTTGGTTAGACGAGCCCCGGATTCCCAGGGAAAAAGTTCGCCCGGTGCCGGCCACGCCCCCGGCGCTAAGGAGATTAGTGCATGTTGCGAGCCGTTCGCCTGAAGTTTCTCTTCTTATTTATCCTCACCATCATCGCCATTGTCTTCGTGCTTCCGTCCGTTACCGGGAAACTGCCCGGCTGGTGGGAGAAACATGTGAGCCGCGGCCTGAAGTTGGGATTGGATCTGAAAGGCGGCATGCACCTGATTCTCCAGGTGGACATGGAGAGCGCCATCAATAATGCTTTGACCCGGGATGCCGCCGATATGAAAGAACTGGCGACCAAACGGGGGCTGACCCTCAAAGAAGGGGAAATAAGCAAGCAGACGCTGCCCGTCACCCTGGTCAATAAGGACGAGCAGGCAGTTTTCCAAAAATTTCTCAAAGAGGAATTTCCCCACCTGCTGGTCGGAGGCCCTAACCGCCAGGATGGCGGCCTGGTCTTCGACTTGAGCCTCAATCCCGATGAAATCAGTCAACTCCGGGAACGCACCCTGTCCCAGAGCCTGGAGGTCCTCCGCAACCGCATCGACCAGTTCGGGGTGACCGAGCCGGTCCTGGTGCGCCAGGGCTCCGACCAGATCGTCGTCCAGCTCCCCGGGATCCAGGACCCCCAGCGGGCCCTGGACCTCATCGGCCAGACCGCCCAGCTGGAATTCAAGCTGGTGGATGACCAGGCCCAGGTCAATCTCCCCGAATTGATCGACCAGGCCCTCAAAAGCGGCCGCCTGCAACCGGGCTATACCCGGGAGCAGCTCAACCAGGCCCTGGCCGACAAGATCCCCGCGGATGACGAAGTCTATATTGAAAAGAGCCTCAACCGGGAAACCGGCCGACTCGAAAGCAAACCTTTGCTCACCAAGAAGCAGGTCCTGCTCACCGGCGCCGCAGTGAAAGATGCTACGGTGCGCATCGGCGACTATAATGAGCCGTACGTTTCCGTGGATTTCAACAGCCGGGGGGCCACGGAGTTCGCCCGGATCACCGGCGCGAACGTCAAGCGGCGCCTGGCCATCATCCTGGACGGGGTGGTGCGCTCGGCCCCGGTGATCCAAGAGCGCATCGGCGGTGGCAAGGCCCAGATCACCGGCTCCTACACGGCCGCCGAGGCCCATGACCTGGCCATCGTGCTGCGGGCCGGGGCCCTGCCGGCCACCGTCAAGATCGTCCAGAACATCACCGTGGGTCCCACCCTCGGGGCCGACTCCATCAAGAAAGGCCTCACCGCCGGCCTGCTGGCTACCATCCTGGTTATCGCCTTCATGATCTTCTACTACCGCTTCTCCGGGCTGGTGGCCGACTATGCCATGATCCTCAACGTCATCCTGCTCCTGGGAGTCCTGTCGCTCCTGGGCGCCACCCTCACCCTGCCGGGCATCGCCGGTATCATCCTGTCCATCGGTATGGCAGTGGACTCCAACGTGCTCATCTATGAGCGCATGCGGGAAGAATTTCATGCCGGCAAGCCCCTGAAAGCCGGCATCGACGGGGGCTATGACAAGGCCTTCTGGACCATCATCGACTCCCACGTCACCACCCTGATCACCGCCTGTGCGCTGTTCCTCTTTGGCACCGGCCCCATTAAGGGCTTTGCGGTCACCTTAAGCCTGGGCGTCATCCTCAACCTGTTCACCGCCCTGTTCGGCACCCGGGTGGTGTACGACTGGGTGCTCCTCAAACGCTGGCTGACCAAACTCAGCTTCTTCGAATTTTTCAAGCAACCGAATATCGACTTCATCGGCTGGCGCCGTTACGCCTTCATCCTTTCCGGGGCCCTGGCGATCCTGGGCATCGTGGCCTTCGTGCAGCTCTCCCGGGGCCACGGCAACCTGGGGGTGGAATTCAGCGGCGGCGCCCTGGTGGAGATGACCGCGGCCCAACCCTTCACCATCAACGAGGTCCGCAGTATCTTGGATAAGGAAGGCTGGGGCCACGCCGAGATCCAGCAGATTGAAGGCGGCAAGGAGCTGATGGTCAAGCTCAAGAAGTCCGAGAGCTCCGTGGGCCAGATATCCGAACACCTGGTCGGTATTCTCAACAAAGCCCTGCCGAATAATCAATTCAAGGTGGTCGGCAAAGCCGAGATCGGGGCCTCCATCAGCCACGACCTGCGCAATAAGGCCATCGTGGCCATCATTATCTCCATGCTGGGCATCATCGTCTATATTGCCTGGCGCTTTGAGTTCATCTTCGGTATCGGCGCCACCATAGCCACCTTCCACGACGTCCTGGCCGTCCTGGGCATCTTCTATCTGTTCCACGTCGAGATCACCCTGCTGGTGGTCACCGCCCTCCTCACCCTGGCGGGCTACTCCCTCACCGACACCGTGGTGGTCTTCGACCGCATCCGGGAAAATCTGGCCCGGAAACGAGGCCGCCTGGGCGAGATCATCAACTTAAGCGTCAACGAAGTGCTCTCCCGCACCATCATTACCAGTTCCACCGTGTTCCTGGTGGTGGTGGCCCTGTTCTTCTTCGGGGGCGTGGTCCTCCGTGACTTCGCCCTGGCCATGATCCTCGGCGTGCTGGTGGGCACCTACTCTTCCGTGTTTGTGGCCAGCCCCATCGTCTTTGCCTGGCGGAAAGAAGCCAAACGCGTGGAAGTGAAGAAGGAAAAGGTCATCGAGCTGGCGGCCCAGAAACAGAAACGGGAAGAAAAGAAGGCCGAACCCAAGAAAAAGAAAAAGGGCGGGAAGAAGTAAAAGCTGGTTTTCTGTTTTCTGTTTTCTGTTTTCTGTATAATGAAGGCTGGGATGTCGCTGTAGTGGCGCAATTTATTGCGCCCTTCCCCCTCCCCTGCTCATGCTGTTTCATTATTCATGGTGCCCAAGCAGAGCTTGGGCTAAAAATGTGGCGTTCCCAAGC
>JBAVUP010000054.1:0-3670 GCA_049696835.1 Desulfobaccales bacterium
TGCGGCCGCTGGCTGCGCCGCCGCGGCGCCGTGGCGGGGCGCGGCCCCGGGGTGGAATGAGACGGCCATGGATCTCCTCAAAACCGAACACCTGGACATGCGCTTCGGGGGTCTGGCGGCCCTGGAGTAGTGCAATCTGGCCGTGCCCGAGGGCGGGTTATACGGCCTCATCGGCCCCAACGGCGCCGGCAAGACCACGGTCTTCAACCTCATCAGCGGCTTTTTACAACCCAGCGGCGGTCGGATTTTCTTCAACGGCGCCGACATCACCGGCCTGGCCCCCCACCGGGTCGCGGCGTTGGGGATCGCCCGGACTTTTCAGAACATTCGCCTCTTCGGCGAACTCAGCGTCCTGGACAACGTCCTGGTGGGGTTCCATTGCCGGGGTCGGGCCGGTTGGGGCGAAGCCGTCCAGAGGCTGCCCCGCTACCGCCGGGAAGAACGGACCCGCCGGTCCCGGGGGCGGGCGCTCTTGGAGGACGTGGGGCTGGCGGACGCGGCGGACCACCCCGCGGGCAAGCTGCCTTACGGCCACCAGCGCCGCCTCGAGATCGCCCGGGCCCTGGCCACGGCCCCCCGTTTCCTCCTCCTGGATGAGCCCGCCGCGGGCCTCAACCCCCAGGAGACCCTGGATTTGATTTATTTCATCAGAGAGATCAAGGAGCGTTACGATTTGAGCATCCTCATTATCGAACACAATCTGCGTCTGGTCATGGGCCTGTGCCGGCACCTCACCGTGCTGGACCACGGCCTCACCATCGCCGCCGGCCCCCCGGCGGAGGTGCGCCGGCATCCGGAAGTGATACGGGCTTATCTGGGAAAATAGCCGTCAGCTGTCAGCTTTCAGCTTAAAGGAAAGACAAAATAAGCTCTTCCTTCTAATAAAGCGTTTCAGGTATATATTCAAAAAATTATTCGGGGATTAAATCCCCCTCCCCTGGTGGGAGGGGGTTTGGGGGAGGGGGATAATTTAAGCAATTCCACAATATTATCACCCCCACCCCAGCCCTCCCCCATCAAGGGGGAGGGAGAAAAATTCTGAAAACCTATTTTAAGATAATCTTGAAACGCCACACTAACTGCTGCTAACTATTCAAGGAAGCGATACCGTGTTGGAAGTCTTCGACCTCCAGGTGTCCTACGGGCCCATCAAGGCCCTGGACGGGGTCAGCTTCAGCGTCCCTGCGGGAGCGATCGTTACCCTCCTGGGGGCCAACGGCTCCGGCAAGACCACTGCCTTGCGTGCCATCACCGGGCTTTCGCCGACCCAGGGAGGCCGCATCCTCCTGGCGGGGCGGGAGATGCGGGGTCTGCCCACCCATGCGATCATCCGGGCCGGCCTCGCCCTGGTGCCGGAAGGCCGCCGCATCTTCGCCAATCTGACGGTTTACGAAAATCTCCAGTTGGGCGCGTATTTTCGGCGCGACCGGGCGGCTCTGGCCCGGGACCTGGACCTCGTCTACGATACCTTTCCCCGCCTGGCGGAACGCCGGACCCAGGCCGCCGGTACTCTTTCCGGCGGCGAGCAGCAGATGTTGGCCCTGGGGCGGGCCCTGATGTCCCGGCCGCGGCTGTTGCTCCTGGATGAACCCTCCCTGGGCCTGGCCCCCTTGCTGGTCAAGGAGGTCTTTCATATTCTCACCCGCCTCAATCAGCGGGGGGTCACCATCCTCCTGGTGGAGCAGAACGCCGCGGCGGCTTTGCAGATCGCCCACCACGGCTACGTTCTGGAGACCGGCCGGGTGGTCCTGGCCGGCACCGGCGCCGAGCTCCTGGCCCACCCCCAACTGCCGCAGGCCTACCTGGGGGATGACCTGGAGGGGACCGGCGCTGCCGATATCACGTCCCGCTGAGGACGCATCCTTCCAGGTTGTCTCTCCTCCCTTTTTCAATGAGGCAGGGGAAATTCTATTCCCGGAAAGTTGGCAGATGGCACAGGCGTCTCGCCTGTGCACATAAGAATGGCGGGCGAGACGCCCGCCCTACGAAATTTTCATAACGTACGGGTCGGCCGAAGATTCATGTTCAATTGCTGGGGAACGCCATGTTTTTTTGGCCCCAGCTCCACGTGGGCACTTTTTGAGCTTAGCCAGCAATTGGGTACGTTGGCGTCGCTTCTCTTCAAGAGAATTTGGATACTCGTTCCCAAGCTCCTGCTTGGGAACGCAATGTTTTTCGCCCAAGCTCCGCTTGGGCACCTTGTGATACCAATATCCCATCAAATACCAATTTTTTGTAGGGGGGAACCTGCGTGTGCGCCCTCTTTGAGCGCACATATAGGCGCGCCCCTACGATCGCGTTCTGCAATTCTTTGATTGCACCATGGTATAAACTTAACCGGCAATGGCGGGACATTGGCGTCAGGAGAATTTTCTGATAAAATAGTTAAATTAAGGAGGGAACAATGTTACCGGACAGCATGGAAATCAAAACGAAGTTGAAGGGCTTACAGGACAAGCTGGAACTGCTTCGAGGTCATCTTTGATCTGCCTGGCAAACAGGTCAGATTACGACATATTGACGAGTTGATGGCGGCCACCGAGTTCTGGGACGACCAGGCCCGGGCCGCGGACATCCTCAGGGAGCGGGCTTCCCTCCTCCAGGCCACGGAAGAATGGGACGCCCGGCGCCGGGAGCTGGAAGACCTGGAAGTGCTCCTGGATTTGGCCCTGGAGGAAGAGGACCACAAGGCCTTAAAAGAGGTGGCCGGCGAACTGGCCAAAATGGAGCAGGCCTTCTCGGACTGGGAGCTTAAACTCCTCCTGGGCGGCGAAGAAGACCAGAAGAACGCCATCATCACCATCCACGCCGGGGCCGGGGGCACCGAGGCCCAGGATTGGGCCGAGATCCTCTTGCGCATGTACCTGCGCTACGCCGAACGCAAGGGCTTCAAGGCCGAGACCATCGACCTGCTTCCCGGCGACGAAGCCGGCGTCAAGAGCGTCACCTTCGCCGCCAGCGGGCCTTACGCCTTCGGCTACTTGAAGAGCGAAAACGGCATCCACCGCCTGGTACGCATCTCTCCCTTTGACGCCAGCGGCCGCCGCCACACCTCCTTCGCGGCGGTCCAGGTGCTGCCCGAAGTGGACGACCGCATCGACATCGACATTCAGGAGAAGGACCTGCGCATCGACACCTTCCGGGCCAGTGGCCCCGGCGGCCAGCACGTCAACAAGACCTCTTCCGCGGTGCGCCTCACCCACCTGCCCTCGGGCATCGTGGTGTCCTCCCAGTCCGAGCGCTCCCAGCACCGCAACAAGGAGTTGGCCATGAAGGTGCTCCGGGCCCGCCTCTACAACCTGGAGAAGCGCAAACGGGCCGAAAAGAAGCAGGAGTTGCAGGATACCCAGAAAGACATCGCCTGGGGCAGCCAGATTCGCTCCTACACCCTGCAACCCTATCGCATGATCAAGGACCACCGCACCAAGCACGAGGAGGGGAACGTGGACGCGGTCTTAGATGGCGACCTGGACCCCTTCGTGGAGGCCTACCTGCTCAATCCGGAGGCGGCGGAGCAATAATCGTAGGGGCGACCCGGCGAGTCGCCCCTACGGCTGCCCCGGGTCCAATGCAGATGTAGGGTGGGCACCGCCCACCAACAATAATGGCGGACTTTGCCCGCCATACACATTGTTTGGAGGTATTGTAGGGGCGGTTCGCGAACCGCCCC
>JBAVUP010000055.1:0-1735 GCA_049696835.1 Desulfobaccales bacterium
CTCCAGGGCCGGCCAAACGGCCCCTGCATCCCGGTCTGACTGAGGCGGCAGTCTGCCATACCCGGATCCTCGATGGCGCCTAAATCGGTGCGAGCCCCCAGGGCAAAAGATCAGGCGAAAGGGCAGCACCCCAGGCCCTGCAGAGGGGCTGCTGGCGTGGATGAGAAGAGGCTGAGGACTATCCTTCGTTGATGCGGTTGCGTAACACCCCGGAGGTCTTGAACACCACCACCCGGCGGGCCCGGAGGATCAGATTTTCCTTGGTCTGCGGGTTGCGACCGCGGCGGGCGTTCTTCTGCCTCACCGAAAATTTGCCGAAGCCGCTGATGAGCAGGTCCTCGTTCTTCGCCAGGGACTCCTTCATGATGTCCAGAACCCGTTCCACCACAGAGCGGGACTCCTGCTTACTCAAACCAACCTGGGTCTGCAAGCGGCTGATCAACTTTTCTTTGGTGAGGGCCATGAAGCGATCTCCCCTTCGGCTGTCCGATGTAAATACTTTGATTTATTATGAATAAAATAAACTAGGTGTCAAGCCTTTTTTCTTCCGGCTCAGACGGGCGAGGCGGCCCGCTTTTTCTTTGTGGAGGGGGGCCGGCGGATGCCGAACTGCAGGGCCTGGAACTGGCAGGCGTCCAAGCATTTCAGGCACATAATGCACTCATGGCTGTCAAATTCCTGCTGCGGCTTGACTCCCATGGGGCATTTGCGCACGCAGGAGCCGCATTCCACACAGTTGCCTTCGATGAACTCCAGGTGCACCAGGGTCATGCGGGTGAAGAGACTGTAGAAGGCCCCGAGGGGGCAGAGGATGCGGCAAAAGGGGCGGCTGATGAAGACCGCCAGGATGAGGATGATCATCATGATGGTGAATTTGTTCCAAAAATAAAAACCCAGGTTGGCCCAGAGGCTGGGCTTGAGAAAGACCAGAGGCAGCGCCCCCTCCAGGGTCCCCGCGGGGCACACGAGCTTGCAGAACCAGGGATGCCCCAAGCCGTAAGAATCGACCAGCCACAGGGGCAAAATTATTACCAGGATAGCTAAAACCCCGTATTTTACCCAGCGCAATGGCTGCCAGAGGGAAAACTTGCGGGAAGGGATCTTGTTCAGCAAGTCCTGGATAAAGCCGAAGGGACAGAGCCAACCGCAGGGGAGGCGGCCCACTAAAGTGCCGATGAACCCCAGATAGCCCACCACTACGGCCCCCAGGTGGGGCAAGGTCCCCGGAGTGTAGAACCGGATGCTGGCCATGAAGTTCTGAATGGCCCCCACCGGGCAGGAGAGTAGGGCGCCGGGGCAGGAGTAGCAGTTGAGCCCCGGATGGCACACCGCCTTCAGAGGTCCCTGATAAATCACCGAACCGCCAAAGGGGAAAAGCAAGTAGGCGTTGGTCCCCAACGCCACCAGGGTCTGGACCAGGGTCCTTAATTTGACCATTTATCCGACCCCGATACAGGACAGTCAGATGGTATTTCCCAGGTTCAAGAGGTAGTCCAGGTCTCCGCTGTTGATCCCCAGGATGAACAACAGCGTAAAGATGATAATCAGCCAGACCGCTTTTTTCGGCATGCGTCCTCCCTTGGAAGACTGGTCTTCCCGGCACCCGCACCGGGGCGTCCGCCCAAGTTCCAATTTCCATTATAATCACTGACACGGGGGCGGGGGGAAATTTTTTCTCAAAAAAATTTCTTGGCCCGCTTGACATCCGTCGTATAGTTGGTTATTATAATATTCA
>JBAVUP010000056.1:0-45254 GCA_049696835.1 Desulfobaccales bacterium
TTGATGACTCGGGTATTTGGGGGATGGTTGAAGTTCTTTATGACGACCTGAGAACATGGTTGACCTTCTTGCTCTCCATGGCCTTGCCTCTCTCCACCAGGTCAGCCAGCGTGAGGGCTTCCAGACGGTCGAACATGGCCTCAGAGGCTTCTTTCCAGAGGAGGCGGGTGGGACAGATGTCGGCGCGCTCGCAGACCGTGGCGTCCTCAGCGCACTCCACCAAGCTGGTCCTCTCCTCCAGGAGCGCCACGATCTCTCCTACGGTGATCTCTTCAGGAGGTTTGGTCAAGACGTGCCCGCCTTTGCGTCCTCGCACGCTTTCGATGTAGTGGGCTTTTTTCAAAGGAATGATGATCTGTTCCAAATACTTCACGGACACGTCCTGACGTTTGGCTATGTCACCCAACTGGATGGGTCCCTCCCGGTAATGTTGGGCCATATCCAACATGAGACGGGTGCCATAGCGACTGCGGGTGGAAAGCTTCATGCTTATCCTCCTGAGACCACTGCCATTTTCTTGCCCCACCCCGGGGAGCAGGTGTGGGGTCGGCTTTAAGATCCTTTCGGGACCTCAATCTCACTTCTCTACTTGCTGATTATATATTAATTATTTGCTATATAACAAAGGGAAAGACCATCTTGTCAGGGAAACCGGGAAAAAATATTTTATGGCCGCTTTCCCTGGAAAATGCTTAGATATTCAACCTACCCGCCATCAGCCAACCCTGCAGCTTTTCCCATCAGCAAATATCCATACATGCCGTGTGAGCCGGAGCGCCTTGCAATAGTCCTTGGGGGCCGGGCCGAAGGGCTCTCGAAAGACCTAAACAGGGCTGGGTTCAAAGAGAAGGATTTGCAGACATGGACCAAGGGGAAAAATCCATTGACTTATTGCTAAAATATATATATATAATATATATAGATTAATATACTATTATATCTGAAGAAGGCCTTACCGGGTTTCAGCAGTGAAAACCGCGAGATTCGAAAGGAGGTGGTACTGAAGCTTTTAATCTGATGCGAAGTTCGAGGGTGGGAACTTCCTCATTGCTGTCCATCTAACCCAACCGACTGGCCCTACGCGCAAAACCTCAGGATTTCGGGGCCAGAAAGGGGATTATAACCATTGGTTCAGAGATTTGGCCGGGAGGATACCATGTCTCGCAGCGAGTATCTTGAAAGCATGCCATGGGTAAAGGGAGAAAAGAAGCAATGGTCTCCCACGGTTAAACTAGTACTGGCTTTTATCGTTGGTTTGATGGCCTTAACACCGGCTATCCTGGGCATTTACTGGGAAATGGTTTTGCCCTAGTGATGACCTGCCCCGCTGATTTTATCGAGTTTTACGTCAGTATGGGGCGATATCGTCCCTGAGATCCCGGCTGCATGAGGCTCCGCCGGGATCCAGGGATAACTTTGCCCCCCCGCCAAAGAACGTCATCGTTCTCTCAGGTGCTGTCTGTCCGCAGGGTCCAGGCGGTATTCTGTTTCACCTTTTCTCTGTCTTTATAGCGAGTTGCGTTCAAATGATGGTTTTTGTAGCCGCAGGTTTTAGCCTGCACTATTCGATTGCTTAAATGCTCTGGAGTTCTTTTAGAACCAGCGGCAGCAATTTTCCTGCCGAGCCCGGCAGGAAATGGTCGGCGATGGAGGAGGTCAGCCCGGTGGGTTCCAGGTTGTTTTCCACGATGAGCGCCTGCCATTGCCGGGCGATGTGGGGGATATAGCTGGCCGGGGCCACCTCCCCCGAGGTGCCGATGACCAGCAGCAGGTCGCAGTGCTGCGCCAGGTCTTCGGCCTCTTGCTGGGCCGCTGGCGGAATCTGCTCCCCGAAAAAGACCACGTCCGGCCGGATCAGGCCGCCGCACAGGCAGTAGAGGGGGGTATGGGAAAAGTCCAGGGTCTCCCGGGGGTGGTGCCCGCGGCAATTATCGCACACGAAGCGCCGGGCGTTGCCGTGGTACTCCACCACCCGTTTCGACCCCGCGGCCTGGTGCAGGTTGTCCACGTTCTGGGTGATGATGCCGGTGAGATATCCTTTGGCCTCCAGCTCCGCCAGGGCATAATGGGCCGGATTGGGCCGGGCCCGGCTGATGGTGTCGTCCATCTCCTGGAGGAGTTGCCAGACCTTGGCCGGGTCCCGGCGAAAGGCCCGGATATGGGCGTATTCCATGGGATCGTAGCGGTCCCACAGGCCCCCCGCCCCCCTGAAGCTGGGGATGCCCGATTCCACCGAGATGCCGGCCCCGGTAAGGGCCACCACCCGGGGATGCCGGCGGATGAGCGCCGCCAGCTCCGGCGGGGTAATCTCGTTCATTTTGGCTTGCATCGGGTTAGCCCTTGCCTTCCTCCCGGCCCCCTCGGACCTGCACTCAGGCCCGAATATGGTGGGACGCCAGGGAGGCTTTAATCTTCCGGGCGGCGCGGATATCCAGCATTCCCTGGCAGATGAGTACTGCGGCGAACACCAGGCGGAGGTCGGCTTCGCTGAGGAGGTGGGCCAGGCTGCCGCCCAGGAACGCTCCCACCATGATGCCCATGATCAAACCGGGCAAAATGCTGGTGACCACATTGCCCAACCGCCGATGGGTAAAAGCCCCCACCATGCCGGCGGGGACCATGGCCAGCAGAGAGCTCCCCTGGGCCGTATACTGGCTCAAGCCCACCACCAGGACCATGGCCGGCACCATGATGGAGCCGCCCCCCACCCCCATCATGCCGCCGATAAATCCCGCCGCGGCGCCGCTGGCCAGCAGCGCCGCAATCTCAATCCAGCCAGTAGCCGGATGGGCCAGAACCGCCAGGTGGGCCAGAAAAGGTTTGGCGAGCAGCAGCAGTGAGACCAAGATCACAAAGACGCCGAAGGTCCGCTTGAGCTTCCATTCGGGCAGGGCATGGGCATGCATGGCCCCGAAGCGGGCCGTGAAAATGGCGGCGGCCGCCAGGCAGCCCGCAGCCATGATATCCACTGAGCCGTTCCGGTAGTAGGCCAAAGCGCCGGCCGGCCCGGTAAACACCAGGGCCATGAGGCTGGTGCCGTGGGCCTGGTGCTGAGTGAACTTAAGAAAGCGCACCGTAAGGGCGATCATCACCACGCCGCCGCCCAGACCCAACAGGCCGCCGAAGGTGCCAGCCAGCAGACCGATGAAAAAACTTAAGAGCATAGGTGTTCCGTGGATTATGGAAGGTCAAAGCCTCTGAGGGAAGGGTTTTTCAGGCCAGTTTAAGTATCCTCGTTTTTGAGAATTTGCGCAAGCGCTGCCCGGGGCGCGTTTCCAGGAAAAAGAGAAGCTAATCTCTTGCCCCTAGGCTGGTGGCCAAAAGTTTTTTCAGGGAGGGTAGGGTAACCACAGGCGAGACCCCTGTGGCTACCAATCCCACCCCCTCCCTCAGATTGCTATTCCCCCCGCCGAATTCGGGCATCCAGGGCCACCAGACCCGGTTGCCCCGGGAAGACCCGCACCGGATTGAGGTCCACCTCCTGGATGGCGGGGAACTGCATCATCAATTGGGACAGGGCCGTCAGGGCCCGGCTCAGGCTGTCCAGGTCCGCCGGCGGCCGGCCCCGGGTGCCCGCCAGGATACGGCCGATGCGGGTTTCCGCCACCAGGTCCCGGGCCTGGGAGGCATTCAGGGGGGCGATCCGCAGGGCCACGTCGTCCAGAATTTCGGTGTCCACGCCCCCGGCGCCGAAGGCCACCACCGGGCCGAAGGCGTCATCCCGGCGGGCCCCCAGTAAGACTTCCCGGCCCCCGGCCACCTGGGACATGACCACCACCTCCCAGGCCTCGCCGGGCGGCAGGTTTTTCTGGGCCACGCCCGCCAGCCGGGTAAAGGCCTCCTGTACCGCGGCCGCCTCCGCCAGGTCCAGAATGACGCCGCCGGCCTCGGTCTTGTGCACCAGGCTGGGGGCCGAAAGCTTGAGCACCACCGGCCACCCCAGACGGTTGGCCGCCGCCGCGGCGTCTGCCGGGCTGCAGGCCGCCGCCCAGGGGGCCACAGGTATGCCCAGGGCCGCGCTCACGGACAGCGCCTGGGACAGCGATAAAAACTCCCCCGGCCCGGGATCCGTCAGGAGGCCGGCAACGGCGTCGGCCTCCGGCAAGGGGGGCGGGTCATCCGGGGTCCGGATGGCCGCCCGGGCTGCCTGGTCCCGGCTGAGGGCTAGGGCCTGCACCGCGTCCTCGGGGAAATGGAAGACCGGCACCCCGAGGGTGTCCCGGAGATAGTTCTCTTCGTCCGGGGTGCATATCACGGTGACCGCCAGAGGTTTTTGGGCTTCCCGGGCCAACTCTATCATGCGCCGGGCCATCTTTCGGCCGTCTTCCAGTTCAAAGTCCGCCATGGGCCCGTAATGGAACAGCACCGCATCCACCTGGGGGTCCCGGCATACCGCGGCCATGGTGTCGGTGTAGAGGGTGAAATCAAAGACGTCGCCCAGGTCGATGGGGTTGTTGGGGTGGATAACTCCGGAACGGGAGCGCGCCTTGATCATCTGCACCAGCTGGTCGGACAGGGGCGGCAGCGTAAACCCCCACTGGCGGCAGGCATAGGCGGTGACCACGGCCTCGCCGCCGCTGCGGGAGAACACTACCAGGCGATTACCCCTGACCGGTGGCTGGTCCACCAGCTTGACCGCGTTCAGGAGCTCGGCCTGGGTCTTGACCCGGATGATATGACTCTGCCGGCAGGCGGCTTCCAGCACCCGCTCATCGGTGGTCAGGGAGGCGGTATGGGAATGAGCGATGGTGGCCGTCTCCGGCCCCACGTTGGCCAGATGCACATAAACGGGTTTCGTGGCCTTAGCGGCCACGGCCAGGAGCCCCCGGCCGTCGTGCATCCCTTCCAGGTACACGTAAACGGCGGCGGTGCCCGGGTCCTCCAGGAGGTAGTCCAGGACTTCGTTTTCGGCCACGTCGAGCTTATTGCCCAGGCTTAAAAACTTGTTGAGGCCCAGTCCCTCTTTGGTCATCCAGGCCAACACATGGGTGGCCACCCCGCCGCTCTGGGCAATGATGGAGATGCGACCCGGGCCGATGCGGGAGCCGATCTGGGCAAAAGGCAGGGCCAGGCCGATCTCCAGGTTGACCAGACCCAGGCCGTTTGGCCCCACCAGGCGGATGCCGTACTGCTTCAAGGCAGTCCGCACCTCTTCCGCCAGCTTATGCCCGGCATCGTTTAATTCCGAGAAACCGGCGGATTCCACCACCACGCGGGAAATCCCCAATTCCCCGCATTCCCGCACCAGGGAGGGCACGACCCGGGCCGGGGCCAGAATGGCCGCCAGGTCCACCTTTTCGGGCAGGTCGGACAGGCTGGGAAAGATGGGCAAACCGTACGTGGTGCCGGACCGGCGCCCCACCAGGAAAATTTTTCCCTGATACTTGAAGTGCAACAGGTTGGCGACAATTCCCTGGGCCAGGTTGGCGGGGTCCTCGGAGACGCCCACCACGGCCACACTGCGCGGATAGAAGAATTTTTGCATGTTCGGCCTATACTTGAGATTTTATGGGTTTTGCTATTATAAATATACCATGTGGCCCCACGCAACAACCCCATAGGTTGAAGCCGGTACGGGTCCCTCAGCGAACGTTGGCATCCCCGGAGGTCAGCCGTGGCGTACGAAAAATGTATCGAGGTGAGCGAGGAGCTCTGGCAGGATCTCAGTAGTCGCGATCCCCAGGAAATTACCGGGCGCACCGGCGTGGTGTATCAGGGGGGCCGCTACCATCTGCCGTTTCTGGACCGGACCCTGGTGCTGGACCCGGCCCGGCGGACAAGTCAGATAGCCGAAGCCCCCGAGGCGGAGCCGGGATTTCGGCTCTGTCTCACGGCCCTGGTGTATCTGCTGCGGCTTGATCCGGCGGGCCTGGGGCCGGGGATCAGTCCGCTGGAATTACCCGGCGGGGTTACCTTTTTCCGGGGCCACCACGGCCTGCCCCACGGCCCGCTGGAAGAGCGCTTCGGCCGGGATGCCGCCGCCTTTCTGGCCGCCGGGGCCAAACTGCATGGCGAGCCCAGGCCCGCCGGTGATGCCGGGGTGGCCTTGCAAGCCTTTCCCGGTCTGATGGTGGAAGTCATCTTATGGCAGGCCGACGATGAGTTTCCCGCCCAAGTGTCTTTTACCGTGCCGGCGTACCTGGACCGATTCTGGTTTTTGGATGCGGTGTGGGGGTTGTTGAACCTGGTGACCCAGGAATTACTCAACGCCGCGCCTCAAGCATCGTCCTGATTTCGCTGGAAACAATGATAGGATCGGATATAATACCAATAATAAACAAAAGTTTACAATGCCTTGTTCCCTAAGGAGTATGGAATAGTGGAAGATACAAGGGCAGCCCCCGCCATGCAGGTTGACCAGACCGATTACCGGGCGATTTTCGATGCCTTGGGTGATGCCGTCCTGATCCATGATGCCGAGACCGGGGCGATCCTGGACGTCAACCAGAGAATGTGCGAGATGTTCGGTTACAGCCCTGAGGAAGCCCGGCAGTTGCCTCCGGCGGCCTTGTGGGGCGGTGACTCCGAGGCGCAGCAAGCATCGGCCCGGAGCCTCCTGGGCAAAGCTGCGGCCGGCAGCCCCCAGGTCTTTGATGGTCAGGTCCGGGACCGAACCGGACGCCGCTTCCGGGTGGAAGTTCACCTGAAATCCATCCGGCTGGGCGGCTGCGACCGCATCCTGGCGGTGCTCCGGGATATTGATCAGCGCAAACAGGCGGAAGAAGCCCTGAAGGAGAGTGAAGCCCGATACCGCATGATCACGGAGGGGTCTCTGGCCGGGGTGTATGTCATCCAGGATGAAGGCCTCGCCTATGTAAATCCCACCTTTGCGCAAATTTTCGGGTACCAGCCCGAGGGAATCCTGGGCAACCCCATGGAGCCCAAAGATCTGATTCACCCCGAAGACCTCCCCCTGGTCAAGGAAAACCTGCGGAGGCGCCTTTCCGGTGAATTGG
Source organism: Desulfobaccales bacterium (assembly GCA_049696835.1). Taxonomy (GTDB): domain Bacteria; phylum Desulfobacterota; class Desulfobaccia; order Desulfobaccales; family 0-14-0-80-60-11; genus 0-14-0-80-60-11. The sequence goes on from JBAVUP010000056.1 coordinate 6,957, forward strand.
ACGCGACGTATTATACTTTCCGGGGCCTCCATCGGGATGGCTCCGTCATTCACTGTGAGTCTTGCGGGCGGGCCGTGGAATATCAGGGGCGGCCGGCCATTGTGGGCACCTTGCTGGACATCACCGAACGCCGGCGGGCGGAGGAAGCCCTGCAAACCCACACCCGGATCCTGGCGAGCATGGCCGAAGGCGTTACGGTCACTGATGCCGACGGCAAAATTATTTATTCCAACCCGGCCTTTGATGCCATGTTTGGCTACCAGCCGGGGGAATTAATCGGGCAACATGTGTCGTTGCTCAACGATTTTCTGCGCTCTGAGAGCCCCATGTTTGCGCGAGAAATGGTCGGGCAGTCACAGACCGAAGGCATCCTGTCGGGAGAGGTCAGGAACCGGAAGAAAGATGGAACCAGGTTTTATACGCATACCCGCGTCAGCGCCCTGGAAATTTCCGGCAAACCCTGTTGGATTTTGGTTCAGGAAGATATTACCGAGCGCAAGCAGTTTGAAGACGCTTTGCGAGAGAGCGCAGCCAGCTACCGCATCGTTACTGAAGGTTCCCTGGCGGGAGTCTACCTGCTTCAAGATGAACTCTTCCGCTACGTTAACCCCATGCTGGCCCAGGCCTTTGGCTACACCCCCGATGAGATTATTGACCGCATGGAACCCCTGGACCTGGTGCATCCGGAGGACCGCGACCGCATCGCCACCGACATGCAGCGCCGTCTGATCGGCGAGGTATCAGGAACTCGAAGTCATTTTAAAGGCTTGCGTAAAGACGGCTCCACCATCTTCTGTGAGGTGTTGACCCGTCAGGTGGAATACCAGGGGCGCCCGGCCATCATGGGCACCTTGCTGGACGTTACTGAGAGGCGGGTGGCGGAGGAAGCTCTTAAGGCCTCGGAGGCTAAATACCGGACGATTTTTGACGCCATCAATGACGCCATTGCCGTGATAGATCCCGAGACGGGCGCTTTCTTGGAAGTCAACCAGAGGTTCTTGGAATCCGGCTACACGCGGGAAGAAGTTAAGCAACTCACCGTGGCGGACCTGTGCAGCGCCGATCATCCCTTTACGGCCCAGGAGGCGTTGGAATGGATGAGAAAGGCCGTACAAGAAGGCCCCCAGACCTATGAATGGTGGGCGGAAGATCGGAGTGGGCGCCGCATCTGGGTTGAGGTTAATTTAACCTTTGCCACTTTGGGAGGCCAGGAGCGTCTCCTGACGGTCACCCGCGATATTTCCGAACGCAAGCAGTTGGAAGAGGTCCGGCGCCAGGCCTATGAGGAACTGGAGCGGCTGGTGGCGGTGAGGACTGCGGGGTTGGAGTTGGCCAATACCCAGCTCCGGCGGGAGATTGAGGAACGCCGGCGCAACGAGGCGATCATCCGTTTACAGCGCGATTTGGCCCTGACCCTCAGCGGTGAGGTGGGATTGGCAGAGACCTTGCGCTTATGTGTGGAAACCGGCATCACCTTTTCAGGCCTGGACAGTGGCGGAGTGTACCTGGTCGACCCCGGTTCCGGGGAGCTCACCCTGGCTTATCATCAGGGCTTCTCGCCGGAATTCGTACAGAGTGTCTCGCGCTACGAGGCCGATTCTGTTAACGCCTACCTGGTTATGGCTGGAAAACCCCTGTATGCCAGACTGCCGGACCTGCCGGGGATTCTGGATACCGAGGGTCTGAAAGAAGGCCTCAGTTCAGCGGCGATCATTCCGGTCATCCATAAGGACCAGGTGATCGCCGGCATCAACATCGCCTCCCACACCTATGAAGAGGTGCCGGAAACGGCCCGGGCGGCCCTGGAAACCCTGGCGGTCCAGGTAGGCAGCGCCATTGCCCGGGTCCAGGCGGACAAGGAGTTGCGTCGGGCCAAGGAAGAATTGGAAATCCGGGTGGCGGAACGCACGGCCCAATTAAAACGTGCCAATGAGTCGCTGGAAGAGGAACTCCAGGTCCGCGGCGAGATTGAACAATCTCTGCGCCGGCAGGCCGAGCTTCTGGACCTGGCCCACGACGCCATTGTTGTGCGGGACCTGGCCAACCGCATCCTCTTCTGGAATTCCGGGGCCGAGGAAACCTATGGCTGGAGCCGGGAAGATGTGCAGGGCAAAGCAATCCATAGCCTCCTCCACACGAGGTTTCCCCAACCCCTCGGAGAGTTGGGACCCGAGTTTTTCCGTCAGGGGCAATGGCAGGGTGAGTTAACCCATACCCGGCGGGATGGCCGACGCATCGTGGTGGCCAGCCGCTGGGCCTTGCAGCGGGACCAGGCGGGGAACCCCACCGCGATTTTGGAAATCAACCGTGATATAACCGAACGGAAACAGGCCGAAGCGGGGCAGGCGCGACTGGCCGCCATCCTGGAGGCCACTTCGGACCTGGTAGCCACCGCCGACCGGCAGGGGCGGTTGCTCTACCTGAACCGCTCCGGCCGGCAGATGCTGGGTATCGGGGCGGACGAAGATATCTCGCACTTCAATTTTAGAGACCTCCATCCGGAGTGGGCCACCCAACTCATTTTGGAGCAGGGCCGTAACAAGGCCAGGCGCCACGAGGTCTGGAGCGGAGAAACCGCCTTCTTGAGCCGCAGCGGGCAGGAAATTCCCACCTCCCAGGTGATCGTGGCCCATAAGGGCGCCAACGGCAGGGTGGAGTTTTATTCTACGATTGCCCGGGATATCACCGAGAGCAAGCGGGCGGCGGAGACCTTGGAGGAGGTGAACAGCCGGCTGCGGACCCTGGTGCAGGCCTGCCCCCTGGCCATTATCGCCAGGAACCTGGAGGGTAAGATAATTAGCTGGAATCCGGCGGCGGAACACATGTTTGGCTGGCGCCAGGAAGAGATTATGGGGCGGTCTTTGCCGACCATACCCCCGGACCAGGCAGAAGAATACCGGGTGATGGATCAACGCAAATTGCAGGGGAATACCATGTTGGGCCTGGAACTGCGCCGCCAGCGGCGGGACGGCGCCCTCATTGACGTCAGACTGTCCACCGCGCCCCTCCTGGATGGCACGGGCGCCATGATGGGCATGATGGGCATCATTGAGGATGTTACCGAACGCAAGCGCATGGAAGAGACGCTGCGGAAGGTCAGCCGTTCTCTCCAGGCCATTACCGAATGTCGCCAGGCCCTGATTCGCGCCACGAATGAGGCGGAATTATTGCACGAGGTCTGCCGCATCATCGTGGAGGTGGGTGGTTATCGCATGGCCTGGGTGGGCTTCGCCGATCACGATGCCGGTAAAACCGTCCATCCGGCAGCCCAAACAGGTTTAGACGAAGGCTATTTGGAACAACTCCAGCTTACCTGGGCCAATAAAGATCGGGGTCGCGGGCCCGTGGGCAAGGCCATTCGTCGGGGCAAGCCCGTTATTTGCCGGAACACCCAGACTGACCCCGATGTGGCCTTCATCCGGGAGGAAGCCCGCAAGCGCGGCTTTGCCTCAATCCTGGCGCTGCCGTTAAACTTTGCCCCCGCCTCTGGGGCTCTGGCTATTTATGCGGTGGAACCTGACGCCTTTGACCATGAGGAGATCCATCTGCTCATGGGCCTGGCCGATGACCTGGCCTACGGGATCACCGCCTTGCGGGCCCAGGCCGAACGGCGGCGGGCGGAAGAGGCCCTGAAGGAGTCGGAGCAGGAACTGCGGTTGCTCACCTCCCGGCTTTTGAGCATTCAGGAGAAAGAGCGCCGGCGGGTCGCCAGGGAATTGCATGATGAACTGGGTCAATCCCTGACGGTCTTGAAAATCCACCTGGTGGCTATTGAAGAGAAGCTGTCGCCCAAGCAACAGCACCTGAAGGCGAATTGTGAACAGATGCTGTCTTATATCGATACGGTCATCGAGAATGTCCGCCGCCTGTCCTGGGACCTCAGTCCTTCGAGTTTGGAGGATTTGGGCCTGTCCTCGTCCTTGGCATATCTGGTGGATGAAATCTGTCGGAATAACAATATCCAAAATTCGGTGGCCATGGACGAGATCGACCAGCTCTTTTCGCCTGAAACCCAAATCAATATCTACCGCATTTTCCAGGAGTCCTTGACCAATATCGTCCGACATGCCCGGGCCGACCACGTCTCGGTAAACGTGAAGAGAGGCAACGGCAAGGTTTCCTTTATGATCCAGGATAATGGTCGAGGCTTCAATATACCCAGGGCCATGTCCAGGAAGTTTGTCAAAAGGAGTCTGGGGTTAACAGCCATGAATGAAAGGGCCCTCATGGCCCAGGGCTCTCTCAAGATCTCGAGCCAGAAGGGTCAGGGCACCACCATAACCTTTACGATTCCAACGGATAACCATGGGAAATGATTATGTATAATATTGTGTTAGCCGAAGATCACGGTTTGGTGCGTGAAGGGATTAAGAAAATCATCGAAGCGATTCCGGGACTGCGAGTCGTGGGAGAAGTCGGCGACGGCCTCGAATTGCTGAAATTATTGAAGGGCCTGCAGGTGGACATGGTGATCCTCGATATCACCATGCCTTCCCTGCCGGGGATAGAGGCCACCCGGGAGATCAAAAAGGCTTACCCCGCCGTGAAGGTGCTGATCCTCACCATGCATAAAAAGAAGGAGTACCTGAATAATGCCATCGCGGCGGGAGTTGACGGCTACCTCCTCAAAGAGGATGCTCCTAAGGAACTGCTCACCGCCATGGACACCATCCGGGAGGGCATGATCTACGTCTCTCCCTTGTTGTCCAGCGATCTGGCCAATCTCTATTTCCAGAGTCAGCGCCACACTGCAGCGGAGCCGGCCGCACCCCTCTCGCCCCGGGAAATCGAGATCATCAAATTGATCGCCGAGGGCAAATCCAGTAAGGAAATTGCGGAAATCCTGTTTCTCAGCTTCCGTACCATTCAAAATCATCGCACCAAGATCATGCGGAAATTAAACCTCAAAAAGAATACCGATCTGGTGAGATATGCTATCCGGGAAGGTTATACGGTAACCTCCACCCCCTAAACCTCTACCGTAGTCCCCTGAGAAATTAAATGGGTAAGGATATCCGACCAATAAATAGCTCGAAAGAGTACTTTCCTCTATATAAAAGAGTACTTTCCCTCATTTTCTTCTTGCCGATCGCCTGCTAACTTATTAAAAGAACTAGTTTAAATTATAGAATGTTTCTTTTAAAGAAAAAAGAAGCGAGGAAAATATGGCACATCTATACAAAAAAGTAAAAAAGGGTCATGAATATTTCTACATTCGCGAGACGCAGCGGGTTTATGGTAAACCCACCACCATCAACCAGGTGTACCTCGGTACCGCCGATAAGGTTGATGCGGTTCTGAACAAAGGTGGCTTCTCCCCGAAGGAATTCGGCTCGATTTTCGCCCTGAACGAACTGGACCGGACCCTGGACCTGGCGAGCATTGTGAACGATATCTTGCCTCCCAAAAAACGAGTCCGGGGGCCCTCTCTGGGGGAGTTGGTCTTTTACGCCGCCCTGAACCGGGCTATCGCCCCCACCAGTAAGAGGCAACTGGCGTCCTGGTATGAAACGACGGATATTCAAAGGATTCGCCCGTTGCGGCTGGAATCTTTGAATTCCCAAAATTTCTGGAACCACTGGGATCGGATCAGTGATTCGGACCTGGAAAAAATCAAGACGGCCTTTTTCAAAAAAGTCCATTCTCTCTTACTTCCCGAAAAACACCATCTGATTATTGAGACCGCCAACATTGCCTCCACCCCCAAACTGTCGGCTTTCCCCGCCCTGTCCCCTGCGGATGAGGATTTTATGGCGGAACACTTCTCTGAACAGCAACTGGGATTGGCCTTGATTGTTGAAAAGAATTCGGGGGTGCCTTTTTATTACCAGAGTTTTTCCGGTGGCTTACCGGTAACCGGCTTCTATGATCACCTGCAGACCCTCCTGGCCAAAGTCTCCAGCCTGGGGGTGGCGGCCATGGATGTCACCTTGCTCATTAATCAGGAAATGGATGCGGCCCCCATCATTGAGCAGATTGACACCCGCGAAGGCATGCATTTCATCGCGTCCTACGCCCCCGACTTTTCCCCGGAGCTGACCAAGATCTCTTTGAAGGATTTCCGCCCCCTCCCTGGCAAGCGGGAGGCGCAGATCGCCAACGTCGCCAAGGAAGATGAGAAAATCCTGTATTATGAAGCTCATGAGCCCTTTTGGAACCGTCGCCGCCGGATCATTATCACCTTTGATCCCAAGAGCTTCCATAAGAGCTACCAGGAACTGGGCAAGAAAGTCCAGCGGGTTCGCAAGGAAGTGGGAGCCTGGCAGGCACGCTACGCCCAGGAAGCCCCCCAGGGGACCGTCATTGACGCCGTCAAAACTCACCTGGCGCAACTGTGCCACCGCCTCAAAATCAGCCCTGCGCTCTTCCAGTTGAATTTTCTTGAGGACAATGGGCAATTCCACATGGAGTTCCAGTTGGATCATCGCCAGATGGCCAGCGTCGTCCGCCATTTCGGGAAGAATATCCTCATTACCGATCATGAGGATTGGGGCGTGGAGGAGATTTATGACACGTGTGTGACCCGGGCCGTCTTGGGGTCAGAGTTGGGCAAACCCGCCAATGGCAACCGGCCTTACGGCAACGCCAAAGATAACCGGACGCTGTTCCAAAAGGCGCTGCTGCCTTTGTATCATTGGACCGATTCCAAGATCCGGGTTCACCTGTTCGTCTGTATGGTGGCCCTCACCTTCCTTACCCTGCTGTGTCAGCGGCTCACGGCCTCCGGGGTTAAGACGACCCCCAAAGACGCCATGGACGAATTGCGGGCCTTGCGGACGGCTATCTATTTCAACAGCGCCGAAAACAAACTGAAACGGGTAATCGAGGATATCAACCCCCAACAGGCCGCCATGATGAAAGCTTTGGGGTACGAGGTTCAGGAAGGCAAAGTCGCGCCTCTCTGATGCCCCTCGGGTAGGCCTTCTTCTTCTCCCTCTCCTTTCTGACTACCAGACCCCGGTGGCCAGGGTACGCACCCTGCCACCGGGGTCTGGTGTCTTTTTCCCCTGGCCGGCGTGTTCCATGAATACCTTACAATTGCCGGCCCCTAGTCCCTGGGGCCGTTGTAGGGGCGGTGCCCTCACCGCCCCTACGAAAATTCGGCCTTTCCCGTGCCCGCGGCAGGAAGGCCGTGAGGTTGGCACTTCCCCTTCCCCCTTCATGAGCCAAATCAGGTTATAATAAAAAGTTAAGGCGGGCCGGATTGGCCGCGCGGCCTATCCTGCCCTCATGGCCATGCACGAGATGATCTTCACCGACAATCTGGGTAAGCAATACCGGGACCTGGTGGCCCTGGACGGCTTATCCTTGCAGATCCCTGCCGGGGAGATCTTCGGTCTGCTGGGTCCCAACGGCGCCGGCAAAACCACCACCATCAAGATTTTGACCACCCTGGCCCGGCCCAGTTGGGGCACGGCCCGGATCCACGATTTTGATGTGGTGCGCCAGCCGTTCCAGGTGAAACAGCTCATCGGGGTCTGCCCCCAGGAAATCAACCTGGATCGGGAATTGACCGCTTACGAAAACTTATGGATCTATGGGCGGCTGCACCGCATGCCGGAGCTCAAGGCCCGGATTCGGGAGCTCTTGGACTTCGGCCAGCTCTCAGAGCGCGCCGACAGCCTGGTGCGGGACTTCTCCGGGGGGATGCAGCGGCGGCTCCTGATCCTCCGGGCCCTGGTGTCCCGGCCCCGGGTGCTCTTTTTAGACGAGCCCACCGTGGGGCTCGACCCCCAGGTGCGCCGCCAGTTGTGGAGCTTGATCCAGGAACTCAAGCTCGAGGGCATCACCATTATTTTGACCACCCACTACATCGAAGAAGCGGAAATGCTCTGTGACCGGGTCGGTATCCTGAACCGGGGCCGCCTCATCGCCCTGGACACCCCCCAGGCCCTGGTGGCCAAAGTGGGAGGCTATGTGGTGGAAACCCTCAACAGCGGCCGGCGGCAGTATCTGCTGGTCCGGGATAAAGGCGAGGCCTACGCCCGGGCGCAGACGGAGCCTTCCGGGGTCATCATCCGCCAGGTCAATCTTGAGGACGTGTTTATTCAGCTCACCGGGGAGCGGCTGACCACGTGAACTGGTTTCCCATCTTCTACCGTGAGATTCTGCTGTTCCGGCGCCGCTTGCTGCGGTTGGGCTATGTGGTCTCCGCCCTCTTTGCCCCCCTGCTCTATCTCCTGGCCTTTGGGCTGGGTTTGGGCAAACGCGTCCACATTGCCGGGGGCTCGTATCTGGATTACCTCCTCCCCGGTCTCATCGCCATGACCTCCATGACCAATTCCTATACCTGGATCGCCACCAGCATGACGGTGGGACGCCTCCACTTCCGCACCTTCCAGGTCTATATCCAGGCCCCGGTGACCGCCACCGACATCGTGGTGGGCCAGATCCTGGCGGGAATGCTCCGGGGCCTCTTCGCCTCGGTGATCCTCCTGGTCTTGGGACTGGTTCTGGGGGGCGGCTTTCACGTCAACCTGATGTTCATTCTGGCCCTGTTCCTCAATTGTCTCGTGTTCGCCGGCTTCGGGGTGATCGTGGGGATGAAGTCCCGGTCCCATGAAGACACCGCCACCTTCACCAATTTTTTCATCATGCCCATGGCCTTTTTCTGCGGCACCTTCTTCCCGGTGGAGGAGATGCCCTGGCTGCTGCGGGATATCATCAAGATCCTGCCTTTGACCCATACCAACCGTCTGCTGCGTTTCCCCTTCTGGACTCCGGAGCACCTGGGCTCTCTGGCGCTGCTCGGGGCTTACGGGGTTTTCTGCCTGGCGGTGGGGATCATCATCATCCGGCGTTACAGCGAATAACCGCGGCGGGGTGGGGCGGCCTGTCTCTGGCCGCCACCACGGCATGCGCCGATCGCTGGGGCGGACCCAGAGGCTGCTTCGGGCTAAGGGATGCAGAGCGGTTGGTATCGGGGTGAGCAGGGGAGAGGCTGGAACCTGCCGCGACCGGCAGGGGCAGCCGTTATTCGGTTATCTGATTCTGATGGGGGACCTTGCTGCCCTACTTTTGGCTCATTACCCCGGTTTTAACCCAGGTGAGGAAAACCCCGCGCAGATTACTCACCAGTTGGTCTTCGAAATGGTTCACCAATTCCAGCCGGCTTTTCAGGGGAAGAGTCAAGTAGAAGGGGCTTTCTATACAGGCTGCGACAATTTCCCGTTTCATTTTATAATCTTCCATGGGCCCCACACCTTGTCATGAAACGCCTTTCTCAGAATTAAAAGCAACTTAAGCATACTGCAGCACATGAAAAAATCCATCCGTGAATACCCTGAAACGAGATGACGAAAAGACTGATTTTCAGGGTGCCATACTGCACATGCAGGTCAGCTTAAAGTCTGGTCTCCGGCGGCGCTTTTAGTAACGGGGCCAGGGTCTTGTCCCAGGAATGCCTTACAATTTCCGGCCCCTATTCCTTGGAGCCGCTGTAGGGGCGGTGAGCGCATCGCCCTTACGAAAACCTCCCCCAAAAAGGAAATATTTTTGCAAGATACATCTGGGAACCAACACTAAAAGCTTGGGTGCCTGGCCCCAAGGTCCCCCGGGCAGGGGGCGGGCTTGCAGCAGGTTTGGGGGAAGGGCGGAGCGGCTAGAGTTTTTTTTGGATTTTTAGGAAAAACGCGCCAGGGAGCCGGCCTTACGCCGGACGAAGATTACCGAAAACAGAAAACCGAAAACAGAAAACGGCATAAAGGCTGCAGGTCGAGGTGGATCGCCGTCACTTGAGGGTTTCCAGGTAGTACACCAGCGCCTCCTGCTCCTCCGGGGGCAGGTAGGCATAACTGGGCACCCTGGCCCGGGGGTGCAGTCGGCGGGGGAACGTGATCGCCAGCCGCAGTTGCCCGGGGGTCAGCCGGGTCCCAATCCCGTCCAGGGCGGCGGCGCGGTTGCCTCCCCGTCCGTTCAGGGCGTGGCAGGCAAAGCAGCCCAAACGCCCGGCCAGCTCTGCCCCCGGGGAATCCTGGGCCGGAGCCGAACTCCAGGAGCAGGCCAGGACCACTCCCAGCGCCAGCCCTAGGGTGACGGCAATTCTCAAGGTTTCGGTTCGCCTTCCGCAATCATCTTCTGAATGGCGAGCTTTTCAGGGTGATTGGGGTTCACTGCCAGGGCTTTTTTGAACAGGACCGCCGCCTTGGCCTTCTGGCCTTCATCATAGTAGTCGGTGGCCAGATTGACCATGGCGACCCAATTCTTCGGATCGATCTCCACGGCCTTCTGAAACGCCGCCATCTCCTTCTGCCGGAATTCCGGTACCCCCAGTTTGTTATACTTGAACCGGTAAGCCATGCCGATCATGTTATAGGCGGCCGCGGCCCGGGGTTCCAGTTGGATGGCTTTTTCATAGCCGGCAATGGCTGCGTCGTATTTCTGTTGTTGAAAATTTACGAACCCTTCATGCATATACTTTTCCGCGCTGTCTTCCCCGCACCCCACAGGGGCTAGGAGGAGTAACGTGGTCAGGATGAATCTGAACATGTGGCCTCCAATTTTGCAGGATTTACCCGGCCCTGCCCCCGTTCGGCCCGGAACCTTTTGTCCTGCCGGGGTCCAGAGCCACAGACCCGCCGCTGGGTTATCGCCACCGCCAGCCACCGCGGCACCGCCGGCCCCGTGGCCTTGCCGCCATGGTGGCCGTGGTCGCGGCGGTCTGACTGCGCTTAAAAATATAATCCCCGCCGACCGTAAGCAAGAAAAAACCATCGTAAGAACACTAAATAACCTTATCCAAGGTGCGGTCGCCGGCTTGACTTGACATGGAGCCACGCTGTAACCAACATAACTTTAGCCCCGCCAGAACTCCCGCGGCAACCGGAGCAACGAGGCATTAACATTTGGAGGGTAAGATCATGTCCGAAGAAATGTATCCTGGCTGGTATTCCTTCATTAGGGAGAAACACGAAAAGTTTATCAAGGCCCTGGAGCAGCTGGGTGAGGCGGTGCGTCAGGAAGGGCCGTTGGACGAGAAAACCTCCCACCTGGTCCAACTGGCCGCCGCCGCCACCAACGGTTCCGAGGGCGCGGTGCACAGCCACGTCCGCCGGGCCTTGAAGGCCGGAGCCACCCCGGAGGAGATCTACCACACCGTGATTCTGTTGACCAGCACCATCGGCTTTCCCCGCACGTCCGCGGCCCTGAGCTGGGTCTATGACGTCCTGGGGGAACAGGCGGCCTGAGCCTCGCGGGCGCCTGAGGCGGTTGCCTCCGGAACCGCCCCCCGCCTTCAACCTTGCCGGGAAATAATCACCCGCGGCCTGAAAAAGTGCTTGCCAATCGCCGGGACCTTCGTTATTCTCAATAAAAAATATCGAAAGCAGGATACGTGGTAAGTAGTCTCAGGTTGAAGATAGAGATGGTTATTTTTTTTATATCATCGCTATTCTCTGTAGAGTATAACGGTAGGAGGCATCATGGATTTTCAATCCGTTCTCACCACCTGTCCATACTGCGGGGTGGGGTGTAATCTCGTTCTCCAGGTATTGGATGGACAGATCATCGGCACGCTCCCGGCCAAAACCGGGCCCACCAACGAAGGCAGTCTCTGCATCAAGGGCTGGAACGTACACGAATTCGTGCAGCATAAGGACCGCCTGCTCAAACCCACGGTGCGCCGGAACGGCCTCGCGCGGGAAGTCTCCTGGGATGAGGCCCTGGATCATGCCGCCGGGGAGCTGCGCCGCATCAAAGATACCCACGGGCCCGAGAGCGTGGCGTTTGTGGCCTCGGCCCGCTGTACCAATGAAGAGACCTATATTTTTCAGAAGTTTGCCCGCGCCGTGTTCGGTCATAACCACATCGATCACTGCGCCCGTCTCTGACACGCGCCTACGGTGGCCGGACTGGCCGCCGCGTTTGGCAGTGGCGCCATGACCAACTCCTTCCGGGAACTGGAAGACGCCAACTGCATTTTTGTCATCGGGTCCAACACCACGGTGGCGCACCCCATCGGCTCCATGCGCATCATGCGGGCTCTGCAAAAAGGCGCCCGGCTCATCGTGGTCGACCCCCGCCAGACCCAGATCGCCCAACTGGCCCATCTGCATGTGCGCCATAACCTGGGGACCGACGTGGCCTTGATCAATGGCATGATGCACGTGATCTACCAAAACGGCTGGCACAACCAGGCCTTCATTGCAGAGCGGACGGAAAATTTCGAGGCCCTGGCGGCCATGATCGAACGGTATCCCCCGGAGCGGGTGACGGAGATCACCGGGGTGCCCGTCGAGGTCCTCGTCCAGATGGCGGAATGGTATGCCAAGGCCGCGGCCAGCGCCATCTGTTACGTCCTGGGCATTACCCAGCACACCTGCGGCACCGACAACGTCAAGAGCCTGGCCAACCTGGCCATGCTCTGCGGGCATATGGGCCGGCCGTCCACCGGGGTCAATCCCATCCGGGGCCAGAACAATGTCCAGGGGGCCTGCGACATGGGGGCACTGCCCAACGTCTTCCCCGGCTACCAGTACGTTACGGTCCCGGAAAACGTCAAGAAATTCGAAGCCGCCTGGAAGGCCAAGTTGTCCGGCACCCCGGGGCTGACGATGATTGAACAGATCGAGGCTATCCGGGAAGGGAAGGTCAAGGCCCTGGTGGTCTTCGGGGCCAACCCGGTGGTGAGCTACCCCGATGCCAACCGGGTGCAGCAGGCCCTGGAAGAGGTGGAGTTTTTATTGACCCTCGACATCTTCCCCACCTCCACTACGGAGCTGGCCCACGTGTCGCTGCCCGCGGCCTCGTTTGCCGAAACCGAAGGCACCTTCAGCAACTCGGAACGCCGGGTGCAGCGGGTCCGGCAAGCCATCCCGCCCATGCAAGGGAAAACCAACTGGGAGATCATCCAGGAGCTCTCCTCCCGAATGGGTTATCCCATGGAATATCACTCCGGGGAAGAAATCTTCAATGAAGTGGCCAGCCTGGCCCCCTCCTACGGCGGCATGAGCTTCCCCCGCCTGGAGGAGAAGGGACTCTGCTGGCCGTGCCCCACGCCGGATCACCCCGGCACCGCTTACCTCCACAAGGACAAGTTCGCCCGGGGCAAGGGGTTGTTTCACGCCATCGAGTTTAGGCCCCCGGCGGAAACCCCGGATGCCGAGTATCCCTTCTGGCTGACTACAGGGACCATCTTCACCCAGTATCTCACCGGCACCATGAGCCGGCGGTGCCCGACCCTGCACCGGGAGAATCCGGAGGTGTTCGTCGAAATTCATCCCGAAGATGCCCGCCGGCTCCACCTCCAGCCGGGGGAGGTAGTCCGGGCCAGCACCCGCCGGGGCACCATCATGGCCAAGGCCTGGGTGACCGAACGGGTGCAGCCGGGAGTGGTGTTTATTCCCTTGCACTATATGGAGAACGCCGCCAACCGGATTACCAACTGCGCCCTGGACCCGGGGACCAAGACTCCGGAATACAAGGTGTGCGCCGTCAATCTGGAAAAGGCGGCGTAATCGGCCACCTCGATCTTCGGCTGGCGGCAGCGGAGCCGGCCGAGAGAGGCCCTCAGGAGTTTCAGGGCCGAAGCCTGGCATACGCTTCTGTTTAACTTTAGCGCTATTCTATAAAAAATATAACGGGCAATAAGGAAAAGATGACGGAGAGCCACTCCCAACCCACCCAGATCGGCCCTTACGCCTTCGACGAGTATCTGCGTCTGGTCGAGCGGTTTCACGGCAACGTGGCCCCGGGACTGGTCATCGGCGGCTGCATGGTGGACCTGGCCCTGCGCCGGCTGCCGGCCGGCATCCTCTTCGATGCCATTTGCGAAACCGGCGCCTGCCTGCCGGACGCGGTGCAGCTCCTCACCCCCTGCACCATCGGCAACGGCTGGCTCAAGGTCGTCAACCTGGGCCGGTTCGCGGTCAATCTCTACGACAAGTACCGGGGGGAGGGGGTGCGGGTCTGGCTGGACCCGGCCAAAACCGCGGCCTGGCCCGAAATCAATAACTGGTATCTCAAGCTCAAACCCAAGGCCGAGCAAGACAAGGAACTGCTCCTGGCCCAGATAAAAGCAGCCGGACCCCAGGTCCTGAACTGGCAAGCCGTCCAGATGCGACCCCATTTCCTGAAGCGACGGCATAGGGGGCGCATGGTCGTCTGTCCCCTGTGTCGGGAGGCCTACCCGGCCCAGGACGGGGGCATTTGCCGGGGCTGCCAGGGAGAGGTGCCTTACCTGGAGGCCGAGGGGGGGACCGAGGCCCCGCCCCTTGGCGCCGTGCCGCTGGAGCAGGCCGTGGGCCGTCGGGCCCTCCATGATATGACCCAGATCATCCCCGGCCGGAGCAAAGGTCCGGCGGTGCAGCAGGGGGAGATCATCAGCGTCGGCGATCTCTGCCGCCTCCAGCAGATGGGCCGGCAGCACCTCTATGTTGTGCGCGAAGACGGCCCGGGCCCCGAGTGGGTGCACGAAGACGAGGCCGCGTTGGCCTTTGCCCGGGCTATGGCCGGGGAGGGGGTGATCTTCACGGACCACCCCCGGGAAGGCAAGGTCAACCTGCTGGCGGCGCAGGACGGGCTGTTGGTGGTGGATGAACCCCGCCTGGAAAGATTTAACCTGGTGCCCGGGGTCATGGCCGCGTCGCGCTCCAGCTATTCTCTCATGAGCCGGGATCGGCCCCTGGGGGGTACCCGGGCCATTCCCCTCTTCCTGCCCCGCGCTGATTTTCTGAAAGCCCTGGCGGTTCTGGAGGAGGGGCCGTTGTTTACGGTCCGGCTCTTGCGGCGGCCCCGGGCCGGGGTGCTGGTCACCGGCACCGAGGTCTTTTTGGGCCTGGTGGAAGACCGGTTTATCCCCATCATCACCAACAAAGTGGAGAAATTCCAGGGTGAGGTGGTCAAGTCCCTGATCGTGCCCGACGACCGGGGGGCCATCCGCCGGGGGGTGCAAGAGCTCCTGGACGCGGGCATCGACCTGCTGGTAACCACCGCCGGCCTGTCCGTGGACCCCGATGACCTTACCCGCCAAGGCCTGATGGACGCCGGAGCGACGGACATTCTCTATGGCGCGCCCATTTTACCCGGGGCTATGACGTTGCTCGCGCATATCGGTCCGGTCCAGGTTATGGGGGTCCCGGCCTGCGCCCTCTATTTTAAGACCACCAGCTTCGACCTCCTGCTGCCCCGCCTGCTGGCGGGTCTGGAAATTACCCGGCGTGATTTGGCGCGCCTGGCCAACGGTGCTTTCTGTCTGGAATGCAAGGTGTGCACTTTTCCCCAAAAATGCCCGTTCGGGAAATAAGCAACCTGAAGACGACAAAGCATCTCCCCACTGCGGCAAAAGTCCTATCCGGGTAACAGGAAATGATCGGGCCAATAACCGAATTTCCCATCTGGCGATATCAGGTAGGGCGGCTGGCGGCGGCGACGGATAAGGTAGCCGTGGAAGAACCCCTGGAAATCCGCCTGCATGGCGAGCCTTTCCAGGTATTCATGCGTCTGCCCGGCTGGGAAAAGGAACTGGCCTTGGGCTTTCTTTATACCGAGGGGATCGTCCGGGACCTTAGCGAGGTCATCACTATGCACTTTTGCGGTACCGCCTCGGACCCCCTGCTGCCGTCCAACGTGGTGGACGTGCAATTGACGGATTGCGCGTGGGAACGGCGGGGCCGGCGCCACCTGGAGGTGGCTTATTCCAGTTGCGGGTTATGCGCCAAGGAGGCGGTGAGCGAAATCTGCCGAAAAACCGCGCCGGTGAGCAGCACCCTCAAGGTTACCGCGGCCTCCCTACTGCACCTCATGGGCCGGATGTATCAGGAGCAGACAGTTTTCCAAGAGACGGGCGGAACCCATGGGGTGGCCCTGGCGAGTCCCGACGGCGCCTGGTTTCTGCTGGCCGAGGACGTGGGGCGCCACAACGCCATGGATAAGGTCATCGGCCGGGCGCTGTTTCAGAGGCGGGACCTCTCCCGCATGGTGGCCCTGCTCAGCGGCCGCATCAGCTTCGAGATGGCCTTGAAGGCCGTTCGAGCGCGAATCCCCTTCCTGGCCGCGGTGTCGGCTCCCACCTCCATGGCCCTAAACCTGGCCCAGGAACTCAACCTTACCCTGGTGGGCTTCGCCCGGGACCCGCGCCTCAATATTTACACCCACCCTCACCGCCTCCAGGCGCCTGAGGGGCGCCAAGCGCAAAGGCGGCATATCCATGGCGGGTGAGCTGGAATGAAGCCCTGGATTATACGGCAGAGCGCCTCGGTGAAATTATTGGTCCCCACAGACCGGGGCGGTCCGTTCCGGGACCGGGACGCAAGATAGATGAAAGGAGATGCAAAGGAGGTGCAGAGTTTATGAAGTAGGCAATTATTCATAATCATCCGGCCGGGACGATCTTCCTGCAATATTTCTTCATTACCCCAAGGGAGGTAGACAATGGGTATCACCCGAAGAACCTTCATTAAGTATTTAGGGGGTGGCATCACCGGCCTGGGCCTGACCGATGTCATACTGAAGCGCTCCGGTTGGGCCGCAGCGGTGCCCCCCGCCAAGATCAAGGACGCCAAGGCAACCACTTCCATCTGTTCCTTCTGCGCGGTGGGTTGCGGCCTGATCGCCCACACCAAAGGGGGCGAGTTGGTGAACTTGGAAGGCGATCCCGATCACCCCATTAACCAGGGGGCGCTCTGCAGCAAAGGCCAGGCTTTGCGGGAGATCGTTCTCAGCCCCAGGCGCCTCAAAACCGTACATTACCGGCCCCCCGGAGCCGATCATTGGGAAGAGAAGCCCCTGGAGTGGGCCGTGCAGACTCTGGCCCAACGCCTCAAAACCACCCGGGACGCGCACTTTACCACCAAGACCCCGGCCGGGGTGACGGTGAACCGGGCCGAAGCCCTGGCCGCCATCGGCGGCTCCCAATTTACCAATGAAGAGTGCTACCTGCTTACCAAGCTCAACCGGGCCCTGGGATTCGTTTACATGGATCAGCAGGCCGGCCTCTGACACTCCCCCACCGTGGCCTCGTTGGGGCCCACTTTCGGCCGGGGAGCGATGACCAATCACTGGAACGACCTGGCCAACAGCGATTGCCTCCTGATTGCCGGCTGCAATCCGGCAGAGAACCATCCCATCAGTTTCAAATGGATCACCAAGGCCCAGGAAAAAGGGGCCAAGGTCATCGTCATCGACCCGAGGTTCACCCGGTCCGCGGCCAAGGCCGATCTCTACGTGCGCCTCAGGCCCGGCACCAATATCGCCCTGTTCGGGGGCCTCATCAATCAGGTGTTGGCAAACAATCTCTTCCATCGGGACTATGTGCTCCAGTATACCAATGCCGCCTTTGTGGTGAACCAAGACTTCGATTTTCACGACGGCCTCTTTTCCGGCTACCTGGCCGACAAGCGGGTCTATAACCCGGCAACCTGGGACTACGACCTGGACGCCCAAAAAAACCCGGTCACCGACCCCACCCTGACCAACCCCCGGTGCGTCTTTCAGCTCATGAAGAAGCATTTTGCGCGCTACACCCCGGAGATGGTGGAAGCCACCACCGGGGTCCCCCAGGAACAGTTCCTGAAATTGGCCGCCCTCTACGGCGCCACCGGGCAGCCGGGCCGTTCCGGCAGCATCCTTTACGCCCTGGGGGCCACCGAGCACACCACCGGAGTGCAGAATATCCGGGGGTACTCCATCCTGCAGATCCTGTTGGGGAACATGGGGATGCCGGGCGGCGGCATCAATGCCCTCCGGGGGGTGAACAACGTCCAGGGTTCCACCGATATGGCCCTGCTGCCCCACATCCTCCCGGGCTATATGGCTCTCCCCAATGAAGCCGCTCATCCTACCCTAAAAGCTTATCTGGACAAGGAGACGCCCAAGGCCAGCTTCTGGGTCAACAAGCCCAAGTTTTTCGTCAGCCTCCTCAAGGCCTTCTGGGGAAATGCGGCCCAGAAAGAGAACGACTTCGCCTTCGACTATCTTCCCAAGGTGGGCCAGGGGTTCCAGAACGCGGGCTATGGCTGGATGTCCATGTTTGAGAACATGGCCGCGGGGGGCATCAAGGGCCTGCTGGTCTGGGGCATGAACCCGGCGGTGAGCTCCAATAACGCGAACCAGACCTATGCCGCCCTGGGTAAGCTGGAGTGGCTGGTGAACTTCGATCTCTTCGAAAGCGATACCGCCGCCTTCTGGAAGCGTCCGGGCGCCAATCCCAAGGACATCAAGACCGAGGTCTTTCTCTTCCCCGCGGCCCATTCCCTGGAGAAGGAGGGGAGCGTCAGCAACAGCGGCCGCTGGCTGCAGTGGGGCTACCAGGCGGTCAAGCCCCGGGGTGATGCCCAGAACATTCTGTGGTACGTCAATCGCCTGACCCTGGAGCTGAAGAAGCTCTATCAGGAAGACCCCAAGGCGGTTTTCCCTGATCCCATCGTCAAATTGAACTGGAACTACGGCACGGACCCGGACGTCCACCTGGTGGCCAAGGAAATCAACGGCTGCACGGTGGGCGACAAGAAGCAGGTGGCCAATTTCCTGGCCCTCAAAGATGACGGCTCCACCGCCTGCGGCAACTGGATTTACTCCGGCTGCTACCCCGGCCCGGACCAGAAGGATAATCAGATGATCCGCCGGGATAAGAAGGACCCCAGCGGCCTGGGACTGTACCCCGGCTGGTCCTGGTCCTGGCCGGTAAACCGGCGCATCATTTACAACCGCTGCTCGGCGGACGCCAACGGCCAACCCTGGAGTAAAGACAAGAACCTGGTACAGTGGGATCCGGTGGGCAAAAAATGGCTCCGGAACGATGTTCCCGACTTCAAGTGGATCGACCCGGCCACCAAGGCAGAGGTGCCCCCCGAGGAGTCGGCCAAGGCCCCCTACATCATGCTCCCGGAAGGCAAGGCCCGGCTCTTTGTGCCCAAGGGATTTTTAAAAGAGGGGCCTTTCCCGGAACATTACGAAGCCCTGGAAGCCGCCTTCGTCAACCCTGTCTCCAAACAGCAGTCCAACCCGGTGATGCGGGTTTGGAAATCCGCCCTGGACCGGGTGGCGGCGCTGCACGATCCGAGGTTTCCCATCATCGCCACCACCTTCCGGGTCACCGAACACTGGGACACCGGTTCCATGACCCGGAACCTCACCTGGCAGGCGGAGTTGATTCCGGAGATGTTTGTGGAGATGAGCCCTTCCCTGGCCAAGGCCAAAGGCATCAAACCGGGGGATTGGATCAAGGTGAAGTCCATCCGGGGCGAGGTTATGGCCCGGGCCGATGTCACCCACCGAGTGGCACCCTTTACGTGCGGTAAACCGGGCTTGCAGAATACGGTGGAGATGGTGGCCCTGCCCTGGCACTTCGGCTACGTCGGCTATTGCACCGGGGGTCCGGACAGCCGTCAGAATTACGCTGCCAACCAGCTTACCCCCATGGTGGGGGATGCCAACACCCAGACCCCCGAATACAAGGTGTTCCTGGTCAACATCGAAAAGGCTTAGGCCCGGACAACCTCAAGAGGGAAGACTATGAGAAAAGCCATTCTCATTGACACCACCCGTTACATCGGTTGCCGCGCCTCTTGGCGGGCTTGACCGTCATCCGGCGTCACCTGGCGGGCCTGGCCAACCGCGCTTGCTGTCAGGACTGCCAGGTGTGCACCTTTCCCAAGTGCCCTTTCGGCAAGGGAATCCCGCCTGGGGCGAGGGGGGAGCTGGGTGTGTAACCAATAAGCCCAATTCCGGGAGGCGGATAAGAGCCGAGGTGAGTTTATATTATTCATTAATGTATAATAATAGGCGTTACCCTTTGGTTAATTATTCAAAAATGTAAATTGGGGCATATACCGCCCGTGACGCCGCAGTCCAGAAAAGTCATTAATTTTAATGACTAAGCCTGGTTGTTTTTTATGGCGGTTATGTTGGTATAAAATTTGCCTTGACTATCAGCAAAATTTTGCTTAGGGATGTTGGGATGATGAGTTTTGGAGTCGATCTGACCCCTTTGTGGTTGACCTTAAAGGTGGCCGGAGTGGCGACCCTGGTGACTTTTGTCGTCGGGGTGGCGCTGGCCTTCCTGGTGGCCCGCAGCCGGTTTTGGGGCCGGGAGGGGTTGGACTCCCTCTGCACCCTGCCCCTGGTCATGCCGCCCACGGTCCTGGGATATTACCTCCTCGTTCTCATCGGGCGGCAGGGCTGGCTGGGCCACTGGCTCCAGGAAACCTGGGGCATCTCCTTGATGTTTACCTGGCAGGGGGCGGTGCTGGCCGCGGCCGTGGTATCCCTGCCCCTGATCTTCAAATCGGCCCGGGCCGCCTTTGAGGAGGTGGACCCTAACCTGGAAAACGCCGCCCGCACCCTGGGCGCCTCCGAGGCGGCGGTCTTTTTCCGGGTGTCCCTGCCCCTGGCCTGGCGGGGGATTCTGGCCGGCACCATGTTGGCCTTCGCCCGGTCCATGGGCGAATTCGGCGCCACCCTCATGGTGGCCGGCAACCTCCCCGGCAAGACCCAAACCCTGTCCCTCGCCGTCTATAACGCGGTGCAGGCCGGCAATGACGCGGGGGCCACGGTCCTGGTACTCCTCGTGTCGATGGTGTGCCTCACCATCCTCTTAGTCTCCGGTAAAGCCTTAAAGGCCAGCTATATGTAACCTCAGGAGGTCGGTCATGGCCCATCTTAAGCTTTTCGTCCTACTCTTGCTGGGCGCCCTGGTGTTCCGGGGGGCCCCGGCTTACGCCGGTCAGGAATTGATCGTCTCTGCCGCCGCCAGTCTTACGAACGCCTTTCCGGAAATAGGGAAGCTCTTTGAGAAACAGCATCCGGGGACCAAAATTATCTTTAATTTTGCCGCGTCCGGCCCCTTGCTCCAGCAAATTGCCCAGGGCGCGCCGGTGGATGTATTCGCTTCGGCAGATCAACAGACCATGAACCAGGCCCAAGAAAAGGGACTGATAGTGCCGGCCAGCCGGAAAAATTTTGTGAGCAACACCCTGGTGCTCATCACGCCGCAAAAATCTGGTCTCCCGCTGGCGGGTCTTAAGGATCTGGCTTCGGCCGATGTCAAACGGGTGGCCCTGGGCAATCCTGAAACCGTGCCGGTGGGGCGCTACACCCGGGAGGCCCTGGTGAACATGGGCCTGTGGGACCAGCTGTCCCCTAAATTTATTTTAGGCGAGTCGGTGCGCCAGGTGCTGGATTACGTCAGCCGGGGCGAAGTGGACGCCGGGTTTGTCTTCGCCACCGATGCCGCCATAGGCAAGGGAAAGGTGAAAACGGTGACCGGGGTTCAGGGGCACCAGCCCATCATCTATCCGGTGGCCCTGGTGGGGGCAAGCCCAAAGCAGGCTCTGGCTCAGGGCTTTGTGGATTTCATCTTGAGCCCGCCGGCCCGGGAGATCTTCAAAAAGTATGGCTTTGGCCCGGCCTAGCCTTCTTAACCCGGCCGCCCGCCGGCGACCGGGACGGTAACCTTATGAAAATCCTGGTTGATATCCAAAAACAGTTGCAGTCGGGACGGCGGATCTTCAGCCTGAAAGTGGCGTTTGCCTCCGATCAAGATGTCGTCGTCCTCTTCGGCCCCTCGGGGGCGGGCAAGACGCTCACCTTGCAGGCCATCGCCGGCCTGACCCCTCCCGATGCGGGGCGCATCGTGGTGGGGAACCGGGTGCTCTTCGATGCCGCCGCCAATATCCGGGTGCCGGCCCGCCACCGGGATGTGGGGTACGTCTTCCAGGATTACGCCCTCTTTCCCCACCTATCGGTGGCCCAAAACGTTTCTTTCGGCTTAAGACAGGGCTGGCCCTGGTACCTGCCCCGGGGGGACCGGCTACGCCTGGAGGAAGTGCTGGACATCTTCGAACTGACTCCCTTAAGGGACAGCCTGCCCCGGGACCTTTCCGGAGGCCAGCGCCAGCGGGTGGCCCTGGCCCGGGCCCTCATCCGCCGCCCCAGCCTGTTGCTCCTGGATGAGCCCTTTTCAGCCCTGGATGCCCCGCTGCGGGCCAAGATGCGCCGGGAACTGCTGGAGGTGCGGGAGCGCTTCAACCTCCCGGTCATCCTCATCACCCATGACCCGGAGGACGTGGCCGCCCTGGCGCAAACCGTGGTGGTCTATGACGCCGGCCGAGTCCGGGAGATTATGTCCCTGGTGGACGCCGATACGCCCCAGGCGGCGGACGGCCGGCTGGCTCGCCTGGCTGTCTAGCGCGGCGTTTCAAGCCTCATCCTATTAAGGGTGAGGTGACCTCACTCCCCCATACTCTCCGCTCCTACTTGCTCTTTAAACCTGTCGGGAAGGACCCCGGCCTTTGCACCCATTTTCCTATCCTCCTAAATATGCTATTATTTCCCTCATGTGGCGGAAAGGTAAAGTTGGCAGCAAGCTCCTGGGGGTTACCCTGTTCTCCCTCCTGGTGGCCCTGGTCAGTCTGCTCCTGGTGATCCAATACCTGGCTACCCGGCAGATCCTGGAATGGCACAAGCAAAGGGTGGAACTGGTGACCAGGCTGGTGCTGGCGGAATATCTGGGCAAGATTCACCGGGTGGAACAGGCTGCCAACCTCCTGGCCGACAATCCCACCTATGGGGAGCTGCTGGCCAACGGCAACACCGAAGCCCTGCGGCGCCTGGTGACCCCGATGATGAAAGCCACTGGCCTCCACATCCTCACCATCACGGACTACCAGGGGGTCATCCAGGTTCGGGCCCACGATCCCGGGGCCCTGGGAGTCAATATTTCCAGCAATCCCCTGGTGCGGGCCGGCCTCCAGGGCAAAGACGCCTCCCGGATGACCCACTGGAAGGAATCCATCGCCCTCAGCGCCTCGGCCCCCATTCGTTACGAAGATAAGGTGGTGGGGGTGGTCCTCACCGGGCTCCTCATTGACCGGGGCTTTGTTGAATCCCTGTCCCGTCCCGGGGCCGAGGTGGCCATGTTCTACGGCAATCGCCTGGTAGTCAATTCCTTTAAGGACCTGCCGGAGAGCGCCCTGAACCAGCTCCGGCGCCACCGCGACCTGGCGGCCAGCGGCCAGGGGCCTTTGGACCGGATCCAGCAGCTGCAATTGGGGAAGGAGGACTATACCATCACCTACCTCCCCCTGGAAGAAGGCGATAAACCCTGGGAAAGCCTCATTGTGGTGGGGGTCAGCCGCCGGGAACTTGAGCCCACGCTGCTCACTCTGAAACTGGTCATCTTTGGGGTGGGGGGCGCCGCCGCCCTCATCGGCGGACTTCTCAGCTTCTGGCTCTCCTCCGGCATGCGCCGCCAGATCGCCCACCTGGCCGAGGGCACCCGCAAAGCTACCGTGGCGGAGCTGGCCGGGGATATCCCGGTGACCAGCCGCGATGAGTTGGGGGAGCTGGCCGAATCTTTCAATGCCATGACCCGGGCCCTGCGGGAAAAGACCCGCCTCCTCCAGGAAGAGCGGGACCGGGTGGCGGCCAATGCCGATTTTCTCTCCATGATCGTCCACGACATCAAGGCGCCCCTGACCGGAGTGCGCCTGACCATCGAGGCCCTGGAGGACGAAACCCTGCCTCCCGACATCCATCACAAGTTGCAGGGCATCATCCAGCGCAGCGAAGGCCTGCTCTTGCACCTCCACAATGTCTTGGATTTAAGCCGCTTCGAATCCGGACGCCTGGCCCTGAGGCCGGAGCCGGTGCCCCCGGGCTTTATCATCCAGCGGTTGCTCCACCGCTTCGGCGCCCTGGCCCAACACCAGGGGGTAAACCTGGTGGTGCCGCCGAGCGCCGATCTTCCCTCCATCGTGGTGGATGAACCCTCCCTGGATCGCGTCCTGGCCAACCTCCTGGTGAACGCCCTGGCCGCCACCCCCAAGGGGGGCGAAATCCAGGTGAAAGCCCTGCCCGGGGCCGATCCCCAGGAGGTGGAAGTTATCGTGGCGGATACGGGCTGTGGCCTGGGTCCCGAGGAACAGGAGCACCTCTTTGAAAAATACCGCTTCTCCCGTCACAAGAACGATGGGTCTGGCTTAGGACTTTACATTTGCAAAACCCTGGTGGAAGCCAATGGGGGCCGGATCTGGGTGGAGAGTGGCGTCGATCAAGGGGCCGCCTTTCATCTGGCCTTGCCCGCCGCCCGGGAAGATGAACCAGGGCCGGAGGTGGCGGAGCCGACCGCGGATATTCCCCAAACCTCGAGCCTCTGACTTGCGCAACCGGGGAGGCGTTCATATTATTAACCATAAATCTGAGGTGGTTTACCCACCCAGCTAACCAGGGGGTTTGCACCCCTTGACGTTCAACGGGAAGCGGCCGGCCCCTGGGAGACGGCATTGGACATGAGCCCCTGGATTTTAGTGATCGATGATGACCGCTGGACCCGGGAGGCCCTGGTGGCCATCCTGCGCCGGGCCGGCTATCAGGTCACGACTCTGGAGAGGTTTGAGCCGGAACTGGCCGTCGGCGACTTTCCCCAGCGTTATCAGGTGGCCGTGTTGGATTATCATCTCCCTCACCTCAACGGTCTGGAGGTGGCCCGGCGCTTGCGACAGTTCCAGCCGGATTGCCGCATCGTCATGATCTCTTCTGAACTTCCCGGCCTGCTGGAAGCGGCCGGTCAGGAAGCCGTAGTGGACCGCTTCCTGGCCAAACCTTTCTCCAAGGACGCTATCCTGGAGGTGATCGCCCAACTTTGCCCGGCCCCGGAGAAGTAAGCCCCGCATTCCTGGAAGACCCCGCCTCCGCCGGAGTTCTGCCGGAGTGGGTGCTTGCCTATGTTCGCCGGGAGCAGCTGTTCACGCCCGGGGACCGGGTCCTGGTGGCGGTCTCCGGCGGCCCGGATTCGGTGGCTCTCCTCCACCTCCTGACGCGGCTGCATCCCTTCCTGAGTCTGGACCTAGGCGTGGCCCACTACGACCACGGCCTTCGGGGGGACGACTCCCGGGGCGACGCGGCGTTTGTTGCCGGGCTGGCCAAGAGCCTGGATCTCCCGTGCCATCTGGGCCGGGGGGACGTAAAAGCCGCGGCCCAAGAAGACAAACTCTCCTTGCAGATGGCGGCCCGGAAGCTCAGGTTGCAGTTTCTCCACGATACCCGCCAGCGTCACGCCTATACCAAGGTTGCCCTGGGGCACACCGCGGATGACCAGGTGGAGCTCTTCTGGCTGCGTCTCCTGCGGGGCGCGGGGCTGGAGGGGCTCAAGGGCATGTGGCCGGCCACCCCCGAAGGCCTGGTGCGGCCTCTCCTGGCCGTGGGCAAAACTGTCCTGTTGGCCTGGCTCGAACAGGAGGCGCTCCCTTATCGCCAGGATGCCAGCAACCTGAACCGGGCGTATCTGCGCAACCGGGTGCGCCTGGATCTTTTGCCC
Organism: Desulfobaccales bacterium; assembly: GCA_049696835.1. GTDB lineage: Bacteria > Desulfobacterota > Desulfobaccia > Desulfobaccales > 0-14-0-80-60-11 > 0-14-0-80-60-11. The sequence continues at coordinate 32,209 of JBAVUP010000056.1, forward strand.
CACCTGACCCGCTCCTACAACCCCCGCCTGGCCCAGACCGTCTGGCGGACCCAGGCCCTCCTCCAGGAAGATGAGCGTTTCCTGGCCCGGGACACGGCCGCGGCCTGGGACCGGGTGGGCCGGAGACTGGCGGCCGACTGCTTTGCCGTGGACCTGGACCGGTTCTCGCGCCTGGAGCCGGCCCTGCAACGGCGGGTGCTCAGGTTCGGGGTGGCCGGCCTCGGCGCCGGCCTGACCCTCACCGCGCCCCAGGTGGCGGCTCTCCTGGCCCTGGCCCACAGTTCGCACAGCGGCGGCCTGATCTCCCTGGCGGCGGACGTCCGGGTGGCCCGGGCGGGGGCGGCCTTGCATATCTTCAGGGCCCTGCCGGAGCCGCCTTCGGAGGAAACTGTGCTGCCGGCCGCGCCGGGAGAGGTGGAATCCCCCCCTGGCTGGCGCTGGCGGCTGGCCCGTCGCCCCCGCCCGCCGACAGACTCCTGGCCACCCCCGGAGGCGGCCTGGCTGGACCCGGACCGGCTCGCCCCACCCCTGACGGCGCGCTCCTGGCGGCCCGGCGACCGCTTCTGGCCCCAGGGGGCCCCGGGTCCCAAAAAACTCCAGGATTTCCTGGTGGATGCCAAAATTCCCCGCTGGCTCAGACCCCATCTGCCCCTGGTGGCCGGCCCCGAGGGGATTGTCTGGGTGGCGGGCCTGAGAGTGGCCGACCCGGCGAAACTCCTCCCGAGCAGCCGGGATCTCCTGGAAGTGAGCGTGGCTCCGGCCACCCCCGCCACCGCCCGCATCTGGGAAATCCTGGCAGGGGTACGGGAGGAAGCTTTCGGGGGAGGGGGCTAAGGGCATTAGCCCTTACGCTTATAAAAAACTCCCCCAAACCCCCACCCCCAATCCCTTACAGGGGGTTGGAAGGGGAGTTTGAGGAGAGGGCGGGAGAATCCCTCACAAAAAATTTCCCCGGTCCTCCCCTCAAAAAATCTATTAATCTGGTTCCCAAGTGCAACTTGGGAACGAGGCATTGCTCGGCATAAGAGGTCCTTTTCTTGGCACCATCCCGTCCGCCGCTTCTGCTCATCAACCCCTGGATCTACGATTTCGCGGCTTATGATTTTTTCGCCCGGCCCTTGGGGCTCTTGTATCTGGCGGGGCTGCTGGAGGCCCAGGGCTACGAGGTGCATCTTCTGGATTGTCTGGGCGCGCTCCACGCTCGGTCCGGCCCCTTCGGCACGGGCCGCTACCCCAAGGAAATCGTCCCGCCACCCCCGGCCCTGCAGGGCATCACCCGGCGTTACGGGCGCTACGGCATTAGCGAAGCCGCATTCCGGGAGCGTCTGTCCACCACCCCCAAACCCGCGGCCATCCTGGTGACCTCCCTCATGACCTACTGGTACCCGGGGGTGGCCGCGGCCATCAGGCTTGCCCGGCAGCATTTTCCCGGAGTGCCCGTAATCCTGGGGGGTATTTACGCCACCTTGTGCACCGGGCACGCCCGGCAGCACAGCGGCGCCGACCGGGTGGTGGCCGGACCGGCAGAATCGGCGCTCCTGGACCTCCTGGAGGAGATCAACGGGTCCCGGGGGCCGCGGTTTTCGGATAATGACGATCTAGACTCCCTGCCCTATCCGGCCCTGCACCTCCTGGAGCACCTTTCCTCTATCCCCATCCTCACCTCCCGGGGCTGCCCCCTGGATTGCACGTACTGCGCCTCCCGCCTGCTGCAACCCGCTTACCGGCGACGGCGCCCCCTGGCGGTGGTCGAAGAGCTGATCTACTGGCAGGACCGCCTGGGCCTCGTGGACGCGGCCTTCTACGACGACGCCCTGCTCCTGTCGGCAGCCGACCACCTGCTGGTGATCCTGGCAGAGCTGACCCAGCGCGGCCGCACCTTCCGGTTCCATACCCCCAACGGGCTCCATGCCCGCCTCATCACCCGGGACGTGGCCCGCGGACTCAAGCGGGCCAATTTTGCCACCCTGCGCCTCGGGGTCGAGACCGCCGCCCTGGGAGCGGCCCGCCTCGACCGGAAACTCCAGGTCGGGGAACTGGAGGCCGCCCTGGCCCACCTGCGGGAAGCCGGTTTTTCCCCGGCAAAGATCGGAGTTTACCTCCTCATCGGCCTGCCGGACCAGGACGAGGCCGAAGTAGTAACGTCCATCCAACGGGTCAAGAAACTGGGCGCCACCCCGGTGCTGGCCCAATACTCCCCCATCCCCGGCACCGCCCTGTGGCCTTGGGCGGTGGCCACCTCCCGTTATGATCTGAACGCCGACCCCTTGTTCCATAATAATTCGCTCTTCCCCTGCTGGCCGCAGTTCTCCTGGGACCGCTACACCCGCCTCAAACACCTGGCCGGGAGATAAGAGTTGTGGTAGGGTGTTTCTGGGGGAAGGGGCTAGGGCCCCACAGCCACTTACAATCCTTCCCCCAGACCCCCATCCTCAACCCCTTACAGGGGTTTGGAAGGGGAGTTTGAGGGGGGGCGGGGGATTTTTCGTGAGGGCCGTCCCCCGGTCCTCCCCTCAAGCAATTCTTGGAGTTTGCCCATGGGAACGTCCAGTGCCCGACGGGGGCCGACCACCCGGTTATGGCGGTCAGCCAAGGGGGCGGCCACGCGGTATTTATCGCCGGAGGCCGGGGGGCAGGTGACCGCCCGGGAGCTGGTGGCCCGGTACCTGACGGCCCTGGAGGAGACGCCGGGGCAGGGGGAGCCGTTGGCGGCCTGGCGTTTTACCCGGAAGGTGGCTCAGGAGTTGGGGGCGTTCTGGCAGGCGGTGCAGGCCCGGGGTTGGCAGGCGGCCCTGGCGGATCAAGGCCTGGCGTCGCTGGCCCAAGGACCCCCGGAAATGCTGGCGCATGGGGTGAGCGGCGTTTTGGCCGGGAGCGGCGGCGGGCTGGAGGAGGCCGTGGCCCGGACGTCCCTGGCGCTGGTGGTGCGCTCCGCGCTTGCATCTGAGGATAAGAAGGACCCGGTTCATCTGGTGCGGCGGTTTCTGGCCACGGCGTTGTATCTGCGTTGTGCCCTGGACCTGGGGGAGTCCCTGGAGGCCGCGGCCGGGGGCTATGGGCGGCTCCGGGAAGGATTAGAGCGGCTTAGCGGCTTGATTGAGGCCGACGCCTTAGAGGTAAGCGCCTCTCCAGAGATTCCCGAGACTTCCAGCCACTGGCAGGGCCTCGCGGGGTGGACCTGGGTCACGGAATGTATGACAACCTTGCTGACCAAGCTCAGGTAGGGACGACCCGCCGGGTCGCCCCTACGGTAATGGAAATATCTATCCATGGCCGATGAGCTCTACCTGAAGGCCCCCGGCGAAAGGCGCCGGCCCCCGCCGGGAATGACCGCGGTCATCCACCTGGACGAGCCGGGCGTGGCCGGTTATCCTCTGCATCACAGCCTGGGCCAGTTGCCGGGCATTTCCGAGCCGGTTGGTCAGGCGGTCCAGGCCTTCCTCTTGGTGGCCCTGGGGGTCTGGGCCGCGGACAAGTTGTTCCCCCGCCGTGCCGCCATTGATGCCTGGACCCGGCAGCTCACCGTGCATCTTCCCGTCAGCCCCGCATTCGTCCCCCTGGCGCCCCGCTTGGCCCAACTCCTGAATTTTCTCACCGGGGATGACTGGACCGTAAAGGCGCGGGAGGCGCCCCTGGATCTGGGGTTAAAGGGGAACCGGCCCCACGCCTGGGACCCGGACGGGGTGATGCTGTTTTCCGGCGGGCTCGATTCCCTGGTGGGGGCCCTGGACCGGCTGGAGGCCGGGCAGCGATTGCTGTTGGTGAGCCACTATGATTTCGGGCAACTGGCTTCCATCCAGCAGACCCTGGCCGCGGCGCTGGTCCGTCAATATGGCACGGACCGGGTGCACCACCTGGGCCTCCGGGTGCAGTTTCCCGAGGCCCCGGAACTGTCCCTCCGGAGCCGGTCACTCCTCTACCTGGCCCTGGGGCTGGCCGCCGCCGCGGCCTGGGGACCCGCGACTCCCCTCATTATCCCGGAAAACGGCTGGATCAGCCTCAACCCGCCCCTCACCTGGAACCGCCTGGGGAGTTGCAGCACCCGCACCACGCACCCTGACTTCCTGGAGCAGCTCACGGGTCTGTGGCGGGCGGCGGGCCTGGAAAATCCTTTGGTAAATCCGTACCAGGATCACACCAAGGGCGACATGGTGCGCCGCTGCCGCCATCAGGCAGCCCTGCGCCGGCTCTTTCCCCTGAGCGTCTCCTGCGCCCGGCCGGTGGTCTCCCGCTGGCAGGGCGGCCCGGCCGGGGCCTGTGGCTATTGCTATCCCTGCCTGATGCGCCGGGCCGCCCTCCATGCCCGGGGCTGGGATCGAGGCGGCGACTACCTGCGGGACGTCTTAACCGATCCGGGGAGTATAGCCCATCGGGTCCGGGGTCGGGACCTGCGGGCCCTGCTCCTGGCAAACCAAACCTGGGAGGAGGCCCCGGCGGAGATCGAGGCGCGCCTGCTGCTCGGGCCCGCCCCCGAGGCCATGCCGGCGCGCTGGGCGCAAGCCCGCCAGGTGCTGGACCGGGGTTTTAAGGAAATCGCCGGGTTCTTCCGGGATAAGGGGCCGGAGTGGATTAAGGCTTATTAGTCTTGAGGCGGAGCATAATCATGCTCTGGATAAGGCGGGGGGTACGGAGGTCTGGCCCACCAGAAAAAGGTGGGGCGGCCGTCCCTGGCCGCCACTCAGAGTTTCTTGCCTTGAATCAATATCATTGCAAATCAGGCATACAGAAACGCGGTCACCAGGAGGTACAGGCCGAAGCCCAGCATGATCAGGATGGCGGTAACGGCCATGAATTTCATGTGCTTATGTTCTAGCATCGCTCTCCTCGTCTGATAAGCTGATCAGGCCTAGCCGCCCTCCCGGGTCGGCAACCGGAAGGCCAGGGGGAACAATTCCTGCAGGTTCACCAGCCGCCACTGGCCCGCCAGGTTGGCCATGAGCACCGGGCAGTCCGGGCTGAACTCCGCCAGCACCTGGCGGCACAGGCCGCAGGGGGCGACGGGGTCCGGGGTGTCGGCGATGACCGCCAAGGCCGTGAAGTTACGCCAACCCGCGGCGACGGCCGTGCAGATCGCCACCCGCTCGGCGCACATCGTCGCCCCCAAGGAGGCGTTCTCGAGGTTGCACCCGGAGAAGATCTCTCCGGTGGCGGTCAGCACTGCGGCTCCCACCGTGAAGTTGGAGTAAGGGGCATAAGCCGCCTCCCGGGCGCGCCGGGCCGCGGCCAGAAGTTGCTGTCGCAGTGATTCGTCCAGCATAGAGAGGCCTTAAAAGAGCGACGATGATTTGTCGGGGGGGACCCGCGTGTCTTCCCTAGGAGGGCGCACCCGCAGGTGCGCTCCTACAGTTCCAGGGACAAATGCGGCCCCTAGCCCCCCAGCGACACGGCCAGGGCGGTGGTCAGTTTTACCACGTCCTGGTTGGTCTTGCGCAGATGCCGGGACAGAACCTCGGCCAGGCGCAACAGCAGTTTGACCCCCATGACCGGGTTGTGCCAGATCAGGTCCAGGAAATCTTTTTGATGCAGCTCGAACAGGGAGCAATCGGTCAAAGCGGTTACCGTGGCCGACCGGGTCTCGTTTTCCAGCAGGGCCATCTCCCCGAAATAGACCCCGTTTTCCGCCTTCAGGCGGATCATCACCCGCTCTTTGGGGGTGTCTTCATCCAGGACCAGGGTAAGTTGCTTGGTGATTTCCACTTCCCCGGAGGCCATGATGAACAGACTATCCCCGGGATCGCCTTCCTGGATAATCATGGCCCCGGCGGGAAATTCCCGTGGGACGGTGCGGCTCAAGACCTGGTTGATTTCATCTTCTTCCAGGTCCTGGAAGAGATAGATTTTCCGGAAAAAGGCGGCATCCATCATGAGAGACTCGGCCTCTGGGAGGCGATGACCACGGCAAACTGGTGGGGCCCCAGGATCTGGGACGGTGGCGGATTGATCTGGTAATCCACCTTGGTGCGCCCCAGGAGGTGGGTCATCTTGGTCTCGGCGAACTTGCGCCGGATGAAATCATCAATGGCGGAAGGCCCTTCGGCCAGCAAGTCCTCCAGGCTCAGGGTTCGCCCCTCGGTGTAGATGGCGATGAGGATGCCCTGGCACTGCTCCTGGAGATAGGCGGATAATTCCGCCACAGGCCGGCCGTGGAACCGGCCGGGGACCTCCACGTCCCACAGGCCCTGCCCGTCCCCGAGTAACAGGGAGGTGTAAATGCGGAACAGGGCCGGGGAGGCGATGGCTCCCGCCAAGAGCGAGCTGTCGTATTGTCCCCGGATCAACACTTCTTCAGCGCCGGCGCGCTCCAGGTAGGAGCGGTTTTCCGGCCGCAGCAGTTCCGCCATGATGCGAATCTTGGCATGGATGGCCTTTAAGGTGAGGACGGTAAACAAGGTGCGTTGATCCACCTGGGTGGCGGTTTCCCCCGGTTGTCGGTCGGCCAGGATGATGGCCTTGATGGCCTCTTTGACATCGGCCTTCAAGAGGATTTCTTCCCGGGAATAATCCCCCCGGAGATAGAACACCTTCTGCCTGGGATATCTGTCTCTGAGGGCGTCCATCTGATCCGGCGTGGCCTTGTTGATCAGGACCACGGGAATGGTCGGGGGCAGCCGTTTGAGCAACTGGTCCAACAGGGTCTCCGCGTCTTCCGGCCAGCCCAGGATCAGGATGTGTTGCGTGGTTTTGATCGCTTCCAAGCCTTTCTCCCGGCGAAACTTGCGTTCAATGAACACGGAGGCCACGGTGGCGGTCACCAGGGACAGGCTGAGAAATCCTATCACCATAAGGCCGACGCCCACCAGCCGGCCCAGGAAGGTGACGGGCACCACGTCCCCATAGCCCACGGTGGTCAGGGTGACCATACCCCACCACACGGCCCGGCCGAACCGGGTCCACCAGGGCCCCTCGGCGGGTTCAACCAGGCTGAACCCGATGGCTCCCAACAGCAGGATCACCGCCAGGGTCAGGATCAGGGCAAAGACCCGTTCCCGGTGCAGCGTCCGGATTAAGGAGGTGACCGACTCTTTAATCACCACACCCTAAGGCTGAAGAGTTCAGCCCCTCTTTCATAAGATGGCAAGGATCCGGTTTGCAGGCGTCGGGTTCCGAAAGCTCAGACGCGGCCCCGTTACTCCCGCTCCCAAACCGCCCTGATTCAGGTCTGGCGGTGGCACCCCCGGCACTCAATGGGTCCGGCCCGTCGCCCCTGCTGCCGCAGCCTCAGATGGCACCCTTTGCATTGGCGATGGTAGGCGTTCTTGAGGTCCGGACGCCGGGCCTCCGGCCGCAGGCTGTGGCAGGCCTGGCACTTTTGCACCGGTTGCCCTTCTCGCCAGACGTTGCGCCTCCCCTGATACTCGTGATGACATTGGGTACACGCCAGCCCCCGGGTTTTGTGCAACCGGTGGCTGAACGTCACCGGCGGCTTACGCCGGGACTCCCCGGCGGGAATTCTCAAGATGCTGCTGGCCGGGGGCTCGGTGAGAGAAACGGTACGGGCTCCCACCAGGCCGAGCATCCCCAGGATAAGTCCCAACACATAGGCCCAACGGCAGCCTCTGGTCAACGCCGTTTCAGTCCTGGTAATAGGAGGCGCAAGCAGTATCGGATTCCCAGACGTTGACCCGATGGATTTTCGCCCCCTCCCGGTTCAAGGTGGCCCCCAGCCGTTCATACAGGTAACGGGCCAGATTCTCCGACGTGGGATTGCGGTCCTGAAAGGCCGCCAGTTCATTCAGGTACTTGTGATCAATCTCTTCCAGCACCTCTCTGGTCCGGGCCTTCATCACGCCAAAATCCATCAGCAGCCCGGCCTTATCGAGAGTATCCCCCACCAGGAATACTTCCACTTTCCAGTTGTGGCCGTGGAGGGATTCACATTTCCCATAAAAATTCTCCAGTCGATGCGCGGCGGCGAACTGGGTAACGATCTTTGCTTCATACATATTATTTGGAGCCCCCTTTGAGGGTGCGGAGCCGGGTGTCCATGCGGGCGATGAAGTTTTTCAGGTCGCTCTGCAATCCGGCCAGCTCTTTGTGATGCTTGGCCATGATATTCTTCATCTCCTGCAGCCAAAACTCCAGGAGCGCCAGTTCCCGCTGCCGGAGTTCTTCCTCTACCCGATTTTTCAGTTGTCTGATCAGCGCTTCGTCCATATTACCCCTATTATATACTTCACTTCCTCATGGGGTAGTCTCAAGTCCAATCAGTGACGGAAAAGGCGCCACTTCGAGCATTGCCGAAAGGGTCGATAGAGTGAAAACGCGACCATCCGTATCTCGAACCACCGGCCCCAATGCATCGTTGACTCGCGCCCAACCGATGCCACCAAGAACAGCGATCAGTGGGATTCCCCCTAGCTGATTCGATTCTCCCCGAAGTCTCGCAAAGCGAGGTGCCTTGTCACGAGCCGTGCCTCCGTCATTTATGTTTTTGCATTCAAGGATAGCGCGAAGTGTACCTGAATGATCAAAAACCACAAAGTCTGGCGCCGGTGTAACCCTGACCTCAAACCGATTAGCGATTTCGCCCTGGTTGTGACTCCCTGTGCGAATGTATGGGATACCATTCTGCCTGAATAACGCCTCTACTGCATCCTCAATCAGATCGCCGCGTTTTTTTGATGTGGCATCCAATATCTGCCGGAACGAGCCCCCATAGTGACGTTGGTGCAGGAACAATGAGAAAGGAACACCAGCGGAAGCGAAACGGCGTACACTCGACCAACCATTTTCGGTGTCCGGTTTTGCTTGCTTGCTGACAAGTTCGCCAGGTGGAACACCAAAAAGAGAACCATCAATGATCAGGGAAATGGTCTTGGCCGCGACCCTGGCTTGATCATGTGTGGTTGGTGTCCCTTTTCGCTCCATTGCGTCCACCTTGTTCGAACTCAAAGGGCTTAGGCCAACCGGCTCCCCAGCCATAATGGTTGCGTGTGCGAACTCCTCCTTTCTGAGGCCCGTGATCGTACGAAACACCAGCAGAGTTCTAGGATTATTTTCCAGAACCGAGGTCAGCTCGTCTTCGGTAACTCTGGTGAATTCGGCCGTTGCCGCATAAGCATCGGCGTAGACCTGCTCAAAATACTCTCGTCCGTAAAAATGGTTCTCGTGGATGTAGGCGAAATCAGCAGCGAGGTGAGGCACATACAATAATCGCGCAATTTCGGCATAAATGCTCGGATGCTCGTTAGTTCCATGGTTCATAGGAATCAAACGAATCTGTGCGATTCGCTGATCCCAACTGTTTGCTTCGGCTATCCTTGTAACCGTGTCCTGAATAGTTGACACTGATTTACCCGACCTTGAATAAATATCCAGGAATATCAATAGCAGAATTTTCGGCGATGCGCCGACGGGATTCATCAACGAAGTGCTCGTGAATTTCGAATCCCGCTGCCTTACGTCCAAGGCGGCGAGCTATAACAACTGTGGTCCCAGCGCCGGCAAATGGATCTATCACTATTCCACCAGTAGGGCTGGCGATTTTAATGAAGAACTCGGCTAGTCCCTCTGGCATTGCTGCTGTGTGAGCAACCCCTCGATACTGGTTATACGTCTGGGCAACAGTCACCACATTCCCTGGGTCTGCTCCGCCACGTAGATACGTCTTCGTACGATCACGGCCAAAACCGGCCTCTGTATTTCGCCTGCCAAGTCTATCCAATTTTCTCCTGGCAATCTCTGCGAGGTCTGCTTTATATGGAACTCTGACTGCATCTAAATCAAAATACGGCTTGACGCCACGGGCAAAATGATAAACATACTCAAAACTATCCTTGGTCCGTGGACCAAACTTACCAGGGACTGCGTTTGGTTTCGCCCATATGTAAGTCTCAATCCAGCGCCAACCCATCCGTTGGAGGGCAAGGACCAACTCATATACGTATGGGTGCCTCTGACCTTTTAGTGGGCCGTTCTTAGCCACGCGATTCTTGATATTAAGCATAAGGCTACCACTTTCGCTCGTAGCATTAAACATCGCTTTGCCAAACGGGAGGAACCACTCCACATAATGGTCTGGGTGTATCCGACTATATGCCCGCGCATCGGCATACGGGGGACTCGTGAAGAAAAGGTCGATGCTGCCTTGGGGAAGGAGTTGCAACAGGTCCAAGGCATCACCATGTGTTATCCCATCATCGAGAAATTGGGATAGCGCTTGAGTGTCACCTATGATCTGCACGCTGCATCTCCACAAGTTGCCTGTAAGTGATTTTGTTAGGGAACCAGGTATATAATATTATTGACTACTCTAAAAGCACTAACCTGTCAATTAATCGGGAGAACTTCAGGAGAAATAATTGGCGGGACCGGCCCGAGGTTTGCAGACCTTGCCCGCCTCTCCCTGGAGAAGTCTTCGGTTAACGTGGGGGGAACCTTAAAAATATCGAATCGGCCAATGGTTTTTCCGGGCCTGGCGCTTCAACCGCCAGGAGGGGTTGACCGCCACCGGATGTCCGATGGTGCGGAACACATGGAAATCCTGGATATGGTCTCCGTAAGCGTAGGATCGGGATAAATCCAGGCCGCAGGCCTGGGATAATTCCAGGAGCAGGAGCTGCTTATTGGGACCCCGGGGATGAATGCCGTCGATTTCTCCGGTAAACCGGCCGTCCAGCCGCTCCAATTCCGTGGCGATCAGCCAATCGGCCCCCAATTCCTCTTGCAAGGGCGTCAGCAGCAGGGCCAGGGAGCCGGTCAACAGGACGATGGCGTGGCCCCGGGCCTGGTGCTCCACCACACACGCCAACCCTTCGGGACTGACCCGGGGAGCGATGTCTTCCTGGTAGCAGCGCCGGGCCAGGCGGGTCACCGCCTCCACCTCCAGCCCTTCGAGGTATCTCTTGTCCTGAAATCGGTCCTGGGGATTGCGGGCCAGGTTGCCGAGAAAAGTGAGGGCCTGGGGAAAACTGATCAGGCCATATCGTACCAGATACCGGAAGAAGAGACGCTCAGTGGAACCTTGCACCAGAGTCTGATCCACATCGAAAATGGCGACCACCCGGTTCATAGTGTCCTCCGGCGGTAAGACGCCCTGCACCCGGCTGGGATCAGGTTATGCCTTCTCGGATTTGAACAAGATGCGGCCATCCTGGATTACCGGGAGGCCCCGAAGCACGCAAAGCCCTACAGTAAAAAATATAAGACCTTGATTCAGAGGATGCAAGGTTATCAGAATATTTGGGTCCTTGAGAGCCAGGGCCCAGGTGAGATAGAGCAGACCGAAAATGACGCTCTTGGCCAGGCCATACAGGGCCCGCATGAAACGGGAGGCCACCAGGAAGCGGCCCACAGGGGAGTGCATCATCCCGAAACCCGACTGCCCCCGGGCGAGGGCCACGCCGCGCATGCCATCGACAATGAAGGAGCGGATTAAGAAGATGATGGGCACCCATAGGGGAACCAGGCCCAGGTACATGAAGGTGATCCACAGGATATTTTCCACGGACCGGTCCAGGGCGATATCCAACACCGCCCCGAGTTCGGTGACCTCGTTGCGCAACCGGGCCACGTAGCCGTCGAACCAATCCAGGAGAAACAGGACGATCAACAAAACCAGGCCAGCCAGCCGCACCGGCAAACTGGGGACAAACATCAACGCCACCACGATCAACAACAACGGCAAGCGGGCCAGGGTAATGAGATTAGCTATCGACATGGAGGGTTCCGGCGACATGGTCTGTAACGGTGAACCTATCAGAATAATCTCCGCCTTTCAATTCCCTCGGAGCTTGCAGGTGATCTAGTCACGGGCGGCTGGCCGGCGCAAGGTATCGAGGCCTGGTGAAACCGCCGGGGTTTCGCCCCCCCCTTGAGCCAAAAGGACTTTTTTGCCGCCAGGTTTTGTGTTATGGTGAGTTCGGCTGATCATCAGGCCTATTTCCCCCGCCAAGGCAGGCATCCAGATGACCCAAAACGAGGTGATCGGGCAGAGGTATCTCATCGTTCGCCAGCTCCGGGAAGAACCCTGGGGAGGGGTATGGCTGGCCCAGGATAACCTCTTGCGGACCGAGGTCGGCCTGAAGCTCCTGGCCCGGGATGCCCCGGATTGGGCCGCGGCCCGGGACATGTTCGAACTCGCGGCCGTCCTGGGACTGAAGCTGCGTCACCCCCAGATTCTGGGGGTGTTTCACGTGGACAAGGCCGAAAAATACCTCTACCTGGTGGAAGAACCCTTTGCCGGCGACAGCCTGTTGACCCAATTGGCCCGACCCCAGCGGTTCAGCACCTCCCAGGCCTTGCACCTGCTGGAGTTGCTGGGTCAGGCCCTGGCCTTCGCCCATCAGCAGGGGGCCGCGCACCACGATCTCAGTCCCCTCAATATCCTCATGCACGGGGAAGACCTCCGGATCGCCAATTTTGCCTTTGTGCCGGCCTACGGGGATCTGCCGCTGCATCTGGAACTCAAGGCGTATACCGCGCCGGAGGTCGTGCACGGGGATCGGCCCGCGCCCGCCAGCAATGTGTTTTCTTTGGGGGTCCTGGGGTTCCGGCTGGTGGCCGGCAGCCTGCCGTATCCCCTGACCTTTGACGAGCCCTTTCCTTATCGCCTGGAATACCCCCCGGTGGACCTGGAGGAGATTCCCATCCCCTTGCAAAATCTGTTGCTACAGTGCCTGTTGGAGGATCCCGAGGAGCGGCTGCCCCATGCCGGCGCCTTTGTGGCGCAGTTGCAACAAGCCCGGGAACAGCTGCACGGGGTGGATAAACGGTCACCGGCCCCCTGGCGGGCGGGGAAACCCCGGCTCCGCTGGCAGCCCCTGGGTCAGGCCGGGCCGTTGTTCAAGAAAGTCTGGATGGACAGCTTACCCCACGCCCAAAAGGCCAAGGACGCGGCCCTGACCCACTGGCAGACCCTCAAGCTGATGCCCCGGCGCCTCTGGTGGGGCCTGGGCCTGGCCGCGCTGATCATCGCCCTCATCATCGCCGGGGGCAAAATGGGCCGCCGGTCGGTGTCGTTACCCCAGCCGGCCACGGTGGCCGCGCCGGTCAGCCTGCCGCCGGCGGGCGGCGGGCCGCCCCTGGTGGAGAGCGCCGAACCGGGG
>JBAVUP010000057.1:0-18738 GCA_049696835.1 Desulfobaccales bacterium
GGTGACCGCCGCGCCGGTCATGGCCCGGCGCTCCTCCCCCGCGGCCCATCAGGCGGCCATGGATGGCTTTGCCGTGGCCGCGGCCGGTACGTTTGGGGCGACTCCGGATCACCCCAAGCAGTTGGCCCTGGGAAGGGCAGCCTTTCCCATCAACACCGGCCATCTCCTGCCGCCGGGGACCGATGCGGTGATCATGGTGGAGCAGGTCCCGGACCCCGAGGCCGACCCGATTACGATAGAGGCCCCCACCTTTCCCTGGCAGCACGTGCGCCGGGTGGGGGAAGATCTGGTAAAGGGCGAAATGGTCCTCCCTGAAGGGGTAGCGATCACCCCCTGGGCCCAGGGAGCCTTGCTGGCCGCCGGCGTCACCCGGGTGTCGGTCCGCCGCCGGCCCCGGGTCACCATCATCCCCACCGGCACCGAACTGGTGCCGGTGGGGGACCTGGATCAAGAGATTCCCCCCGGCAAGCTGCCGGAGTTCAATTCCGTCATCCTGTCGGGCCTGGTGGCCGAGGCCGGCGGTGCGCCGGACGTCAAAACCATCGTCAAAGACGACCCCGGGGCCCTGGCCGCGGCGTTAAAGGAAGCCTTGGGTGACGCCGATATGGTCATCATCAACGCCGGCTCCTCCGCGGGCACCGAGGATTATACCTACCAGGCCATCGACTCCCTGGGAGAGGTGCTGGTCCACGGGGTTGCCATGATGCCGGGCAAACCCACGGTCCTGGGGATCGTGAACGGCAAGCCGGTCATCGGCAACCCGGGGTATCCCGTCTCCGCGGTGCTGTCCTTCGAGCAGTTCGCCGCCCCCCTCATCGCCGGGCTGGCGGGGGAGCGCCTGACGCCCCGCCCTACGCTCACGGTCTATCCGGCCCAAAACCTGCCGTCCAAGCCCGGCCTGACGGAGTTCATCCGGGTAACCCTGGGCCGGGTGGGGGATAAGGTCATCGCCACCCCCCTGCCCCGGGGGGCCGGGACCATTACCTCGCTGGTGCGGGCCGACGGCATCCTCACGGTGCCGGCCTTGAGCGAGGGCCTGGAGGAGGACCGGCCGGTCCCGGCCGACCTCCTGGTGACCCCGGCAGACCTGGAAGGCACCCTGGTGGTGCTGGGCAGCCATGACAACACCCTCGACCTCCTGGCCAACCTGCTCCACCGCCGGGACCACCGCCTGCGCCTGTCCTCCGGGCACGTGGGCAGCCTGGGGGGCCTGTTGGCCCTGCGTCAGGGCCGGGCCCACCTGGGGGGCAGCCACATGTTGGACCCCGAGACCAACACCTACAACGTGCCCTTTATTGAGCGCCATCTGGCGGGCGTGCCCCTGAAGCTCATCAACCTGGCCTGGCGGCAGCAGGGGCTCATGGTGTCGCCGGGCAACCCCAAGCACCTCCAGAGTGTCATGGACCTGGTGCGCCCCGGGGTGCGGTTCATCAACCGCCAGCGCGGGGCCGGCACCCGCCTTTTGCTGGACTATCTGCTCACCGAAGCAGGGCTGGACCCCGGCCGGGTCCAGGGCTACGACCGGGAGGAGTACACCCATATGGCCGTGGCGGTGAATGTCTTTGCCGGCACCGCCGACGTGGGCCTGGGCATCCTGGCCGCGGCCCGTGCCCTGGGGCTGGATTTTATCCCGCTGTTGCCCGAGCGCTATGACCTGGTGGTGCCCGAGACCACTTTTGCCGACCCCCGTTTTCGGACACTCCTGGAAGTCATCCGCTCCCGGGAGTTCCAGGCGGCCGCCGCCGCCCTGGGGGGCTATGATCTGAAGGACTGCGGCACCATCCTCTGGGAGCAATGAGCTTCCGCCAGGGGGGGATTGCCAGCCATTCTCTCTGCATGAGAGCTTAAAGCAATGATTTCACCTAAGCCCCCCTGTAGGGGCGGGGTCTCCCCGCCCTTTGGTTGAACATCCCTTTCATTGGGCGGGGAAACCCCGCCCCTACAACAAGAAGAAATCGCCCCGCTTATGTGAACATTGCTGGAGCTTAAAGCTTAACGAGAGTTTTAAAGGGCTTCCATACTTTTCCCCTCTCCCCCTTGGGGGGAGAGGGTTAGGGTGAGGGGGAAGGTAATTTCCGTTAAACCGGCGCCCTGCATCATGGCAAAAAATCCCTGTGCATGGTTCTTTTTCTTCATCACCTGCCTGCTGGTCTGGGGCCCGCCGGCCGCGAGCCTGGCTGCCCCTACCCGGCCGGTCACCGTCTATCTCTTCTGGGCCGAGGGCTGTCCCCATTGCGCCCATGAGAAAGAGTTTCTCGCCCAACTGGAACGCCAAGACCAAGACCTCAAGGTCGTGACCCTGGAGATCTCCGCCAACCGGGAAAACCGGGAATTATTGCAAAAGATCGGTAATTTACTGCACGCCGATGTCTCCGGGGTGCCCTTTACCGTCATCAGCAATTACAGCGTGATCGGCTGGCAGGATGCCCGGACCACCGGCCGCGCCATCGAGGACGCCATCCGGGCGGCGCGGCACCAGGCGGTGCCCGATGTGGTGGCCCAACTCCTGGCCGCCCCGGCCTCCCCCCTGCCCCCCGCCCCGGAACAGACCATCCCCGAAACCCTCACCCTGCCGGTCTTCGGCCAGATCAATCTCAAATACCTGTCTTTGGGCGCCATCACCGTGCTCATCGGCGCCCTGGATGGCTTTAACCCCTGCGCCATGTGGGTGCTGATCTTCCTCATCAACCTGTTGCTGGACATGGAAAACCGGGGGAAGATGTGGTTCCTGGGAAGCGCCTTTATCCTCGCCTCGGGGGCCGTGTACTTCCTGTTCATGACCGCCTGGCTGAACGTCCTGGTTTTCCTGGGATTTATCTTCTGGATCAGGATCATCATCGCCGGCGTGGCCCTCTTCGCCGGCGGCTATAATCTGAAGGAATACTGGACCGATACCGCCGGCGTCTGCCGGCTGAGCCAGGGGGCTCGCCGCCGGCCGACCATGGCGCGGGTCAAGGAGGTCATTGAAACCCGCAAATTCTGGCTGGCCCTGGGCGGCATCGTGCTCCTGGCCTTCATGGTCAATCTGGTGGAATTAATCTGCTCCGCCGGCTTCCCGGTGGTCTATCTCCAGATCCTGAGTCTGACGCCCATGCCCTTCTGGCAATATTATCTCTATATGCTGTTGTATATCTTCATTTTCATGCTCGACGACATTATCGTCTTCGTGGCGGCCATGATCACCTTGCAGATGGTGGGCGTCACCACCCGCTACAAGCGGTTCTCCAACCTCATCGGTGGCGTTCTGATGCTGATTATCGGCGCGCTGCTCATTGTCAAACCCGGCTGGTTGATGTTCGGCTGAGCCGATGGCCGACTCGGCATGGAAATTTCGGGTTTTGCGGGTGGCATATCGGAGTCGGCGCGCCTATTCTTAATACATATGTCCCCACACTCATTAAGGGATGGTTCCATCATCACCACCCACAAAATTTCGACAAGGAGGATTTTCCATGGAGTTGAAGGGTTCCCAAACCGAAAAAAACCTGCTCATTGCCTTTGCCGGCGAATCCCAGGCCCGCAACCGCTATACCTTTTATGCCGGTGAAGCCAAGAAGGCCGGCTATGAATATATCGCCGCGGTTTTTTTAGAGACCGCCGAAAATGAGCGGGAGCACGCCAAGGTCTTTTTCAAGCATCTGGGGGAAGGCGCCGCGGAGATTGTGGCCGGCTATCCCTTTCACCTGGGGGACACCTTGAGCAATTTGCTGGCCGCGGCCGAAGGCGAGAATTACGAATGGACCACCATGTACCAGAATTTTGCCATCGTCGCGGATCAGGAGGGCTTTAAAGAAATCGCCGTCTCCTTCCGGGAGATCGCCAAGGTCGAGCACTTCCATGAAGCCCGGTACCGGGCCCTGGCGGAGCACGCCAAGAACGGCACCATGTTCCACCGCGATGAGCCCGTTACCTGGCACTGCCGCAACTGCGGCTACCTCGTCAAAGGTAAGGATGCGCCGGAGGTCTGCCCCTCCTGCAAGCATCCCCAGGCCTATTACGAGCCCCTGGCGGACAACTACCGCTAACGCCGGGGCGTCGGTCCCGGCCGTCGGGCGGCCTCTCCCCGTTCGCGTTTCCTGGCCCGGAACCGTGATTTTTATGATTAAATAGAGGGGCGGGGAGAAAACCCCCGGCCGCGGCCACATTTTTATCGACATTTGCCGGGAATTTTTCCAAAATTTCTGGAAGCGCCTGCCGGCGCCGGGTAGCTGAGACCCCAGGCCGGAGGAACACCGATGTACCTGTTGTTGGTCCTGGTAGTTTTGGCCTATCTCTTGGGCGCCATCCCCACGGGGCTGTTGGTGGCCCGGGGCCTGGGAGGGCCGGACCCGCGCCGATCCGGCAGCGGCAATCTGGGCGCCGCCAATGTCTACCGGCAGTTGGGCTTGAAGGCCGGGGCCCTCACCTTGCTGGGCGATATGGCCAAAGGGGCCCTGCCGGCGGCCCTGGCGTCGGCCTGGCTCACCCCCCTGGGGGCCTGGCGGGAAACCGGGGTAGCCCTGGTGGCCGCCGCCGCGGTCCTCGGCCATGTCTTGCCCGTGTATCTGGGGTTCAAGGGCGGCAAAGCCGTAGCCACCACCTTTGGAGTGGTGGCCGTGCTGGCCCCCTGGGCCGCGCTCAACCTGGTCCTGGTTTACCTCCTGGCCCTGTCCCAGACCCGGATCTTCTCCGTCAGCGCCCTGATCTGCGCCTGGCTGCTGCCGGTGGCCGTGGGGCTGTTCAGCGATTCCAAGGCCTATCTGCTCCTGGCCGGAGGCCTCTCGGGCCTTATCCTGGTCTGTCACCGGGAAAACCTGGAGCGGTTCTTTAAAGGAGAAGAGCCCCGGATGTAACCGGCGCTCCGGGCCGCCCCCCGGCCGCCCACCCTCAACCCATATCTGAATGGAGAAGGAACATGCTGATCAAGGATTGGATGACAAAAGACCCCGTCACCATCACGGAAGACACCTCGATGATCAAGGCCATCCATATCATGAAGGAGCGCCGTTTCCGGCGGATTCCAGTGGTGACCGCCGGCAGGCTGGTGGGCATGGTGACCGACCGGGATCTGAAGGAAGCCTCCCCTTCCAAGGCCACCACCCTGGATGTCCATGAGCTGTACTATCTGTTGGCCGAACTCCAGGTCAAGGAGATTATGAGCCGCAATCCCGTCAGCGTCTTGGCGAATGACACGGTGGAACACGCGGCCCAGATCATGTTGGAGCATACCATTTCGGGCCTGCCGGTGGTGGATCAGGACGGCAAGGTGGTGGGGATCATCACCCAATCCGATGTCTTCCGGGCCTTCATGCACATTACCGGCGTCCTCCAGGGGGGCGTGCAGTTCGCCGTGCGCCTGGAAGACCGCCCCGGCCTCATCAAGGAAGTCGTGGACCTCCTGAGGGCCCGGGGCGCCCGCTTCGTCAGCCTGCTGTCCTCGTATACCGCGGCCCAGGAAGGTTTTCGGGATGTGTATATCCGGGTCAAGAACCTGTCCCCCGAGGCGGTGGCCGCAGCCCAACAGGAATTGGCCTCCCGCTACCAGGTACTCTACGTCATCCCGGAAGGGTAAGCGGGTGCGAAGGAGGGCGGAGGACTGGTAGCCACAGGCGTCTCGCCTGTGGTTCCAAATCTTTTTCACTGACCACTGACCACTGTTTCTACATGTGGTCGATCAGCGCCTGGCCGAATTCGGAGCACGCCACTTCCCGGGCCCCCGGCAAGAGGCGGGCCAGGTCGTAGGTGGCGATGCCGTCCTGGAGGGTGCGGGGCAGGCTCTGGTGGACAAGTTGGGCCGCCTCGTCCCACCCCAGATATTCCAGCAGCATGGCCCCGGAGAGGATGAGGGAACTGGGATTGACCTTGTCCTGGCCGGCATACTTGGGGGCGCTGCCGTGGGTGGCTTCGAAAATGGCGCAGTTGTCCCCGATGTTGGCCCCCGGGGCCATCCCCAGCCCCCCGACCTGGGCCGCCAGGGCGTCCGAGATATAATCACCGTTCAGGTTGGGGGTGGCGATGACCTGGTATTCCGCCGGCCGCAGCAGCACCTGCTGAAACAGGTTGTCCGCCAGCCGGTCCTTGAGCACCACCTTGCCGGCGGGGAGTTTCCCTTGGTAGGCCGTATCCAGTTCGGCTTCCGACATCACCCCGTCCAACTCCGCCGCCACTTCATACCCCCAGGTCTGGAACGCTCCTTCGGTGTACTTCATGATGTTGCCCTTGTGCATCAGGGTCACCGAGGTCCGCCGGTGTTTCAAGGCATATTTTAAGGCCATACGGATCAGGCGCTTGCTGCACCTTTCGGTCATGGACTTGATGCCGATGGCGGCGGACAGCTCCAGGGTGCAACCCAATTCCTGATTGAGGAACTTGATGAGGCGCTGGGCCTCGTGGCTGTTGGCCGCCCACTCCAGGCCGGCATAGACGTCTTCGGTGTTTTCCCGGAAGACCACCATGTCGATTTTTTCCGGCTCCTTCATGGGGCTGGGCACCCCGGCGTAATAGCGCACCGGGCGGATGCAGGCATACAGGTCCAGCACCTGGCGCAGGGTGACGTTCAGCGACCGGAAGCCCCCGCCGATGGGGGTGGTGAGGGGGCCCTTGAGGGCCACCCGGTATTCCCGCAGGGCCGTCAGGGTTTCCACCGGCAAATAACTGCGGCTCAGTTTGAAGGCCTTTTCCCCGGCCAGGACTTCCTGCCAGACGATCTGTTTGCCGCCGCCGTAGGCCTTGGCCACCGCGGCATCCAGCACCGGTCGGGTGGCCCGCCAGATATCCGGGCCGGTGCCGTCGCCTTCGATGAATAAAATGCTGGGCCTGTCGGGAATCACCAGACCGCCCGCGGGGGTGGCGGTCACCATCTCATCCTGTCCGTGCTTATCCTGGGTCATCGTCGTCCTCGTTCGCCGTATTGGCTTATTATTTCACCCTATTTTCCTCATGGGCGCAAGCAATTCCTGCTTCGAAAAGTCTTCCGTAGGGTGCGTTCTACGCACCATGAGCTTACGACCGCGGACCGTACGGAAGCTCGCCTGTTAGACCCCATTTCAAAACCTGTCTCAAGGGGACGGAAACTTTTTCCACCAGGACAAAGTTGAGATTGGAGGTTTCAAGTCCCCCTTTGAAAAAGGGGGATTTAGGGGGATTTCAGAACGTTATAAATCCTCCCCCTGCCCCCCCTTTCCAAAGGGGGGTGATTATTTCCCATCTCAAGTCTTTTGGTTGGTTCAATATGAAGAGGAGATCGGTTTTGAAATGGCTTGTAGACTTTTCATCACTTACGGGTGAGCCGACGGCTCATGCGCGACTGCTCTTGCGAAAAAATCCGAAAAAACCAGGCGCCACTGCCCTCCGTGGCCCTGAACCTGGTATGCATCAGAGCATTACCAGCCGTTGCCAAACCGGTTTTTTCTGTCATCCTGAACGAAGTGAAGGATCTCAACCTACCGGAAAAACGAGATTCTTCGCCTCGCTCAGAATGACCATATGCCCCGCCAGGAGGTTTTGCCATTGCCCCCACGCAAAGCTGATTCTGCTAAGCAGGTCATATCTGCACCTTCTGCTCTGCCGATGATAATTGAGGCATTTGGCAAGTGATGTTGAATGGGCGATAGACCACAAAAAAGGCAAGGCCATGTCTGACCTTGCCAACATAACATAAAAACCTGATCCAAGAACTTTTTCCGGAAACCAAATAAGCAGAGCAAACTAATTAATTACTATGGGAAGGCTAATGACTACATTTTATCAAATTGTCTCCAAAAACTCGATAAAGTAACTTTTATCTTTTAGATTGAGAAGGTTTTTTCTTTCTCTCGATAAATCTTCATAAGTCATGTTATCTAATACTTCTTCGCTTACGTTTAGACAATTATCAGGATTCCCTTTCATCACTATTCCTAATCCATAATCGCAATCTAACACGAATACTTTCAAATCTCTCCTCCGACTTCTTAAGTAACAGATAGTCTTCCAGACATCTCCACACCACTCTCCGGTCCATCCAGGTAACTTCAAGGCGGCAGCGCTTTCATAGGACTCTGCCGGATATGCTGCTGCCTCACGAGGTGGATTGCAATCATGCATAACGATTATACCATTTTCATTTAGGCTGCCCAAGGAGTTGGTGACGTCCCTCAATGATTGCTGGTAAGTATGCAGCCCATCAATAAACACCACGTCGAAACGATCAGTCGAGCTTATGGATGAGAAGAAATTATCACTAGTAGACGCGTAGTACTTTGCTGTTAAATTATATAAGTTATTAATAATCCATTTCATTCTGCGTTTTGTTGAAAACTTGAACTTTGGGTCAACTGCAATCTTTTGTCTTGCTTTGATTGGAAAGAAACTATTTCCAGAAGCTACCCCTATTTCTAAATATTTCTGTGCTTTTTTCTTATAAATTATTGTTTGAACCACTTCGATTCTGTTCATTAACCCCTCCATATTAATGGTCCGGGATCTGAAAACTAACAATAATTAGATTGATCCGCATAAGATGCGGAGATTCGGTTTCTTACCCAGCACCCCGGCCGTCTTTGCACATAAAGACCCGTTGCTTTCCGTCACCGCCTCGCGACTGGTTTTGGCGTTCACAGGTCAACAGGTTTGTGATGATGGCCCAGCCATCAGGTCTTCAGGGCTCAATGGGAATACTTGCACAATGAGCCGTCAGAAAATCATCGATAGATGGTAAAGATACGCGTTATGGGCGGAAGACTCTTTACAGGGGGATGCCGCCGGAACTGCTGAGGCGGCAGCAATGAATTATCAGTAGAGTAGGCGAAACGCGAAGAGTTACTGGCTGGGAATCGGCATGGCGGGGGCTTCCCGGCAAATCTGCGGATGCAAGTTCGTGGCTAAAATCAACCTGGCCCGAGTCAGAAGGGTGGGGAGAGGTGACGGAGGTCTTAGCTGAAGCGTGGGGAAGGTCAAAGCTGGCCTTGCCGAGGCACCCATCGTCGGCCAGGTCGGCCATCAAAAGTAGCACCAAAATGAGCAGCACAATGCGCCTCATCTTGGTCTTAGCCTCCTTCAAGGGATGGCTTTTTAGCTATAGTAAACAATGTAGGCAGGAATTTAAATTGATGTCAAGTTTTTTTCTAAGGAGAGGGGTTATTAATGGCAACGCCAGTCATTTTAGTCGCTTGCGAATTGAAAACGGGGATGCTTTGGGACATAAAAATAGGACGGCATTGAAATTTCACTATCTGCTTCTATGTGGGTTCGTCTTGTCAAGCCTTTTCTGTCTTGCGAGCAGTAAAACCTCCCATCCCTGAGCCCGAGGTCAAGAGACCATCTCTTCGCCGTCGGCCTGCTTAACCGATAGGAGGGATTCGCCCTATGCTTCAATTAGCCCGTAGGGCGGGAAAGCGAAGCGCATCCCGCCTCTAACATTATTCCATCTCTAGATTTTGAAACTCGTTCCTAAGCTCAGCTTGCGAATGCGAAAAATTTAAAAGCGCCTAACTGCTATGGTTTACCCCTCGGTTAAACCAGAGAAAAGATTTTGATAGCAAGACCATAGTTGCATTTCAAATCCTGTCGGCAGGTAAATTTTAGCCCCCATTGTCACCTCTGATATGATTTTGATTTGATGCTTGTCAATCAACGTTCACTATATACACCTTTCCCCCTTTTCCCCCGTCTTTCCATGCCGTCTTTCCCGCCTGTTCTGGCCTCCCGGCCGCCTCCCCTGCTACCCTCCTATGAGTGGCACAGGCGTCTCGCCTGTGCGAAACCATGCACCTTGAGGAGTACAACCATGGCGAAACATTTCGGCCCCGCCCATCAGTCTGCCCGCTGTACCGTCTGTAATCACCCCTCCCGCCCGGAGATCGACCGCGCCCTGATCGATGGCGTGCCCCTCCGCACCTTGGCCGCCACCCATGGCCTCAGTGCCTCGGCCCTCTGTCGCCATACCCGCCATCTCCGCCATCAACTGGTGATCCAGCAGCGCCACGCCGACCAGTCCCAGGCCTCCGCCTTCCTGGAAAAATTGGAACTCCTGGAGGTCCGCCTGGACCGCCTCTTCCGCAAGGCCGAAGACTCCCATTCCCTTTACGTCTCCCTGGGGTGTCTTCAGGAATCCATCCGCGTCCTCTCTCTCCGGGAGAAACTCCGCCACTCCCTGGGGGGACCGGCTTCATGGTAAAATCTCGCGTCCCCCTGGTGTTATGTCCCGGATATATATTACAAAATCTGAGGTGGGGCGGGCCTCCGTGCCCGCCACCCAAGGCGGCCAGGGACGGCCGCCCCACCGATATGCGTCGCTTTGCCCGGATATCATTTTGCCTGAATTAGAGCGTTTGCCAAAAGTTCCTTCCGATTGATAGTTCTTAAATCCCCCTATATCCCCCTTTTTCAAAGGGGGACTTTCAAAGGAATTCCGCTAAGTTCCCCCCTTTGGAAAAGGGGGGGTAGGGGGGATTTAGGTTCTTGGAGAATGTGCCATAGCGGAAAAACCTTTTGGCAATCGCTCTTTGGAATATTCCTGGGACGCAACACTAGCCGTTGGCGGACTAGCCTACTTTCTCTGCTGTTCCGCTGCATGGCTGGTCCATTGGCGATTTTAAGCGTAAATCAAGGGGGTTGCGCCATAAACGCCACCGGTTTTAAGCGGCGCGCCAGAGGCACAAGTCTCGCCGCCCGCCGAAACACCGGCCTCCTTTCATTTGACAGAACCGCGCCGGGGTGACATATTTTCGTTAAACGCCGTCATTACAATCTAGGGTGGGCGCCCTCGCCTGCCCTTGCATAACCGGCGGCGGCTGGCTTACGCCGCCAAGGAGGCGAGATGCCGAGGATTATCGTAGCGTCCCTCATGGTGGCCCTGGTAATCGCCGGCCTGTCCCTGACCCCGGCCCGGGGCGCCGAAACCGCCCAGCCCCCCACCATCAGCGTGGACGCCGAGGGCAAGGTCATGGCGGTCCCGGATGTGGCCACCTTGACCCTGGAAGTGGAGACCCAGGCCGCCAAGGCTGCGGCCGCGGCCCAGGAGAACGCCCGCCGGGCCGATGCCCTGCTGCAAGCCTTGAAAAAAGTGCTGGGGCCCCAAGACCGGCTCCGGACCCTGAGCTATCGTCTGATGCCGGTGTACGTCGCCAAAGACAAACACTCCCCCCCGGAAATCAAGGCGTATCGGGCCCTCAATCGCCTGGAAGTCAAGGTCCGGGAGGTCGCCCGGTTGGGAGAGGTGATCGACACCGCCTGGAAGAACGGCGCAGCCCGCATCAATGGGCCATTTTGGAGCCATTCCCAGGCGGAAGAGTTGCAGCGCCAGGCCGCGGTGGACGCCCTGGGCAGGGCCCGGCGCCTGGCGGAAGCCCTGGCCCAGGCTGCGGGGCTCAAGATCAAGGGCGTAGACAAGATTTCCACCGGCATACGCTTCCTCTCGCCCCGGGCGGCGGGAGAAACTTATATGATGGCCCAAGCCGCCCCCCCCACCCCCGTCGAAGCCGGGGAAGAGGAGATCCGGGCGCACATCCAGGCGGTGTTTCTGGTGGGCCCGTAAGACCGGGAACTTCCACGGCCTTCCTTTACAAGGCATGAATTTATGATTATGATTAATATAATTTACCCTTGGAGGACATAAGTGAGCGATATCAAGAAATTGGTGGAACTGGCCCTGGAAAAAATTCGCCCTCTGCTGCAACGTGACGGGGGCGATATCGAACTCGTGGAAGTGAGCGACGGCGTGGTCAAAGTCCGCCTTACCGGGGCCTGCAAAGGCTGCCCCATGTCTCAGATGACCCTGAAACAAGGGGTGGAAAAGCTGCTCATGAAAGAAGTGCCGGGCCTGAAAGAGGTCCAGGCCGTTTAAAGGGCATAGGTCGGCGGCCGGGTAAAGACCTTCCCCCGGCCTGCTGCCCGCCTGCCGCACCGTGCCCGGAGCCGGCCCGCCCCGGCGCAAATATGCTTGACATCAGGGCTTAAGCCGCCATAATTAAACCACATGGGGATGTAGCTCAGCTGGAAGAGCGCCTGCTTCGCATGCAGGAGGTCAGGGGTTCAAGTCCCCTCATCTCCACCACCATCAAATCCAGTATCATCTGATGCTGTCCACAATGGCCTGATAAATCAGGCCATTCTCTTTTTTCGTTGTCCCATAACAGTCATATTGATATAGTAAAATCCGAAAGGTTTGGGGGTATGTGTAGGGGTATTTGCCCTTGACCCCAATGGAGATACCCCCAAAAAGGAGGAAAACCCTATGCCTAAAAGGATTGCACCGCTTACTGACACCAAGGTCAGAACGACCAGGCCGACAGAAAAGCCCCAAAAACTTTTCGACGGTAGGGGTTTTTTTCTTTTGGTAACTCCGACTGGCGGCAGGCTCTGGCGATTCAAGTATCGTTTTGGGGGTAGTGAGAAGTTACTTAGTATCGGCACATACCCTGAAACTTCACTTGCCGAGGCCAGGCAGAGGCGGGACCAGGCAAGTGCTCTGCTGGCCAATGGTATTGATCCCAGCGAGACCAAGAAGGCGCAGAAGGCGGCGGGCAACCGAGAGACAGAGACCTTCGAGATCATCGCTCGTGAGTGGTATGCCAAATTTTCACCTTCCTGGGCAACCAGTCACGCCAAGGCAACCATCAGGCGGCTTGAGCTTTTCATCTTTCCCTGGTTGGGGGCCAGACCAGTCATAACCATTACAGCGCCGGAACTGCTGGCGGCTCTCCGACGCATCGAGGCGAAAGGAGCCCTTGAAACGGCTCACAGAGTGAAACAAGTATGCGGCCAAGTCTTCCGCTATGCCATAGCCACCGGCCGGGCCGAGCGCGATCCGTCCGGGGATCTGCGCGGTGCTATCCCTCCGGCCTCTGGTAAGCACATGGCAACCATCACTGACCCGAAAGAGATCGCCGGATTGCTCCGCTCCATTGACGATTACCGGGGTGGTATCGTGACCCGTTGCGCCCTGCAATTGGCGCCCTTGGTTTTTGTCCGACCGGGGGAGTTGCGACAGGCCGAGTGGTCTGAATTCAATCTTGAGACGGCAGAATGGAGAATCCCTGCAGAAAAAATGAAGGCCGGCGCCGTGCACATCGTTCCGTTATCGAGACAAGCCCTAGACATCCTGCGGGAGATCCATCCCTTGACCGGGCATGGCAGGTATGTCTTTCCTAGTCCCAGGACCGACTCAAGGCCGATGAGTAGCAACGCTATTTTGTCTGCCCTGCGGCGCATGGGGTATGCCAAAGATGAGATGAGCGGTCATGGTTTCAGGAGTATGGCCAGCACATTGTTGAATGAACAGGGGTGGAACCGGGACGCCATCGAGCGCCAACTTGCCCATGCCGAAAGAAACAGCGCGCGTGCGGCGTACAACTATGCCGAATTCATGCCGGAACGGAAGAAGATGATGCAGGCCTGGGCCGACTACCTGGAAGGAATCAAGTCCGGAGCCAAAATCATACCGATACAGGCTATGGGGTGAAAAAAAAGGCCACTTAAAAGAAAATCACTTGTAATGACCTATACTTGAGCTGATAGTCATCAAACCAAGATCAGATCAACTATGACATGTGGGCAAAATTTAAAAAGTCGGCATGGTCTGAGATGAAGTTATGATAACTATATCGAGTATCCATCATTTTGGTTAAGACCGCGCAGATATAGCAGATATACGCTATCTGAAAGCCATTCCTTAATGGCAAAATCAATTATTCCGGGTTATAATTATAATTTATGTGGAGGGAGGAGCAGAAGAGGGTAAATGATTTTTTATATTTGATGACTGCGAAAGTTAGCATACGAATAAAGTGATTTGGCGACTGCCGTCTACGTCACCGAATCCTTCCTATTGCAGTTGGTCAATCGCAAAAAATGCCCCCTTCACCCTACACGATAGACATCTATAAAAAGATCGAAGAGTTCCTGAAACTCCCGTCAGAAGATCTTTCGGCTTGCCGACTTGCAGCGAAAGAAAGAAGTTAAGAGCAGAATTTGAGAGATCCTCTGCATTTTCAAAAACGAGGCCTAGTTTTAGAGATTTCTATTACCTGCCTCTGGCCACAATCCAAGAGTCTTTTTTCAGATTTCGGTTTAGTAGCCGAAAAGTCAATGTAAATAGGATCAAGAATGAAGGTGAGCAGCAAGACTATTCGTGAGCCCTTGCTCCGCCTCAGGTCGTACCTCCCGGGAGGCGCCTTGGGGCGAAAGTACGCCGGCGACGACCTCCCGTTGCGATCGGAGTTGTTCAGCGCCGAGCAGATGGAGCAGCATGGCAAGACCCTTGCGGGCTCGCACCAGTTGAGCCCGGGACGTCCTCGGGACCGGCTGCTGACACGGCTAGCGGAGAATGAAGGCCTCCTCATTGGAGTTCGCGACCTGCTGACTGAGGCGGTCAAGGCAAACCGCCGGATTACGCCGGCCGGGGAATGGCTGCTCGACAACTTTTATCTGATCGAAGAGCAGATTCGCACGGCCAAGAGGCATTTGCCCAAGGGTTACAGCCGGGAACTCCCTCGCCTGCTGAATGGTCCATCGGCCGGGCTGCCGCGTGTGTATGACCTGGCGCTGGAGACGATCTCACACGGCGATGGACGGGTGGATCCGGAAAGTCTCAGCAGTTTCGTTGCCGCCTACCAGACCGTCACAGCCCTGAAGTTGGGTGAATTGTGGGCAATCCCCATCATGCTACGCCTTGCTCTGATCGAGAATCTGCGACGCGTTGCCGCCCGGATCGCCGCCGACCGGACCGACCGAAACTATGCCGACTACTGGGCGGACCAGATGACGGAGATCGCCGAGAAAGACCCGAAGAACCTGATCCTGGTAATCGCGGACATGGCGCGGTCGAACCCGCCGATGGTGAGCTCGTTTGTGGCGGAACTTACGCGCCGGTTGCAGGGGCAGGGCCCCGCCCTGGCATTGCCACTCACCTGGATCGAGCAGCGACTTGCCGAAAGTGGGTGGACGATCAAGGAGTTGGTACGGTCGGAGAACCAACAACAGGCCGCTGATCAGGTCTCCATGAGCAACAGCATCGGCAGCCTCCGTTTCCTGGGGGCGATGGACTGGCGCGCCTTCGTCGAGACGATGAGCGTGGTCGAGCAGAACTTGCGTACGGATCCTGGCGGCGTCTATGGCAAGATGGATTTTGCCACCCGTGACCGCTACCGCCATATCGTGGAGAAGATCGCCAAGAGCAGCCCGCACTCCGAAAGCGAGGTAGCGCGCCAAGCGATCCAATTGGCACATGAGGGCGCGGCCAGGAAAGGCGGCAAAGACCGCACGGCCCATGTCGGCTTTTACCTGATCGACAAGGGATTGGCGCATCTCGAGCAGACAGTGGCAAGGCGCCGGTCCTTCTTTGAGGCTCTTCGAAGAGTGAGTTGCCGGTTTCCTTTGCTGCTGTATGGGGGCGCGATCATGCTGCTTACGGCAATCATTGCCGGTAGCTTCCTGGCGAAGGCGCATGCCGGGGGGTTATCTGGTTGGCTACTTGCGCTGATCGCGATCCTCTCGCTCTTATGCGCCAGTCATCTGGCTATCGCCCTGGTGAACTGGCTGGCGACGTTGCTGGTGACGCCGCAGCCGCTGCCGCGCCTGGACTTCTCCGCAGGAATTCCAGCGAAATCGAGGACCCTCGCGGTGGTCCCGACTATGCTCACGAGCACTCAAAACATCGAGGATCTGATCGAGGCGCTTGAAGTCCGGTTCCTGGCAAATCGGGACAAGAACCTGCACTTCGGCCTGCTTACTGATTTTCGGGATGCGCATGCAGAAACGCTGCCGGAGGACGAGCCGCTCCTGAGGCTGGCCCGGCAGAGAATCGAAGAGTTGAATGAAAAGTACAGGAACACCAAAGGCGATATTTTCTTCCTGTTTCATCGCCCACGCCGATGGAATCCCAGCGAGCGGATTTGGATGGGTTACGAGCGCAAGCGAGGGAAGCTCACGGAGCTGAATTCCCTTTTGCGCGGCGGCTCAAGGCATTGCTTCTCATTCGTCGTAGGTGCGACGGCAGTCTTATCGGGCGTGAAGTACGTGATCACCCTTGACACCGATACGCAACTGCCGCGCGACGCGGCCTGGCAGTTGGTGGGAGCCATGGCGCACCCGTTGAACCGGGCGCGGTACGACGAGGACAAGCAGCGTGTCTGTGAGGGGTACGGCATCCTGCAGCCACGCGTGGCCGCGAGCCTGCCCGGCACGAACCGGTCGCGGTATGCGCGGCTCTGTGGGAGTGAGCCGGGCATCGATCCGTATACGCGC
Source organism: Desulfobaccales bacterium (assembly GCA_049696835.1). Lineage (GTDB taxonomy): Bacteria > Desulfobacterota > Desulfobaccia > Desulfobaccales > 0-14-0-80-60-11 > 0-14-0-80-60-11. Next base: position 16,204 of record JBAVUP010000057.1, read on the forward strand.
GCCGTTTCCGATGTTTACCAGGACCTGTTCGGTGAAGGCTCGTTCATTGGCAAGGGGATCTATGACGTCGATGCGGTTGAGCGAGCGATGGACGGGCGTTTCCCCGCCAACCGGGTCCTCAGCCACGATCTTCTGGAAGGGTGCTACGCGCGGGCCGGGTTGTTGAGCGATGTGCAGTTATACGAGGAATACCCATCTCGCTACAGCGCCGACGTGAGCCGCCGGCGCCGTTGGATTCGAGGGGATTGGCAGATCGCGCAGTGGGTGACGCCAGGGGTTCCCGGCCCCGATGCGCGTCTTCAGAAGAATCCGCTCTCAGGGCTGTCTCGATGGAAGATCTTCGACAACCTGCGGCGGAGTCTCGTGTCTGCGGCGTTGACGCTCCTGTTGCTCCTGGGCTGGACAATCTTGCCATCAGCCTGGTTTTGGACCCTGTCAGTGATCGGGATCATTCTGATTCCTTCTTTAATTAGCTCTCTTCTGGATATGTTTCAGAAACCGGGCGATGTGCTTCTGGGCCAGCACCTCACTGCCGAAATTGCCTCAGCCGGCCGGCACCTCGCTCAGGCTGCCTTTACGCTCGTGTGTCTCCCCTACGAAGCATTTTTCAGTCTTGATGCCATCCTACGCACAGCCGCACGGATGCTGATTACCCACAAACGACTTCTCGAATGGAATCCGGCGAGCGATCGGGATCGCCATAGCCGTTCAGACCTCGTCGCCTCCTATCGGAAGATGTGGATCGCCCCCGTTATTGCTATAGCCGCAGCGATCTACCTCATTTTTTCGAGGCCGACCGCGTTAGTTGTTGCTGGGCCCATACTGGGCCTCTGGTTTGCTTCGCCGGCTATCGCCTGGTGGATCAGTCGACCGCTCGTTCGCCGCAGAGCAAGGTTGACGGCCGACCAGACCCTCTTCCTGCACAAGATTTCCCGAAAGACCTGGGCGTTCTTCGAGACCTTCGTCGGCCCGGAAGATCATTGGCTGTCGCCCGATTACTATCAGGAGCATCCCGTGGCCGGGGTCGCACATCGCACGTCGCCGACAAACATGGGACTTGCACTCCTGGCGAATTTATCCGCGTACGACTTCGGCTATATTTCAGCCGGACGACTCGTCGAACGCACCGCGAATGCACTCTACACGATGGCAGCTTTGGAACGACACCGAGGCCACTTCTACAACTGGTACGACACGCAGTCTCTGCAGCCACTGTCGCCCACCTACATTTCAACAGTGGACAGTGGAAACCTAGCGGGCCATCTGCTGACCTTGCGGGCCGGTCTGCTCGTACTTCCCGATAACAAGATCCTGGGCGAGCGCTGGTTTGACGGACTGAGTGACACGCTAAGGATTATCGTGGACACGGCGGGAGGAGCCGCTCTGGCCCCCCTGGCGCAACTTCGGAAGGATCTGGCGTCCGCAGCCGATTCCCGGCCAACCACGCTGGCGGCGGCGCGGCTGTGCCTCGACCGGCTGGCGACGTCCGCCGAGGATATGGTCCGCAGCCTCGACGCCGATCCCGAGAGCCAATTGCGGTGGTGGGCCCATAGCCTATTCCGGCAGTGCCGGGATGCCCTCGATGAGTTGACGTTTCTCGCTCCGTGGAGCTTATTGCAGGCTTCGCTCGGTAATCTTAGCGAGTTCCAGGGTATCGGCGAGATTCCGACGCTGCGCCAATTGGCCAACCTTGAGGTGGATCTCCTGCCGGCAATCGAGGATCGGCTCGGGTTGGAGGTGACTCCCGAGGAAAGCGCGTGGCTTGATAAGCTGCGACGGCTCATCAAGAAGGCAAGCCAGCGCGCCGCAACCAGGATTGCGGCTATCGAACGGCTTGCCCTGCAATCAAGCGAACTCGCCCGTATGGAGTATGATTTCCTGTTCGACAAGGCGCGTCACCTATTGGCTATCGGCTACAACGTTGGCGAGCGTCGGCTGGACTCGAGTTACTACGATCTCCTGGCTTCGGAAGCGAGATTTTCCAGCTTCGTGGCGATTGCTCAAGGAGAGTTGCCGCAGGAGAGCTGGTTTGCCCTGGGACGTCTCCTCACTACCGTCGGTGGAGAGCCGATTCTCCTTTCGTGGAGCGGGTCGATGTTCGAATACCTCATGCCGCTCCTGGTAATGCCGACATACGAAAACACGTTGCTCGACCAGACCTGTAAGGCGGCGGTGGAGAGGCAGATCGAGTATGGCAAGAAGCGCGGCGTGCCGTGGGGCATTTCAGAATCCGGCTACCATGCCATCGATATTCTCCTCAACTACCAGTACCGGGCCTTCGGCGTGCCCGGCTTGGGATTCCAGCGCGGACTGGCCGAGGATTTGGTCATTGCCCCGTATGCCTCAGCGCTCGCGCTGATGGTGGCGCCCGAGAAGGCATGCTTGAATCTCGAGCAACTGACCGCTGAAGGGTTTGAGGGAAAATTCGGCTTCTATGAAGCAATCGACTATACTCCTTCGCGCCTGTTACGCGGACAATCGAGCGCCGTGGTTCGGTCCTTCATGACCCATCACCAGGGCATGATCTTCCTCTCC
>JBAVUP010000058.1:0-8532 GCA_049696835.1 Desulfobaccales bacterium
GGCGGACTCCGGCACCGCGTTGAAACGGCAGCGGGGCAAAGCCAAGAAGAAAGAGGTGCCGGCCCGGATCATCAGCCTGCCCACGGAGAAAGCGCCGGAGCCGCCGGTCAGCGCCGCGCCTGCCCCCCACCTCGCCGGGGGGGAAAGGGCCCCCGCCCGGCCCGCCGGGGCCAGACCGGCGCCCCCGTCGGCCAAGGTCACCGTGGTCCCCGGCAAACCTTTGGTGGAAGAGAAGAAGGATGGTAAGGGCAGGAAAAAGAGCAAACGCCCGGAAGTGGCGGAGACCACCCGGGCCAAGCTCGTGAAAAAACGGGAAGTGCGGGAGCGGGCCGATCTCTATGGCGGCGGCGAAGGGGAAACCCGGTCGCCGGGACGCAGGAAGGGCGTGAAAAAGGCCATCAAAAAGCTCTCCAAGGCCGAACTCACCGTGCCCAAGGCCATCAAGCGGCGGGTCAAGGTGGGGGAATCCATTACCGTGGGCGAACTCGCCAAGCGCATGGGCATCAAGTCCGGGGAAATTATCAAGAAGCTGATGCACATGGGGGTGATCGCCACCATCAATTACCCCATTGATTTTGATTCCGCCGCCATTGTGGCCGGGGAATTCGGCTATGAAGTGGAACACGCCAGCATGCAGGAAGAAGACCTGCTGGCCCTGGCCCCCCGGAGAGAAGGCGAGGCCAGGCCCCGGCCCCCGGTGGTCACCATCATGGGCCACGTGGACCACGGCAAGACCTCGCTGCTGGACGCCATCCGCCGGACCCGGGTGACCGAAGGGGAAGCCGGCGGCATTACCCAGCATATCGGCGCCTATTACGTGCAGCTCCCGGAAAAGCAGGGGGAAGTGGTCTTCCTGGATACCCCGGGCCATGAGGCCTTTACCGCCATGCGGGCCCGGGGCGCCAAGGTCACGGACCTGGTGGTGTTGGTGGTGGCCGCGGACGACGGCGTCATGGAGCAGACCACGGAAGCCATCAACCACGCCAAGGCCGCGGGAGTGCCCCTGGTGGTGGCCGTCAACAAGATCGACAAACCCAACGCCAATCCGGAACGGGTCAAACGGGAACTGGCCAACACCGGCGTGGTCGCCGAAGATTGGGGCGGGGACGTCTTGTTCGCCGAGGTATCGGCCAAGAAACGCGTCGGCATCAAGGAGTTGCTGGAGAAGATTCTCCTCCAGGCGGAAATCTTGGATCTCAAGGCCATTGCCGAGGTGCCGGCCTCGGGCCGCATCATCGAATCCCGCCTGGACAAAGGCCGGGGCCCGGTGGGCACCGTGCTGGTCCAGGAAGGCACCCTGAAACCCGGGGATTACTTCGTGTGCGGGCCGCAGTTCGGCAGGGTGCGAGCCCTGTTCGACGACCGGGGCGAAAAAGTGGAGGAGGTGCCCCCGGGCCTGCCCGCGGAAGTCCAGGGCTTCAGCGGCGTCCCCGAAGCCGGGGAGGAATTCCTGGTCCTGGAAGATGAACGCAAGGCCAAGCAGATCGCCATGATGCGCCAGCAGAAGCTAAGGGAAGCCACCCTGGCCCGCATCAGCCGGGTCAGCCTGGAGAAGCTCTACCAGCAGGTGCGGGACGGCGCGGTGAAGGAACTCAAGATGGTGCTCAAGGCCGACGTGCACGGCTCCATCGAGGCCCTGGCCAAGGCCCTATCGGAGTTGGGCACCAAGGACATCAAGGTCTCCATGATCCATTCCGGTCTGGGGGAGGTCTCTGAAAGCGACATCATGCTGGCCTCGGCCTCGGACGCCATTGTCGTGGGCTTCAATGTCCGGGCCAATCCCAAGGCCCTGGCTTTGGCGGAGCAGGAACAGGTGGACGTGCGGTACTATGACATCATCTACAACTTGCTGCAGGATATCCATGCGGCCCTGGAAGGACTGCTGGAGCCCATCGTCGAAGAGAAGGTCATGGGCCGGGCCGAAGTGCGCCAGGTCTTTTCCATTACCAAGGTGGGCAGCATAGCCGGCTGCATGGTCCTGGACGGCAAGATCGAACGGAACTCCCTGGCCCGGGTCCGCCGTCAGGACAAGGTGGTGTCCGAAGGCGGTAAGATTAATTCCCTGAAACGCTTCAAGGAGGATGTCAAAGAAGTGCTGGCGGGATATGAGTGCGGCATCGGCATCGACCGGTTCAACGACTTCCAGGCCGGCGACATCATTGAAGCGTATACCGAGGAAAAGGTCAAGGCCATCCTGGAAGCGCCGGCGGCCAGGCCCGAAGCCGAACCCGAAGCATGAGACCGGGCTCACGCCGCTGGCCGGCTGAGCCGCTGGGAAGGGCGACTTGATTATCGTGGCGGCCCGGATTACCCTGATCATCCCGGAGAACAACTCCTTGAAGGGTAAGCGCAAGGTGGTCAAAAGCCTCATCGAAAAGGTGCGGCATAAGTTTGACGCAGCCGTGGCCGAAGTGGGGGACAACGATCTGTGGCAGAAGGCCAAAATCGGCGTAGCCCTGGTGGGCAACGACCGCCAGTTGCTGGAGGCCCGGCTGCAGCAGATCATGAACTATATGGAGAATCAGCACCTGGCCGAGATCATCGACTCCCAGGTGGAACTCTGTTACCTGGAAAAGTAATGGTGGGGCGAGCCTCCGTGACCGCCGCCAGAGGTATTTTGAGGCAGGCACAGAGGCCTGCCCCACCGGTAAAAAGGACTATTGACGCACACATGAAACCCTCGCGTCGCCCCCCTACGGGCCGTCCCCACCGGGTGGCGGAGTTGCTGCGGGAACGCCTGGCGCTGATCCTGCTCTATAAGTGCGCCGACCCCCGGCTCCAGGAACTCACCCTCACCGAAGTGGAGATGAGCCCGGACTTGAAACAGGCCCGGGTGTTCTACGTCGTGCGGGAGCACGTGGACCGGGACCAGGTGCAGATCGCCCTGGACAAGGCCCTGGGTTTCATCAAGCAGGAGGTGGCCCGGGAACACCTGCTCAGGATCATGCCGGAATTCATCTTCCTGCCGGATACCGGGCTGGACCGGGCGGCGCAGTTGGAAAAGCTGTTTCAAGCGGCTAAAGAGGGGCCTGGATCGGGGGGGCGTTCCGATACGTAAGGTTCACCGGTCAACTGGACGCCAAGCGCTGATGAGAGCTTGAAGCCATGACGAGAACTCGGGAAGCAGTGTTACAACAGCTTGAAGCAAATCGAGAAAAAATCCGGAGTTTCGGCGTTAAACGTTTGGGCCTGTTCGGATCTTGCGCCCGGGGGGAGGCCAGCGCTAAAAGCGACCTGGACTTTGTGGTGGAATTCTCCCAAAAAAGTTTTGATGCCTACATGGACCTGAAGGATTTCCTAGAAGGGTTGTTTGGGTGTCCGGTTGACCTTGTGCTTAACAATACCATAAAACCCAGATTGCGGAAACCGATCTTAAGCGAAGTGGTCTATGTCCAAGGATTATAAGGTTTACCTGGATGATATCCTGGAGGCTGTTGGGAAGATTGCCATTTATACGGAAAATCAAAAATTTGAGGAATTTGTTAGCGATACCAAAACGATTGATGCTGTAATCAGGAACCTTGAAATAATAGGGGAGGCCACCAGAAGGATCCCCGAAAGTATCCGCACCAGGCATGGCGAAGTTGAATGGCATAAGATTATAGGGCTTCGCAATATCCTGGCTCACGAATATTCCGGGATTGATCTGGAGATTATCTGGGAAGTCATAAAGGAAAAGCTGCCGTTGTTTGCCCGGCAAATCATGCAGGTTTTAAAGGATGCTCCTTAACATGACCTCAGGCCTCCTCCTCATCGACAAACCCGCGGGCGTGACCTCCTTCGAAGTGGTGCGCCGGGCCCGGCGGGCTCTACAGATCCGGAAGATCGGCCATCTGGGCACCCTGGACCCCTTCGCCACCGGGCTTTTGCCCCTGTGCTTACAGGAGGCCACCAAGCTGGTGCCGTACCTGATGCCCGAGCCCAAGACCTACCGGGCGCAGGTCAGGTTGGGGGTCACGACGGACACCCAGGACAGCACCGGGCTGGTGGTGGCCGCCTCCGAGGCCATGCCCACCCCGGAGGAGGTGTATCGGGCCGCCGCGGCCTTCGTGGGGGAAGTGACCCAGGTCCCCCCTGCCTACTCCGCGGTGCACTGCCGGGGGGAGCGGGCCTACCGCCGGGCCCGGCGCGGCGAGGTGGTGGACCTGGCACCCCGGACGGTGACGGTCTATGAGTTGACGGTGGAGGCAGTGGCGTTGCCGGAAGTCACCCTCACGGTGCGGTGCTCCCAGGGCACTTATATCCGCACCCTGGCCCAGGACCTGGGCGACGCCCTGGGGTGCGGGGCGCACCTGGCGGCGCTGCGCCGCCTGGCGGTGGGGCCGTTCAAGGTGGCCGAGGCCCTGCCCCTGGCGCGTCTTACTGAGTTGAGCCGGGAGGCCCTGGCGCAACGGATCATGCCGCTCTCGACCTGCCTGCCGGCGATGCGCCCGGTGGCGGTGGGGCCGGAGGAAGCGCGCCGGCTGCGACAGGGCCGGCCGGTGGCGCACCCGGCGGATGCGGCCCAGGATGGTGAGCAGGTACGGGTGTTGGTGGACACCGAATTGGTGGCCGTGGCCCGCATCCGGAGCCTGACGCCCCCGGCGGTGCTGGCCCCGGTGCGGGTGTTTGCCGGCAGTGAGCAGGAAGCAGTGAGCAGTCGGCGGGAGGTAATCAAAGACATATTGTCCAATGCCTGAGACTTTTCGAGCCCCATGTATTTTTCAGGCACATGGTGCGGTAAAACTTTTGACCGGTAAATAATGCGGTCGGCATCGACCAAAAAGCAGTTAAGCTTTTTCTAACCGCTCATGGCCAACAGCTATTGCTGACACCTGACCGCTAAATAAAGGAGGAAGACGTGGCTTTAAATACGGAACAGAAACAGGAGATTATCGATCGCTACCGGCTGCACGACGCCGATACCGGCTCGCCGGAAGTCCAGGTGGCCATCTTGAGCGAGCGAATCAGTTACTTGACGGATCATTTCAAGGTCCATGCCAAGGACCACCATTCCCGTCGGGGATTGATCAAGCTGGTGGGCCAGCGCCGGCGCCTCCTGAACTACCTCAAAGACAAGGATATCGAACGTTATCGGGCCTTGATCGAGCAACTTGGCCTGAGAAAGTAGGAGGCTCATTGAGAAGAATATGTCCAAAATATATACCGTAGAAATCGGGGGTCGAGACCTCCGTTTCGAAACGGGCCGGTTGGCCCAACAGGCCAGCGGTTCGGTGTTGGTACGCTACGGGGAGAACGCGGTATTGGTTACCGCGGTCATGTCCGACTCCCCCAGAGAAGGCATTGATTTCCTACCCCTGACGGTGGATTACATGGAGAGAGCTTATGCCGCCGGACGGGTGCCCGGGGGGTTTTTCCGGCGAGAGATCGGCCGTCCTTCGGAAAAAGAGACGCTGACCTCCCGGTTCATTGACCGCCCGCTCAGACCTTTGTTCCCCAAGGGGACGGTCAACGAAATCCAGATCATTGCCACGGTGTTCTCGGGAGACATGGAGATTGATCCGGATATCGTCGCCCTAAACGGCGCGGCCGCGGCCCTGGAGATTTCCGACATCCCCTTTAACGGCCCGGTGGCCGCAGTGCGGGTGGGCAAGATCGACGGTCAGTTGGTGATCAATCCCACCAACTCCCAACTGAAAGAGAGCACCTTGAATCTCATCGTGGCCGGCGCGCCCCAGGGCCTGGTGATGGTGGAAGCCGGCGCCCGGATGGTCCAGGAAGACGAGGTGCTGGAGGCCCTGTTTTTTGCTCAGGAGCAGTTGCAGCCCATCCTGGAACTCATCAAGGGTATGAGCCGGGAGATCGGCCGGCCCAAACGGCCGCTCGCGGAGCCGCCGGATTACCCGGAACTGCGCCAGAAAATCGAGGCCCTGGCCCGGGACAAGATCCTGGCGGCGGTGAGCCACCCCGAAAAGAAGGATCGGAACCAGGCCATGGACCAGGTGCGCCAGGACGTGTTGGCCGCCCTGGGCCCGGAGGTGGAAGGTCTGGAAAAAGTGGCCAACGGCCTCTTTTCGGAGTTCAAGAAAAAGCTGGTGCGGGACAAGGTGATCGCAGAGCAGCGCCGCATCGACGGCCGCAGCTACGTGGACATCCGCCCCATCACCGGGGAGATCAACATCCTGAGCCGCACCCACGGCTCGGCGATCTTCACCCGGGGCGAAACCCAGGCCCTGGCCGTGGCCACCCTGGGCACCCCCTCGGATGAGCAGAAGATCGAGACCCTGGTGGGCGAGACCTTCAAGTCCTTCATGCTCCACTATAATTTTCCCCCCTATTCGGTGGGCGAGACCCGCATGCTGCGGGGTCCGGGGCGGCGGGAAATCGGCCACGGGGCCCTGGCCGAACGGGCCATTTCCCCGGTGCTGCCGTCGGCGGAAGAGTTTCCCTATACCATCCGCATCGTGTCCGAGATCCTCTCGTCCAACGGCTCCTCCTCCATGGCGACGGTCTGTGGGGCCTCCATGTCCCTGATGGACGCCGGCGTGCCCATCAAGAGCGCGGTGGCCGGAGTAGCCATGGGGCTCATCAAGGAGGATGACCGGGTGGCGGTCCTGTCCGACATCCTGGGCGACGAAGACGCCCTGGGCGACATGGACTTCAAGGTGGCCGGCACCTCCGAGGGGATCACCGCCCTACAGATGGATATCAAGATGACGGGGTTGACCCGGGAGATCATGGGCCAGGCCCTGACCCAGGCCCGGGACGCCCGGCTCCATATCCTGGGGAAGATGAACGAAGTCATCGACGCCCCGTCCCCCGAGCTCAAGGAGCACGCGCCCAAAATCATTGTTATCACTATCAATCCTGATAAGATCCGAGAGGTGATCGGCCCCGGCGGCAAGATGGTGAAGGCTATTGTGGCTGCGACCGGGATCAAGATCGACATCGAGGATGACGGCCGCATCCACATCTCTTCGTCCGACCAGAAAGCGGCCGACGAAGCCATCCGGATGATCAAGGAGATCACCGCGGAGGCGGAAATCGGCGCCATCTATACGGGTAAGGTGAAGAAGATCATGGATTTCGGCGCCTTTGTGGAAATCCTGCCGGGGACCGACGGCCTGGTGCACATTTCCGAACTGGCCCATCGGCGGGTGAAAACCGTGGACGAGATCCTCAAGGAAGGCGACATTGTCATGGTCAAGGTGCTGGACGTGGACCGGCAGGGGAAGATCCGCCTGTCCCGCAAGGCCTTGTTGCCCCAGGAAGGACCGCCCCAAGAACCCGAGAGGCGACACGACCGTGTACCAAAAAAGCGTCCTGAGTAATGGTCTGAGAATCGTGACCGAGGAACTCCCCTACTTCCACTCCGCGGCCGTAGGGGTGTGGCTCAACGTGGGCTCCAGGGATGAGACCGAGGCCGAAAACGGCTTCACGCATTTCCTGGAACACATGGCCTTTAAGGGCACCCCCCAACGCACCGCCCTGGATATTGCCAGGGAAATCGATCAGTTAGGGGGCACGTGCAACGCCTTCACCTCCAAGGAACAGACCTGCTTTCACGGGCGGGTCATGGCGGAGCATCTGCCCCGGCTGATGGACCTCTTGGGCGATCTGGTCCTCCATTCTCACCTGGACATGGAAGACCTGGAGCGGGAGCGGCAGGTCATTCTGGAGGAGATCTACGCCCAGGATGACAGCCCGGAGGAATTGGTGCAGGTCTATTTTGCCCGGAACTTCTGGGGGAACAGTGCCTTCGGCTGGCCCATCCTGGGCGAAGCCGCACACATCGCCCAGGTCAAGCGGGGCAACCTGTTAACTTACCGCGGGAGGGTGTATCGCCCCGACCAGACCGTGGTGGCCGCGGCCGGCCGGGTCCGGCACCAGGACCTGGCGGATCTGGTGGCCGCCAGTTTTGCAGGTTTTACCAACGGCATCCCGACCCTGCCGCGGCAAGCCGTTACCACCCATCCCGGCGTGTACCCCATGGCCCGGGATCTGGAGCAGGTCAATCTCTGTTTGGGAACCCCGGCGATGGCCGCCGGCGATCCCCGGCGCTATGCGGCCACCATGCTCCAGTTGATCCTGGGGGGGACCATGAGTTCCCGTCTCTTCCAGGTGGTGCGGGAGCAACTGGGCCTGGCCTATGCCATCAACTCCCATATTCAGTTCTTCAGCGACGCCGGTCTGCTGGGTATCTCCGCGGGGGTGAGCCCCGGGAACCTGGAGGCCGTGATGGCGGCGATCCGCCAGGAGTTGCGGAAGCTGCAAGGCGAGCCGATTACGGAGGCGGAGCTCAATGCGGCCAAAGAAAATCTCAAGGCGTCCATCATGTTGACCTCCGAGGATTGCGATCACCTCATGCTGCGCCTGGCTAAAAATGAGCTCAATTTCGGCCACTACATTCCCCTGGAGGATATCCTCAACGGCCTCCTGCAGGTAACGGCCGCCGACATCCTGGCATTGGCCCGGGAACTGCTCCGGCCGGAAGCCTGGGGCGTGGCCCTCCTGGGCCCGGTGGATTCCCCGGGCAATTACGCCTTGGGGTAGGCAGTGTAAGCAGTAAGCAGTGAGCAGTTTAATCGGGGA
>JBAVUP010000059.1:0-38267 GCA_049696835.1 Desulfobaccales bacterium
GCGGGCGTTTCTGTTAATTAGCTTGACATTGGGCAATTTTCTTGTAAAATACCCCAAGTTTAGCATGTCAGAATGAAATCAGGGCCACAAGTCCTGGATAAGAATCGGACGGGGATGCTAATTCCCCAGCCGATTTTTTTTTACCTGACTGCTGTGCGCCCTGCTTTTTTGGCGGGATATCATTGCAGTATCTGCAGGAGGTTGTACAATGAAGGAAACTGGTACGGTAAAATGGTTTAATGATTCCAAGGGGTTTGGCTTTATCACTCGGGAAAGCGGTCCGGATGTATTTGTGCATCACAGCGCCATCCAGGGCGACGGCTTTCGCTCCCTGGCAGAAGAGCAGGCAGTGGAATTTGAAGTAACCCAAGGTCCCAAGGGGCCCCAAGCCCAAAACGTGGTAAAACTTTAGGCAGAACCGCCTGATGATCGGAACTCCGCGGTCTTGGGATCTCCGGAGTTCCGGCACTTAGACCCTGAGAGAGCTAGAACTTGGCCTGCCGGCAGAAACTCCGGCAAGCCCATCCCGGCAAGACCAACAAGGAGAAGATATGGGTATAAAATTGTACGTGGGCAATCTGTCCTACGAGATGACTGAAGAACAGCTGAACACCCTTTTTTCCGAGGCCGGCGAAGTGACCTCGGCCAAGATCATCACCGACCGGCACACGGGCCAACCCCGCGGCTTCGGTTTTGTAGAAATGGAAACCAAATTGGAAGGGCAGAAGGCCATTTCCATGCTCAACGGCCGGAGTATAGACGGACGCCCCCTGGCAGTCAATGAAGCCAAGCCGCAGCAAAGAGGCGGATTTGGCGGCGGCGGCCGGGGCGGTTACCGTTAGAACCGGGGTTCGGGCGATCGGCGGCGGGCACCAGCCACTTCCGGTCTTTGGACTTCCGAGTCATCAAAAGGCGGCCTCCCGGCCGCCTTTCTTTCAGAAACCAGACCGGCTGCCATATTGGCGCTATTCCTTATGCGTCAGCGGATGCGAAGGATTTTTCGATGAATGTCTTCATGGTTTACGTTCGAGACCAGAACTTTTGCCAATTACTCCCTGAGGAACTGGATAGATCACGGCCTGACGATGGCCGCATCAAAATGATGGCATTCCCTCCCTTGGGGATCCAGACGCTCGCTCCGGTCCTGCGCCAACATGGACACCGGGTCCGGCTATTTGACACGTGTCACCCGCAGATGCAGGCGGAGCACATCGCCCAGGCTATAGAAGAGGAATGCCCCGACGTCATTGCCCTCTCCTGCCTCTCAACGACCACCTACCCGGCGCTCAAGAATATGGCCAGGCGGCTAAAATCCGGCGCCCCGAAAATTCCCCTCATCGTGGGCGGTGCCTTTGCCACCATGAATGCGGACCACATCCTCAAGGACTGCCCCGACCTGGATTGCGTGGGGGTCGGCGAGGGGGAAGAACTCCTGCCGGACTACTTGAACAACCTGGATGATCCAGGCTCCGTGGCAGGTCTGGTCTGGCGTCGGGCTGGGAAGATTGTGGAGAACGTCTCACGTCCGCTCATCCGGGACCTGAATCAGTTTCCTTACCCCGACCGGACCAGCCTGCCCATCGACTACATCGAGTCATTGCCCCTGGACGTCCCCGCCGTCCTCTCTTTGGATAAATTTTGTACCATGCAGACTTCGCGAGGCTGCCCCTATGCCTGCATCTACTGCGATATCCCGTCCCTGTCGCAGGGCAAATGGCGCTACCGTTCCTCGGAACATGTCTTGGGAGAAATGCAGCAATTGAACGATATGGGCTACCGCTCGATTTACCTTACCGATGATCATTTTCTCCTTAACCGTAAGCGTATCAGTGAAATTTGCCGCGGTATCATGGAACGCCGGCTAGAGTTCCGCTGGGGCTGCGAAGGCCGGGTTGATGCGGTCGCAGTTGATCAGCTGCCGGCTATGAAAAAGGCCAACTGCAATTTCCTGGCCTTTGGGGTGGAGGCAGGTACGCAAAAGGTCCTTGACCGGCTTCACAAAAAGCAGACCTTGAAACAGGTGGAGCACGCGGTCAGTGAAGCGAAGCGCCATGGCATCGAAAGGGTGCACGGATTTTTTGTCATCAGCTCCCCCGGCGAGACCGAAAAGGACATCATGGCCAGCTTTCGCTTTGCCGCCCGGCTAAAGCTGGACACCTTCGGTTTCAATCGCTTATGCGCCTACCGGGGCACCCCCTTATGGCGGGAGTACATCGACCGCGGGATCATTGACGACGAGCGCGATTGGGACAAATGGTTCAAGTGCTCGGACATCGACCCCACCGCCCTGCCCAGTGCGGCGGTGAACCGGGTGCGCATGAAAGGCTACGCCTTGCTCTTTGCCCGCCGTATTTTCGGGCGTCCAATCCACACCTATAAGCTCCTGCGGATGTTCGGCCGACATATGCAGAAATCCGATCTCCTCAAATTGCTCTGGAGCCCTTTTCGACGCCGGACTTTGAGCCGGAAGCCCGAACTCCCGGCCTCGATGATCGACCGGGGACTCGGAGAACCCACCAGGGACATTGTCTCCATACCGTGAAGCGCCCCGTCCTGGTAGGGGTGGGAATTTGCTTGGGCAGCAGGCCCTTCTATGGCGAGGTATGATAGGGGCTCAGGGGGAGACCTCCTGAGGATACGGCCAGTTATTTTAATTAGTTTGACATTTGAGCAATTTTCTTGTAAAATACCCTTAAGTTTAGCATGTCAGACTGAAATCAGGGCCACAAGTCCTGGACAAGAATCGGACGGGGGTGCTAATTCCCGAGCCGATTTTTTTTGCCTGACTGCTGTGCGCCCTGCTTTTTTGGCGGGATATCATTGCAGTATCTGCAGGAGGTTTCACCATGAAGGAAACTGGTACCGTAAAATGGTTTAATGATTCCAAGGGCTTTGGCTTTATCACGCGGGAAAGCGGTCCGGATGTGTTTGTGCATCACAGCGCCATTCAAGGCGACGGCTTCCGCTCCCTGGCAGAAGAACAAGCGGTGGAATTTGAAGTAACCGAAGGTCCCAAGGGGCCTCAAGCCCAAAACGTGGTAAAACTTTAGGCAGAACCGCCTGCTGATCGGAACTCCGGCGGTCTCGGGACCCTGGAGTTCCGGCACCTTGAGCTGAGAGAGGCAGAATTTGGCCCGAAACCGTTACGGCTGGCAAAAGCGCGTAAAAGAGATGGCCCGAAAAGAGAAGAAAGACGAAAAATTGAAACGTCGCCAGAGCAAAGCTGCTACACCGCCGCCGGAAGAAGAGCCGGGGGTGGTTGAAGAAGAAACTTGAAAAGCCAGGACGAGACGACTCCACCGGCAGAAGGCCCGGCAAGTGCATGCCGATGGGACCGGCAAGGAAAAGATTATGAGTAAAAGATTATCCGTGGGCAACCTGCCCCACCAAATGACCGGAGAACAGTTGCAGACCCTTTTTTCTGAGGCTGGCTTGGTGGCCTCAGCCAGGGTCATCACGTATCTGCACAACGGCCAGACCTGTGGTTTCGGCTTTGTGGCTATGGAAACCCAAGAGGAGAGCCAGAAGGCCATTTCCATGTTCAACGGCCGGCTTGTAGACGGACGACTCCTGGCAGTCAAGGAAGACTGGCCGCAGTCAAAATGCTCCTTTGGCCGCCGCAGCCGTAACTCCCGGGAACCGCTGGCGTCGGAGGTGATAGTTCGGGAAGGGGACTGATAGCGTCAATATCAGACATCCATAGAAGCCATCCCCTCAGTTTGGAGAACCATCGACTTGCCCGCCGGCCACAGGTCACAGAGGAGCCCCTGAATGATACCCAAAGACGTTAAGGCGATGTTTTCGGAATTTGACGCTTATTGCAAGACGCTGGATAGAAACGGCTGTATCAGCTATCCGGTCACCATCACCTGGACCGAGACGGGGCCCAATTACGGCCAGCCCGTGGCGGTGATTCTGGGGGAGACCCGCGAGGCCGGTAGCCTGCCTCCCGGTGAATTGCAGGTGCCCGCGGAAATTTTGCACGAGGTGAGACAGGTTGGATATGGCGCTCAGCCTCTCAGCGTGGGGGAAATCAAGGAGTATTGGCGAGAGGCCAGGCTGTTGATTGTCAAAAACCATTGGCACCCCGAGGCCCGGCTGGTACAATATTAAGTCAAGCATGCCCCAACTTATCAAACCTCAGACAGACTCTTCCGCCAAGCCGCCAGTCATGAACGCCATTGAGGAGCCCGACCGCGCTTAAGTGGGAGTGGATACCTTTCCGTTTATCTCCCGGTCCCAGAACGAGCCAATCGGTCCTGGGCATGGCCTTCCCTTCCTTAACAAATTGCCGCCGGAATTTCTTGCCCCAGCATGGTTAATCTTTCTTGGGCTCCAAAGGCAGGGTGAACCGCACTGCGGCCCCACCCCCCTCCTGGTTCACCGCCCAGATCCGTCCGCCATGGGCCTCGACGATGGCCCGGCAGATGGCCAGACCCAGACCGTACCCTCTGCCCTTCTGGGCCTGGGTCCCCCGATAATACATCTCAAAGATTTTTTCCAAATCTTCCGGGGAAAATCCGGGACCACGATCCGCCACTTCGACCTCCAGATGATCCCCTTGGGCACTGGCTGAAATGAGGATGGGCGATCCGGCCGGGGTATACCGGGAAGTGTTCTCCAAAAGATTAACGAAAATTTGCTCGGCCAGGGCTCCGTCCAGAGGAACCATGGGAAGATCAAGGGGCAGCGACACCTCTACCGGCCGGTCGGACAACTGCTTCTCCAATTGATTTAAGGCCGCGCCCACGACTTCTTCCAGAGGCTGCAATTCCTTATGGAGCTTCAGGGAGCCCGATTCCAATTTCGCCATATTCAAGAGGTTGTTGATCAGACGGCTCAACCTTTTGGCTTCGTCATAGATGTTGGCGAGCATCTCCTGGGCCACCGGCGGCGACAGTTGCCCCTGCAACAGGCTGCCGGCTGATCCGATGATGGCCGTCAGGGGCGTTTGCAAATCATGAGTGACCGAGCTGAGCAGCGAGGTTCGTAGGCGCTCGGTTTCCGCCGCAACTTGCGCGGTTAAGGCGGTCTTTTGCAAACGTTCCACTTCTAAGGCCAGGGCGACCTGTTTGGCCAGAGATTCCAGCAGGCGCAGACGCAGTTGCTCGGGCAACAGCCAAATTTCGGCTTCCGGATCTCGAGGCCGCAAGGCCAAAATTCCCAGGATGTCAGCGGTCGCCGGTATGGGCACGTAGAGAATAGGAGAGTCCGGATTGGTTTGGGTCCCCCAGCCCGCCATCTGACCGGCCTCAAAAGCCCATTGGGCTATGCCCAGTTCTTGAATAATATCCTTGTGGAAGACGAGAGTGAGATCACCGGCGGCGGGGCGCAACTTGCCGTGGTCGTCCGGCAGCAGCGCCACCGCCTGGCATGCAAAGATCTCCGAGATTTGCTTCACCGCCACCTGTAAAATCTCGTCAACGCCCCGGATGCCGGCGAGCTGACGACTCAGGGCATACATGGCCGCGGTCTGGCGCTCGTGTAAACGGGCAGCCTCGGCTTGCCGCTTTATCAAGGTGGCCAAATGGCCGATTACCACTGTGGAAATTAACATTACCGCGAAGGTCACGATGTATTTGGCTTCCTCCACGGTGAAGGACCACCGCGGCGGGACAAAACAAAAATCAAAGGCCAGCACGCTCAAGCAAGAGTTGAGGATGGCCGGCCCCCGCCCGCACTGGATGGCGGTAACCATCACCGCCAGCAAATACACCATGATGAGGTTGGGAAGATCGAAGTAAGGATACATCAAAAAGCAGAGACCGGTGGCCAGAATAAGATATAAGAAGCCCCCTTCGTAACCGGAATAGCGGAGCCTTTTCGGCTGCACTGAAACGACGGCCTCTTGGGATTTGGCCCGTTCCCCGCTTATGACCCGAATTTCGAGGTCGCCGCTCAGTCGCAGCAATTCTTCCAATGGACTTCCGGAGAGGATATCCCTCCACCCGGGGCGGTGGGTAGGCTTGCCGGCAATAACCCTGGTGAGGTTTCGCTGTCGCGCAAAGTTGACGATCTCTTCGCCGATGCTGCGGCCTCTCAAAGTGACGGTTTCTGCCCCCAACTGCTCTGCCAGCCGCAGGTTATAGACGGCGCGGTTGCGCTCGGCCTCCGGCAGCCGCAGCATCCTGGGGGTCTCGACATAGATGGCAAACCATTCTGCCTGTGAGGCTGCGGCCAGGTTGGCGACGGCCCTGATGAGCTGAGCGCTGGCCGGGCTCGGCCCGACGCATACCATCAACTTTTCTGCCTTAGCTCCGGAAGTCTCCACTTCTTCATGAACTCCCCTGGTCTTTGAGTTGATCATGATTAATAATCTAAGACAGCAGATAGCCAAATGTTGTAAAAATTTCTCCTTTGGCCATAAAAATTTCGTAAAAATCGAAGAGATAGCCGAACTAATGGGTTAATACTAATAATATGTGGAGATCCGAGAGCTGACCCCGTTCGAGTTAGGAAATTATATGACCCCTGGCCTGGCCATTCTCGTCGTCGATGATGAACCCAACATCCGCAAGACCCTATCCATAGCTTTGGAGGCAGAGGGTCATCGGGTCGTGGCCGTCAGCAATTTTAAAGACGCCCTGGCCGAAGCAACCCGCAAATCTTTCGACCTGGCGCTCGTTGACCTGCGCCTGGGAACCCAGTCGGGAATGGAATTGATTCCGGCCCTGCGCGCTTCCTGCCCGTGGATGAAAATCGTGGTGATCACCGCCTACGCCTCCATCGACACGGCGGTGGAGGCCATGCGCCGGGGCGCTTTCGATTACCTGGCCAAGCCGTTCAGCGCCGATCAGGTAAGCCTCTTGATCCGCAAGGTGGCCGAGGTGCGGACTCTGGAACAGAAGGTGGCGGCGTTGCAAGAAGCTTTAAGCGAGGCGGCCCCGGAGGCGGACCTGACCAGTGGCAGCCCGGCCATGCAAAAAACCTTGGCTCTGGGGCAGCGGGTGGCGGACAGTGACGCCACCCTGTTGATCCGGGGTGAGAGCGGTACCGGGAAGACCGTCCTGGCCCGGGCCATCCATTCCTGGAGCCGCCGCGCCGCCAGGGGCTTCGGGATGGTTTCCTGCCCTTCCCTGTCGGTGGAACTTTTGGAAAGCGAACTCTTCGGCCATGTCAAGGGGGCCTTCACGGGAGCGCTGCGGGACCATCTGGGCCGGATCGCCGCCTGCGAGGGGGGCACCCTATTCCTGGATGAAATCGGGGACTTGCCGCTGCGGCTGCAGGCCAAGCTGCTGCGAGTCCTCCAGGATAAAGAGTACGAACGGGTAGGCGAGGTGGAAACCCGCAAAGCCGATGTGCGCATCATTACGGCCACCAGCGTGGATCTCGCAGCGGCGGTCAGGGACGGTCGGTTCCGGGAAGACCTTTTTTATCGGCTGAATGTGGTGGACATCCTCGTTCCCCCTTTACGGGAGCGCCCGGAAGACATTCTGCCGCTGGCAGAGCGTCTGCTCGCCTTTTTCGCCCGCCAGAACCATCGCCGCCTGCTGGGGTTCACCGTGGCGGCCAAAGAGGCGCTCCAGTATTACCACTGGCCCGGCAATGTGCGGGAGTTGCGCAACGTCATCGAGCGGGCCGTTCTGCTCAGCCCGGCTGAAACCATCGGGGTGGAGAGCATCCCCATGCACCTCACCCCAACGCCGCCGGAGCCCAAGTTGGGTGCCCCGGTGCCTCTGGAGACCATCGAGGAGTTGCACATCCGGCGAGTGCTGGCGGGCGCCAGGTCCATGGAAGAGGCGGCCAGGGTGCTGGGCATGGACCCCGTTACTCTCTGGCGCCGGCGCAAGAAATATGGGATCTGACCTCTCACCTTTCATTTTGCAATCCTGGAACCGGGCTTTCCCTGCATCTTGCAACCCATCTTGCTATTCTTACGTAGCGTACTTATAAATAAGGCTGTAATTTCAGATAATTATAAATTGCCGGCCACCGGCATGGCGATTGCATAATCCCCTTTGGATGAGGAGCGTTTATGGGTATCAGGGCCAAACTGGTGATTGCCTTCGCCGGTCTCTTGCTGAGTGTGGCCGCGGTGGGCGTGGTGAGCATCCATACCCTCAATGAATCCGGCAAGGCCATCGAACGCATCCTGCGAGAGAACTATGACACCGTGGCCGCCTGTGACCACATGAAGGTCGCCCTGGATAAACTGGGTCGCCAGGCCGAGCTGTGCTTATTGGAAGACCGGCCTGACGTCTGCCGGCAAAGCGAGCCGGTCATGCGGGGATTCGACCAGAACCTCCGGTTTCAGCAGGGCAACATCACCGTTCCCGGCGAGCAGGAGTTGACTGACAGGCTGACGGCATCCTGGAAGAGCTATAGCCTGGACCTGGAAAATTTTTATAAGGTATCCGACTTGACCCAACGCCGCGCATTTTTTAATCAGCGACTTTTGCCCAGATCCCAAGAGGTCCGGGGGGTAGCCCAAGAAATCATCAAATTGAACCTGGATAATATGGTGGCCGCGGACGGACAGGTGAAACAGCGGGCCGCCCAGACCAGAAAGGCCATGCTGTTCCTGTTATTTATCGCCATTGCCATGGGCGCCGGGTTCACCATCCTGGCGGGGCCGGCGATTCTGCGCCCCATTGCCAGTCTCACCCGGTCGGTTCGGGAAATCCAGAAAGGCAATCTGGATTTGGTGGTCAACGTCCGCTCCCAGGACGAAATCGGCCAGTTAGGGGAGGCCTTTAACCAGATGGCCGCCAGCCTGCGGGAATTACGGCGCAGCAACCAGGCCCACCTCTTGCGGGCCCAGCGTTCCACCCAGCTGGCTCTCGATAGCCTGAGTGACGCCGTAGCCATCTGCAACCCCAGCGGCAAGATAGAGCTGGCCAATGATACTGCCCAGCGCCTGTTTGGGCTGGTGCCGGAATCGACGGTGGACGAGGCGGGAAATGAGAAGGTCACCCAGATTTTCTGGCGGGTCTGTCATCAAGAGCGTCCCTATCAGCCCAGAGGTTATGATATGGCGATGCAAATCTTTATGAATGAAGAAGAGCATTTTTTCCTGCCGCAGGCCGTGCCCATCTTTGATGCGCCGCGCCAACTGGTGGGCGTAACCCTGATGTTGACCGATGTCACGCGGCTGCGCCGTCTCGACGAAGTCAAAAACGGCTTAATTTCCACGGTCTCCCATGAACTGAAGACGCCTCTGACCTCGATACGCCTGGCGATCCATGTGCTTTTGCATGAGAAAATCGGCGACTTATCCCCCAAGCAGTTCGAGGTGCTGGAGGCGGCGCGGCAGGATAGTGACCGGCTTTACCGAATTATTGAGGATCTGCTTGATATTAGCCGCATAGAGTCAGGGGATGCCGAGATTAAGATACAGCCGGTCAAGGTCGAAGAACTGGTTTTCCAGGCGACGGATAAAGTGAGAGCAGCTTTCCGGGACCATCGCCTGGCTTTGACCATCGATGTGGCCCCAGACGTGCCGCAGGTGCTGGCCGACCCGGCGCGCCTTTATCTGGTGTTCGATAATCTTCTCAGCAATGCGCTCAAATATACGCCCCGCGCGGGGGAAGTCAGGATTACGGCGCAGCCTGAGGACGGCATGGTGCGCTTCGCCATTGAGGACACCGGCATCGGTATTGCCCCGGAGCATCTGCCGCACATCTTCGAAAAATTCTTCCGGGTGCCGGGTCAGGAGCAGGTCAGCTCCGGCTTGGGACTCACGATAGCCAAGGAGATCGTGGAGGCTCACGGCGGCCACATCGAGGCCGCCAGCCAGGTCGGCAAAGGGACGAAATTTACTTTTACCGTGAAGGCGGCACCGGAGCCCGGCCCCAATTTGACCTAAACGGACAAATCGAATCCGTGCCAGGAGATGATTAATATGGATATTGTCTGGTTAATCTTAACCCTGCTTTTCTTTGTCATCTGCCTGGGATACGTCGGGTTCCTGGCCAAGGAGGGCAAGACATGGAAAACCTGATCGTGGGTTTGGTGGCCGTGGCGCTGATTATCTATCTTTTCGTGGTGCTGCTGCGCCCGCAAAAGTTCTAAGTCGGAGAAGCCTAGATGAATGTGAGTGGTTGGATACAGTTAGCTTTGTTCAGTATCATCCTGTTGGCCCTTACCAAGCCCATGGGCCTGTACCTGGTGCGGGTGCTGGATAGAGAAGGCCGCACCTTCCTCGATCCGGCGTTGAAACCGGTGGAGCGCCTGATCTATCGCCTCACGGGGATTGATTCCTCCAAGGAGCAGGATTGGAAAGGCTATGCCGTCTCCGTCCTGATTTTCAGCCTGGTCACCATGCTGCTGACCTATCTCATCCTGCGGCTGCAAGGGGTGCTGCCCCTCAATCCCCAGGGCTTTGGCGGGGTGGCCGGGGATCTCGCCTTTAATACCGCGGCCAGTTTCACCACCAACACCAACTGGCAGAACTACGGCGGCGAAGGTACCCTGTCCTACCTCTCCCAGATGATGGGCCTGGCCTCCCATAACTTCTTCTCCGCCGCCGCCGGCATCGCCATCGCCGCCGCCCTGGTGCGGGGCATCGCCCGGGATAAGGCATCAGCTATCGGAAATTTTTGGACCGATCTGACCCGCACTTGCCTTTACCTGCTGCTGCCCGTCTGCCTGGTGTTTGCCGTGTTTCTGGTCTCCCAGGGGATGATCCAGAACTTCAGCGGCTACCAAACCGCCAAAGTGGTGGAGCCTTTCACCACCCAGGTGGCCAAGAAGGACGCCCGCGGCCAGGAGGTCAAGGACGCCCAGGGCCAAACGGTGCTGGAAGACGTCAGGGTGGAAACCCAGACGATTCCCCAGGGTCCCATGGCCTCCCAGGTGGCCATCAAGATATTGGGCACCAACGGCGGCGGTTTTACCAACGCCAACGCCGCCCATCCCTTCGAGAATCCGACCCCGCTGTCCAACTTCATCCAAATGTTATCCATCTTCTTGATTCCCGCGGGGTTGACTTACTACCTGGGGCGCATGGTGAAGAACCAGAAACATGGCTGGTCGGTGTGGGCCGCCATGTTTCTCCTCTTCCTCATCGGCGTGCTCATCTGCTGGGGGGCGGAGTCCCGCGGCAATCCCCGCCTGGCGGCCCTGGGTGTCGATCAATCCTGCGGCAACATGGAAGGTAAAGAAGTGCGTTTCGGCATCTTTAATTCGTCTCTGTTTGCCACCGTGACCACGGATGCCTCCTGCGGCGCGGTCAACTCCATGCACGACTCCTTCACGCCCCTGGGCGGGCTGGTGCCCATGTTCAACATCCACCTGGGCGAAGTCATCTTCGGCGGCGTCGGCGCCGGTCTCTTCGGCATGGTGGTCTTCGTGGTGCTGGCCATCTTCCTGGCGGGCCTCATGGTGGGCCGCACCCCGGAGTACCTGGGGAAGAAGATTGAGTCCTTCGACGTCCAGGTGGCGGCCCTGGCTATCCTGGTGCCCATCGTCTTTCTGCTGGGCTGCACCGCGGTGGCCACCTCGACTGAGTGGGGCGTCAAGGCTCTGAATAATGCCGGGCCCCACGGTTTCAGCGAAATTCTCTATGCCTTTACTTCCTGTATCGGCAACAACGGCAGCGCCTTTGCCGGCCTCTCGGGGAACACCCCCTGGTACAACCTGACCCTGGGGCTGGCCACGCTCATCGGGCGCTTCCTGCTCATCGTGCCGGTGCTGGCCCTGGCTGGCAGCCTGGCGGCCAAGAAGACCATTCCCGTGAGCGCCGGCAGTTTCCCGGTATCCGGCCCCACGTTTGTTCTCCTGCTCATCGGCACCGTGCTCATCGTCGGGGCCCTGACCTTCTTCCCGGCCATCAGCCTGGGGCCCATCGTGGAGCATTTCTTGATGCTCAATTCCAACAAATTGTTCTAAGGATTTGCCTATGGCCAGCACACTAAAAGCTCGGTCCTTGTTTGATAAGGCGATTCTGATCCCGGCGATCTGGGATTCCTTTCGGAAGCTCCATCCTCGCCTTATGGTCCGAAATCCGGTGATGTTCGTGGCCCTGGTGGGCGCCGTGGTCACCACGGCCAAGCTCTTCTATACCCCTTTACATGGCGGGGCCTGGGGCTTCTTCCTGCAAATCGCCCTGTGGCTCTGGTTCACGGTGCTGTTCGCCAACTTTGCCGAGGCCATGGCCGAAGGAAGGGGCAAGGCCCAGGCCGCCACCCTACGCCGGTCCCGCACCCAAACCCTGGCGAATCGGCGTCTCCCCAATGGCGTCCTCGAGACTATCCCGGCTGAATCCCTGCGCAAAGATGATATCTTTATGGTCAAGGCCGGCGAGGTGATTGCGGCCGACGGCGAAGTCATCGAAGGTGCCGCCACGGTGGACGAATCGGCCATCACCGGCGAATCCGCCCCGGTGATCCGCGAGGCCGGCGGTGACCGCAGCGCCGTCACCGGCGGCACCAAGGTGCTCTCCGACGAGATCGTGGTGCGGGTCACCGCCAACCCCGGCGAGAGCTTCATGGACCGGATGATCGCCCTCATCGAAGGGGCCAGCCGCCAGAAGACCCCCAATGAGATCGCCCTGACCATCCTGCTGGCGGCCTTGACCATCATCTTCCTGGTGGTCATCATCACCCTGAAGCCCTTCGGGGCCTATGCGAAGGTGGAGTTCTCCGTCCCGGTGCTGGCCTCACTCCTGGTCTGCCTGATTCCCACCACCATCGGCGGCCTGTTGAGCGCCATCGGCATCGCCGGCATCGACCGGCTGGTGCAGCATAACGTCCTGGCCATGAGCGGCCGGGCCGCCGAGGCTGCCGGCGACGTGGATGTCCTCCTGTTGGACAAAACCGGCACCATCACCCTGGGCAACCGCCAGGCGGTGGAGTTCATCCCCACCCCGGGCGTCGACGTGAAGGAACTGGCCGGGGTGGCCCAGCTCGCCTCCCTGGCCGACGAGACCCCGGAAGGCCGCAGCATCGTGGTGCTGGCCAAGGAATACGGACTGCGGGGGCGCGATTTGCACGAGTTCCCCAACGCCCAGTTTGTTCCCTTCTCGGCCAAAACCCGGATGAGCGGCGTCAATCTCGACGGCGACCATTACCGTAAGGGCGCGGCGGATGCAGTGCAGGAGTTCGTCGGCCAACCCATGCCCCCGGAAATAGACGCCGAGATCCAGCGCATCGGCTTCCTGGGCGGCACGCCCCTGGTGGTGGCCAGCGCCGAAAAAGTTTACGGGGTGGTCTATCTCAAGGACATCGTCAAGGGCGGCCTGCCGGACCGGTTCCGGCGTTTTCGGGCCATGGGGATTACCACCATCATGATCACCGGTGACAATCCCCTCACCGCCGCGGCCATCGCCAAGGAGGCCGGGGTGGACGACTTTCTGGCCCAGGCCAAGCCGGAAGACAAGCTGGCCCTGATTCGCCGCCAGCAGGCGGCCGGACACCTGGTGGCCATGACCGGCGACGGCACCAACGATGCCCCAGCCCTGGCCCAGGCCGACGTGGGGGTGGCCATGAACACTGGCACCCAGGCGGCCAAGGAGGCCGGCAACATGGTGGACCTCGATTCCAACCCCACCAAGCTCATCGAGGTGGTGGAGATCGGCAAGCAACTACTCATGACCCGGGGGGCCCTGACCACCTTCAGCGTCGCCAAGGATGTGGCCAAATACTTCGCCATCATCCCGGCTATGCTGGTGGGGACCTTCCCGCAGATCGCCCCCTTCAACGTCATGAAGCTGGCCTCGCCCGAAAGCGCCATCCTCAGTGCGGTGATCTTCAATGCCCTGATTATCATTGCCTTGATTCCCCTGGCGCTGAAGGGCCTCAAGTTCCGCCCCCTGGGGGCCGCCGCCGTGCTGCGGCGCAATCTGCTGATCTACGGCCTGGGCGGCGTCATCGTGCCCTTTATCGGCATCAAGCTCATCGACCTGATCGTCGCGGCCCTGCACCTGGTCTGAGAGAGAATCGACCATGAAGATCCAAGAACTGTTACAGGAAATCAAGGTAGCGGCTCTGGCCACGCTGGCCCTGCTCATCATCTTATGCGGTATCTATCCCTTCGTGGTCTGGGGAATCGCCCAGGTGGGCTTTCCCAGCCGGGCCAACGGCTCGCTGGTGAAAGTCCAGGGGAAGGTCGTCGGCAGCCGCTTGCTGGCCCAAAACTTCAGCGGCCCTCAGTACTTCCACCCCCGGCCCTCGGCGGCCGGCGACACCGGCTACGACGGCGCCAGCTCCGGCGGCAGCAATCTCGGGCCGCTCTCCCGGAAGCTCAGCGATCAGGTGAAGGAACGGGTGGAGAAGTATCGTGCCGAAAATAACCTGCCGGCCGGCACCCTGGTCCCCGCCGATGCCGTAACCGCCTCCGGTAGCGGCCTGGACCCGCATATCAGCCTGGAGAATGCCGGGCTGCAAGCCAGCCGGGTTGCCAAGGCCAGAAAGTTGAGTGAAGATCAGGTCAAAGCCCTCATTCAGGAATATACCGAAGGGCCTGACCTCGGCTTCTTGGGAGAGCCTGGGGTCAATGTGCTACGGCTCAACCTGGCCCTGGAAGCCCTGGGGGCCACATAAGGTGGGTGCCAATTTTCGACGTAAGGCTCGGAGCCGTGCCCCTATAAACACTAACCTGATTGTACGGTCGGTTTAACATGGCAGATGACAAGGCCCTCAGCTTCCTGCGCCTGATCCGCCGCTCCCAGCGCGGCAAGCTGAAGGTCTATCTCGGCTATGGGGCCGGGGTCGGTAAGACCTGGCAGATGCTTCAGGAGGGACACCGCCTTAAAAAGGAAGGGGTGGATGTGGTGGTGGGCTTCGTGGAGACCCACGGACGCAAGGAGACGGCAGATCTTATCGAAGGTCTGGAGGTGGTGCCCCGACGGCAGGTGCTGTATCGCGGCATCACCCTCGAGGAGATGGACTTGGAGGCGGTTCTGGCCCGGCGGCCCGAAGTCGCCCTGGCGGACGAACTGGCCCACACCAATGTCCCGGGAAGCAAGAATACCAAACGTTATCAGGATGTGGAGGACCTCATGGCGGCGGGCATCCACGTCATCAGCACCCTTAACGTTCAGCATCTCGAAAGCCTTTATGATATCGTGGAAACCCACATCGGGGTGAAGGTCCTTGAACGCATCCCCGATTCCGTGCTGGCCGAGGCTGATGAAATTGTTAACGTAGATATATCCCCGGCGGACTTGCTCCAGCGCCTGCGGGAGGGCAAAATTTACCCGACGGACCGGATAGGCGTGGCCCTGGAAAATTTTTTCAGACGCGTCAACCTGGATCAGCTGCGGGAATTGACGCTCCGTGAACTCGCCTCACAGATTGACCTCAAGTACCGTACTGAACCGCAGGAAGAACATGGTACCGTTCCCGATCAGGTGATGGTGTGCCTTAGTTCTCGCGGCCCTAATGCCGCCGCCCTGCTGCGCTATGGCTCGCGGCTCGCCGGCCGCCTCAACACCAACTGGTATGCGGTCTACGTCCAGACCCCTCGGGAGGAGCCCACCGCCATCGATGCCACCACCCAGCGCCTGATCTCCGATACGCTCACCTTGGCCAAACAACTGGGCGCCCAGGTCTTTCCCTTTAAAGGCGATGACATTGTGGAGACGATCCTCCATTTTGCCCGGGAATACCGGGTCGGCCACATCGTCATCGGCAAGCCGGGCCCGCTGTCGGCCTGGAAACGCTGGCTGGGCCGTAAGACGTTGGCCGAGCGACTGATCCTTAAGGCCCGGGGGGTGAATATTGTGGTGGTGGATACGGAATTAAAACCCGAAGAATGACTCATTTCCCCAAAGTCAGCCGTCCTTCCAGCCTGATATTACGTTGTTATCATCGAAAAGTGGTTCCCCTTCTCCCAGGGCTTTTAAAGAGTCTTGGTTAGCAGTTTCCGCTATGCCTTGCTTCTCCGCCAGAGCTTACCGGCGTCCCGGGCTTTTTCGCACCCACAGATAATAGCAGTCATCACGCTTTTCCCAGGCCAGGACATCATCTCCGGAACGCTCCACAATAATCAATAAATCCTGAAGAGTATCGCGGTCTTGCAATTGAATCTCCAAAACCCCGCCGGCAGCCATCCGGGCCAGGCTGCATTTGCATAAGGCCAGGCTGAAGGGGACCACCACTCCGGAAATATCCAGTCGTTGATCAGATTTCATGGGAGTAAACCCGCGCCGCCGCAGCCAGCGGCCTTCTTGGCCCAAAACCCCGCACCGCGATCTTCAAGAAAAGTAACCCATGGTTGTGTCCCATCAGGGTTTTTGCTATCATAGATGTTAAAACAAGTGTTAAAACCCAAGCCACCCATGCAAGATTTGACGATCAACCATTACTGGAAAGAAATCATCAACGCCATGAATGACGGCCTCATGGTGGTAAGCCCGGACGGCACCATACTCATGGTCAATCAGGCTTTCGAAAAGATTATCGGATATAGCCGGGAGGAACTCATCGGCCGCTCCTGTGCCCTGTTGAACTGCGACACCTGCACCATCGCCCGTTCGGAAGGTAAATACCAGTGGTGCGATCTCTTTGAGCAGGAGGCGGCCACCCGCAAACCCTGTCTGATGATGCGCAAAGATGGTTCTTATGCCCATACCCTGAAAAATGCCGCCATCCTACGGGATGAGGCCGGCCAGGTGTTGGGAGCGGTGGAAACTCTCACCGATATCTCGGAATTGGACAAACGGGATGAGAAGATCCACCATCTCTCCAAACTCATGGATACCACCGGCGACTTTCAGGGTTTGGTGGGGAAATCCCCCCGCATGCAACAAGTCTTTGAACTCACCCAAAAAGCCGCGCAAAGCGAGGCCCCGGTGATTATCTATCGGGAGAGCGGCACCGGTAAAGAACTGGTGGCTCACGCCATTCATGCCCTGGGCCGGAGAAGCGAGGGGCCCTTCATCACCTGCAATTGCGCCGCCCTCAACGCGGGCCTGCTGGAAAGTGAACTCTTCGGCCATGTGAAAGGGGCCTTTACCGGGGCCTACACCCATCGCCAGGGTCGTTTTGAGGCCGCCCACCGGGGGGATATCTTTCTGGACGAAGTTGGCGACATTCCCCCGGCCATCCAGGTAAAACTGTTGCGCGTCCTGGAGAGCAAGCAATTTGAGCGGGTGGGGGACCACCGGCCCATTTCGGTGGATGTCCGCATCATTACCGCGACCCACCGCAACCTGGAAGCCCTCGTGTCAGAGGGAGGATTTCGGGAAGACCTGTTTTTCCGCATCAATGTCATTCCCATTCATCTGCCGCCGCTGCGGGAACGTCTGGATGACCTCCCCCTCCTGGTGGAGCATTTCCTCACTCGACTGCGCCGGCGCAGCGGCAAGGCCATATCCGGGCTTACCCGGGAAGCCATGCAGATTTTGCTGGCTCATCCCTGGCCCGGCAACGTGCGGGAACTCCAAGGGGCGCTGGAATACGCCTTTGTGGTGGCCGAAGCCGGCCTCATTGCGCCTTCCCACCTGCCCCCCAAGTTGAATTCCCGGGACCACTCCCCGGGAATTCAGCCGGAGGCCGGGGCCGTCCCGGATCCCGATGAAAAAAAGGCCCTGATCAATGCCTTACGGCAAGCGGGCGGCAACCAGTCCCAGGCCGCGGCGCTTTTGGGCGTCAGCCGCGTCACCGTCTGGCACCGCATGAAAAAATACGGCATCGACGTACATAAATTGATTACGGCCTAGTGTCTTGCCGCGCCACCCCAGCCCTCCCCCCCCTCTGGGGGGAGAGGGTGGTAGGCGCAGCCCGTGTTTGGATAATTATTAATAAACCGCCGCGGACCCGGCGCTGGTCATCTCCACCAGCAGCCGACCCGCCCTCCTCATCTTCTTTCCTGACGGGAAGGCCAGGTCCGATCTGCGACAGGATCCCTAAAACGTCATCGTCTGATACTGCACCATCAGATCGATGAGGTACGGCGCTCCTTCAATCGTGACCCCCGGAATCATTTCATCGGGGGTTAAATACCTGTGGTCCACTCACGCTTTGCATGCCACGATCTCCGTGTCGTGTTGCAACAGGTAGTTGATGAAGGGCTTCATCTCTTCGCCCGTAGCCGCCCTGACTCCTTCAGCCATGCCCAACTGGGCCCAGTGAATGGCGTCGTCCACCAGGAACACCTTGACGTCATGGCCCTTTTCCCTGGCCACCTTGGCAAACTGGAAAGCCCTGGTGGCCCGGCCGGCCTTCTCAAAGCCCTGGGAAATGATAAAGAGAAATTTGGACATCTGATGTCACCTCCTTTCTGGGTTAAACTTGGCGCTTGCCTTGTATCAATGTCGGCTGGCGCGTGGAACACCAAGGTTCCTTGACAGTACGATTTTCCCCTCACATTTTTAAATACAGATAGCCCTCTGCCAGGCGTGCCGGAATCTCAGCGAGGGAGTTGGGCACGATGCTCACGAACTCCGGCAGGCCCTCCGTTCGAAGATTCAAGGCCTGCAAGGACGCAGCACAGACCCGGATCTGGTGGCCCGCCGCCACCAAGGCCTCCATCTGCTCCCGCAACGTCCGGTGGCACGCCAGACACACGCCGCCGGCAAAAATATCGGCTAACATGACCACCTGGAACTGCTCTGCCGGAGCGCTTGCCACCAGAGATTGCACCAGCATGAGGACTACCGGCCATTTATCCCGATCCGAGATGTGGAGCAACAATTTCTGGGTCATATACCAGCCATCCTTTATAAAACCACGGGAGGAACAAGTTTTGCCGAACCGGGGGCCAGGTAAACTCGGACCCCCTTGGCCCCTTGGCAGCCTTGCTCCACGCCCTGCGGCAGGTCGGCGGCAACCAGTCCCAGGCCGCGGCGCTTTTGGGCGTAAGCCGCGTCACCGTCTGGCGCCGCATGAAAAAATACGGCATCGACGTGCACAAACCGTCACCGCTTGGCCTGATATGACCGCAGTGGGGATGAAGCCAGGGAATACCCAGCCCACCTCACCGCTGACCTGAGGCCGGTTGTCGGCCAGGGGCTCTTAATTTCCATGATCCGCCAGGCGGCGTCTGGTCATATCTTTAGTAAACCAGGGTGGCCTTGGCGGTGGTAATGGCGTCGATCAGTTTACCCGCCTTGGACAACTCCGCTCCCTCCACCAAATCCGCCGGGTCGATCTTGCGTTCCTGAATGCAGGGGATGCAGACCATGAGCTTGCCTCCGTGCTTCAGAAAGTTGTCCAGCAATTCCTTAAAAGGGGCTTGACCGGGTGCCTGGACATGCTCGGCATAACCTTTTTTGCCCAGATAAACCCCGGTGCCCTGTAAAAATATGGTGGCCTCCACATCCATAGCCAGTCCGGCGTTGGCCATCAAAAAGGGGAAGGTGGCCCTTTCCGGATCCTCTCCGGCCCGGGTGACGATAAAAACGATTTTTTCCTTTTCCTCAGACATGCTTTATCCTCCTTTCTATGGTTAGCTATAATTTTTCAAGCTGGGACCCGCCAAAAGATTTCGCCCTTTCCTTAATACCACCTTTACGGCATCTTTAACAATAACGGTCCACCAGGCTGGCCAGGTCTTCCACGGGCAGGCCCGCCTTGAGCAGGTTGGCCAGGCAGATGGGGCACATGGTGACCACCGGGGCGCCGCTGGCCTCAAGTTCCGCCGCTCGCCGGCCGAGAATCTCCCGGTTCAGGGCCGGGGACACCGACTCCGCCGGACCGCCGCAGCAGGAGGTGAACTCGCCGCAGTTCCGCACGTCCACATATGTAAGGCCCAAACTGGTGAGCAGCCGGCGGGGCCCCTCCGAAAGCTTCAGGTATCTGCCGTAAAAACAGGGGTCGTGGATGACCACCGGCGGCCGGCCGTTGGCGCGGCTGGCTTCGCCCGGCCGGAGTAAAGCGAAATAAGGCTGCACGTCAAAGCTAACCCCCGTGTACTTCGGAAAAAGCTCTTGCAGGGCGTAGGTGGTGTGGGGGTCAACGGTGATGATCTTGTCGACCCCATGCAGCTTCAGGGTCCTGGCCACGAACCGGGCGTGCTCCACAAAGCCCTCCTGATCCCCCAGATCGTAGAGCAGGATGCCGCTGTAGAAGTCCATTTCGGGGTGATAGAAGAAGCCCACGCCGGATTTCGTCAGCAAGCGGCAGATGGAGTGCAGGATGCCGTTAAACTGCTTTTTTTCCTCTTTGGAGATCAGGCAGGCAAACCCCCGGCCCAGCAGGGAGCCGGGAACGTAGCGGCTGAACCGGGCAAGCCGCAGGGAGGCGGCCCAACGGCTGGCCTCCAGACGCTCCAGGTATCGGGTGGTGGCTTCAATGTAAGGTATGGCCTGATACATCAGGCCGGTGAAGAGCAGGGCGTCCCCGGGCCGCCGGGTGAAGCCGGCCGCGTCCCGCCACCAGGTGTTGAGCTGGGAGCCGGCTACCCCGAAGGGATTGCGGGTCTTCCTCACATTGGCGGCGATAAGCTCGATGATGTCCCTGGGGTTAAACATCTTACGCCCTCCGCAAGTTCGCTACCACATAGCGGCGCAGCCCCAGGATGAGTTCGCCCGGGTTGGCCTGGCGGGGACAGGTCTGGGTGCACAGCCCGCAGTGCAGACACCGCCAGAGTTCCTGGGAATGTTGCAGGATTTTTTCCCTGGCCCCCACCTGGACGTAGCGGATCATTTTCCGGGGAAAATGCTCAAAGATGAGGGGACAGATGGCCGCACAGGTGCCGCAGTTGAAACACTCGAGGGCCGTGTCCACGCCATACGGTTTGAGCTCTTCGGCAAAATCGGGATTTACCTGTGACATGTCCAGTCCTCTGGCGCGCTGCTACTCTGACGAAGCCGGCTCCGTTTCGGCGGCCACCGGTTGGCCCAGCCGGTAACGAAAATAGCCGCCATCCTTGGGGCCTTCCAGAATTTCTCCATATTTCTTCAACGAGGCCACGTACCAGAGGACCTCGGAGGCCGGCAGACCCGTGGCCGCGGCCATCTCGGGCACCGTTAGCTCAGCTCCGGCAAGATGCTCCTTGATGGCTTTCACCGCCCGCCGCTGCTCTTTCATCCGGGCGGTGGCCGCGGCAATCTGCTCTTGGCGGGCCGCCTTAAGTTGTTTCAGGGCCTCTTTCCCAGACTCTTTTTCAACTGATGTTTCCGGCATCAGCAAACCTCACGGGTAAGGATTCCACGTCGTGGTTCATAAAATTCGCCGTAAGGCCCATTTGCAGCAGGTATTTAAGTCCCCCTTTTTTAAAGGGGGATTTAGGGGGATTATGAGGCGCCTTTTAATCCCCCCTGCCCCCCTTTAGAAAAGGGGGGTAAAAGCTTGAGCCTCTTTGGCCTTGCTTAGCAAAATCACGCCCCCTCCAGGTACTTGTCCGAGACGATCATATCCACCATGGCCTCGTACTGTTTCAAGGTCCAGCCCTGCACGTTAATGGCGTTTTCGGGGCAGACCGCCACACAGGCGCCGCAGCCCAGGCACAGGGCCGGTTGGACCTGGGCCCGCCTGACCTTCCGGCCCGCCACCTCCTGCTCCACCATGGTCAAGGCCCCTTCCGCCAGGCAGGCTGTAACACAGGCGCCGGTGCCCACGCATTGGCTGAGATCAACCTCCGCCACAAAGGGGTCCAACTCCACGTAGCCCCGGGTCAGAATGGCCGCAGCCTTGACCGCCGCGGCCCCCGCCGCGGCACAGGTCTCACCCACGTCGAAGGGGGCCTGGCAGGTACCGGCCAGGAAGATGCCGGCCACGGCCACTTCCACCGGGCGCAGTTTGGGGTGCACTTCCTGGAGGAAGCGGTCGGCGCCCACGGGAATCTTCATCATCTTCACCAGGTCGGCGGTGGGATTGGGCTCCTGACCCACTGCCAGCACCACCAGATCCACCGGCACTGCCAGTTCCTCGCCGAAGGTCAGGACATCTTTCACGTTGACCAGCAGGGGAGGGCCCTTGGGGTCGGGGTTCCTCAGGACCTGGGGCTCCTCGCCGGCCTCGAAGCGGAAAAACACCACCCGGTTTTGGGCCGCCTGGGTATAGAGTTCCTCCTGTCCCCGGCCATAGGTGCGGATGTCCCGGTAAAAATCAAAGACCCGGGTTTTGGGGAAATTTTCCCGGATCAGATTGGCAGTGTAGAGGGTAGCGCTGCAGCAGGTGCGGGAGCAGTATTCGTTCAGATAGCCGCCGGCATTCTCCTCATGGATGCCCGGAATCTGGCGGCTGCCCACACAGTGGATCATAGCCGCGTGGCGGATGGGCCGGCCGTTGAGCACCAGGGTGTCGCCGTCAGCCTGGGCCTCGGCCAGCAGGCGGATGAGTTCCGGCAGGGTGACCACCTCGGGAAATTCCTGATAGCCGTATTCCCCCGGCCGGGGTTGGTAAGGCCGAAAACCCGTGGCCAACACGATGGCCCCGGCGTCCAGGTCAAACTCTTCCCGCCTTTCCGGAATTACGGCCGGCATAACCCCCGCAAAGGGCACATATTCCCCCAGGCCCAGACCGGAACGGCTCAGCCTTGCAAGCCTGTCGGCGTAGGCCGCGCCTTCTGGGGACTGTCTCACCACTTTGAGCTTGAAATTACCGATATAGCCCTCAAAGCCCTCCACCTGCGCGCAGATGTAAACCGTGATAGCCGGATGCTGCATGACTGCGCCAGTGAGTTCGCTGATGATTGCTGCGGCGCTTTCTCCCCAGGGCGCCAGGCGATGCAACTGCGCCACCTGTCCCCCGAGAAAAGGGCTCTTTTCCACCAGGATCACGCCCAGGCCCCGCCCGGCCAACTCCAGGGCGCTTTTAAGGCCGGCCACCCCGCCGCCGATCACTACCGCCTGCGGCTGCACCTCCACCCGGATGGGATCCAGCGGCTTGAGCGTTTCGGCCTTGGCTGCGGCCGCGGCCACCAGCCGGGTGGCCTTTTCGGTGGCCTCGGCCCCGTGGTGCACCCAACTCACCTGCTCCCGCAGGTTGGCGTGCTCGTACACATAGGGATTAGCCCCGGCCCGGGCCAGAGTTTGGCGGAAGGTGGCTTCATGCAGACTGGGGGAGCAGGAGGCCACCACCACCCGATCCACCAGGCCACTTTGGAGGTCCTCGATGATCATTTCCTGGCCGGGATCGGAGCACATGAACATGTTGGAACGGGCCACCACCACTCCCGGCACCTTGCGGGCCTGGGCGCACACCTTTTCCACGTCCACTTTATCAGAAATATTGCCGCCGCAATAGCAGACGTAAACCCCTACTTTGCCTTCGGGGACGGGTTCAGGGTTCTTCTTCTCCGCCATCAGCCTTTCTCCGCAAATTAGCCGTCAAGTATCAGCTTTCAGCCATCAGGATTAAAAGAAACGCTTAACTTACAACTCACTCCCCGGTGACGTTGGGTGGGCTTTACGCCTCACTTTGCTTAAGAAGGTGGCGGGCGAGGACGCCCGCCCTACCGGACCTTTCCTGATTGAGGGGTGAGTCCGGGCGCCTGAACCACTGTTTACTGCTCGCTGCTTACTGCTCGCTGCTTACTGCTCACTGTTTACTGCTCACTGCTCACTGACCCGGCCGCCAGATACCGGGAAGCCTCCATGGCCGCGGCGCCCGCTTCCACGATACTGTCCACGATATCCTTGGGTCCGGCCGCGGCGCCGGCGACAAACACGCCGGTGAGATCGGTCATGGTCGGGGCCAGTTTAGGTTTTACGGTTTTAATGAAGGCATCCGTGTCGGTGGCCAGGGCGCAACGGCCTTGCGGATTCCATCCCGGCAGCAGGCCCAGGGAGAGCACCACCAGGTCATGCTCGGCCACCCGCACCCCGCCATCGGCTTCCTGGGATTCGTACCGGACCCGGACTGCCCCATTCTCCCCCGGCTCAAGATAAGCCCCCTTGCCTTTGACAAAATTAACCCCCATGGCCTGAGCGTTTTGGAAAAACTGCTCATAACCCTTTCCAAAGGCCCGGATATCCATGTAATAGATGGCGATATCCGCCAGGGGCAAGGAGCCGGACAGGAGCATCGCCTGCTTGATGGCATACATGCAGCAGACCCGGGAGCAATACGGCACCCCCATACTCTGGTCACGGGAGCCGGCGCACTGGATGAAGGCGACGTTATCCGGCTCCATGCCGTCAAAGGGCCTGAGCACGCGGTTATAAGGCCCGTGGGGCGCCAGCAACCTTTCCATCTGCAGGGCCGTAATCACATTGGGAATCTTTCCCTGGCCGTACTGGGTCTTGTCCTCCAGGGGAGTCAACTCGAACCCGGTGGCAATGACGGCAGTGGCGGCCGTCAGGGTAAAATCTTCCGGCTGCTCAAAATAGTTGACGGCCTGGGAGGGGCAGACCTTGGCGCACCGGCCGCACAGGATGCAATTCTCGGGATCGATCAGGGCCTTTTGCGGAATGGCGTTGGAAAAAGGAATGTATATGGCTTTCCGGGCCGCAAATCCCCCTTGCTCGGCATCCGGCACCATCACGGGGCATTGATATTCGCACTGGCGGCAGCCGATGCATTTCCCCGAGTCCACGTAGCGGGGCTTTTGCCGAATCACGGCCACCAGATCGTCGCCCCGGCGCGTCAGGGTTTGCAGCTCGCAGTAGGTGAGGATGGTGATCTTGGGATGGTGCGCCGCGGCCGCCATCTTGGGGGTGGTGATACAACTGGAGCAGTCCAGGGTGGGAAAGACCTTGGAGAGCCTGATCATCTTGCCCCCGATGGACGCGTCTTTCTCCACGATAACCACCGAGAAATCCTGCTCGGCGAGATTGAGGGCCGCCTCCAGCCCGGCGATCCCCCCGCCCAGGACGAGGGCGTCAAATCGTGGACTTCGCTGAGAACCCATACTCATGGGGAAACCTCTAGAAGGTAAGAACCTTGTAGTCCGGGCTGGCCACCTTCTGCACCAGCAATGGCATCGGTGCAATGACCGTCCCCTCAATCAGGTCATCCTGGGTGATGAGGCGTTTTTCAGCGCAGGACTTGCATACGAGGACCGGGTGTGCGCGGCTCTTGAGCATTTCTAAATAGTCACTCAGGCATTCGCCATAGGCCGCTTTGATGCCCTGGGCCCAGTGTACTGCCTCGTCGAGGAGAAAGACTTCCACGTGATTTCCCTGTTCTGCAGTTAGAGCGGCGAGTTGCAAGGCCCGGATGGCGCTGCCGGATTTTTCCAGGCCCTTGGTGATGATAAATAGGAGTTTCATTGATGTGTTCCCTTATCAGCCGACTCAGGCGGCGCTGGCCGCGGCAGGTGGCCCCAACGTCGAGATCAGGTCATGCATCTGCTTCACTTCCTTCACAAAGGCCCGGGTACACACCGTGCAGATGGCGGTCAGCCGCAGCCGGCGAATGTCCAGGTTACGGGCCTTCATTAGCTCGTAGACCCGGTCGACGCGCTTGGCCAGGGCATCATAGGCCCCCGGGTAGGGGCATTCCACCCCGCAGGACATGATAATAATGCCGGCGATGCCTTTGTCGAAGCAGTCCAGATAAAACTTCTCGGGGAAGAGCACCGGCGCCTTGACCCGCAGGATATACGTATCGGCCGAATAGCTCTGGTGTCCCTGTCCCACGACGTCGGCCCCGGGGTAGGCGCAGCTCTCCGTGGCCAGGATCAAGATTTTCCCCGTATACTGCTCGGCCGCCATGCGAGACCTGGTTACTTTTTCCGGACCACGAAAATGCGGTCGTAACCGTCGGCGCCCAACATGCCCAAAAATTCGTGGCCCACTTTCTTGGCCCAGAGGGGCATATCGTCCTTGGTGCCCGGATCATTGGAGAGCACTTCCAGAACCTCTCCCACTTTCACCTTACCGATGGCCTTCTTGGCTTCCATCAGAGGCCCCGGGCAGGCGCTGCCCCGGGCGTCCACTACGGCTGCGGGCTTCAGACTAGCAAGATCTGCAGTTGCCATACCTTATCTCCCTTTACTTTCCTGATGCCGGACTCACGGCAAGAAATCTCTGGTTAAAGGTTCAGCAATATCGATGCCAAGAGCCGGGATAGATCACCTTATAAATTAATTCGTGATTTTAATGAGTTGACTATTCTCCCCCTAACTTTTACCTTTGCCTTAACTTAACAGATGCTAACTTGACTCTAATTTATTTAACACATGTTATACTGGCGGAAAAAGGAGTGACGGGGTGCTTTGAAATCATTTTTTCCTTGAACTTGTTCGATATTTCTTATAAGAAACATATATCTGGGGTAAGAAGCCCCGGGGCACGCAATCACCGAATAATTGAATTTCAAGGCCATGAAGGCTTGCCACCCTTCCTCGAGGGAGGGTGCCTTCGTGGCCTTTTCTTTTGGTGGGGTTTGGCTGAGGCGGGCGTCCGCCCTGATGCAGCCGGAACATCCAGGAAGGGAAGACATGCATATTTCCGAAGGAGTGCTTTCTCCGGCCGTATTGGCCGGGGGCGCCGCCTTAACGGTGGTGGGCACCGCCATTGGCCTGAAAAAAATCGATTATGAGGCCATTCCCCGGGTGGCCATCCTGTCCGCGGCTTTCTTCGTGGCTTCGCTCATCCATGTGCCGGTAGGCCCGGTGGGGGTACACCTGGTGCTCAACGGCCTCATGGGGCTGCTGCTGGGCTGGATGGCCGTTCCCGCCATTCTCATCGCCCTGTTCCTACAGGCCCTGCTCTTCCAGTTCGGGGGACTGACGGTGTTAGGGGTGAATACGGTGACGATGGCGGCGCCCGCGGTCATCTGTTTCTATGCTTATCGCGGTTTATTGCGCCGTCCGGGGACTGCCGCCGCGACGGGTGCCTTTGCCTGCGGGGTCACGGGCATTTTGCTGAGCGGGCTGCTGGTGGCCGCCGCCTTAATCACCACCGGGCAGGCCTTTTTCCAAGTGGCCGAACTGGTCCTTTTGGCGCATATCCCGATAATGATCATCGAGGGCATCATGACGCTGTTTATTTTCCTGTTTCTCACCAAGGTCCGCCCTGAAATGCTGGAGGGAATATATGCCTAAAAAATGGTGGTTGTTCTGGGTTCAAGGGGCCTTTTTGATTCTGGCTGTCTGCGTGGTCACGACCCCGGCCCTGGCCCACCGGGTGCTGGTCTACGCCTACGCCGAGGGCGGCACCATCCACACGGAAAGCAAGTTTGTCCCCGACACGCCGGTGCGCCTGGGTAAGATCCTGGTGCAGGACCAGAAAACCGGCCAGGTCCTGTTGACCGGCCAGACCGATGACCTGGGAAAGTTCTCCTTTAAGATCCCCGCCGCAGCCGCGGCGCAGAAGATGGATCTGCTGATCGTGGTGGAGGCGGCCATGGGCCATCGGGGGCAATGGCTGCTCAAGGCGGACAGCTATCTGACCGGCGCGACCCCGGGGAAAGCCGCCGCGCCCGCCGCCCGCGCCCCGGCGGAGCCGGCAGCCGCTCCGGTAACTCCGGGCATCAAAGCCGCCAACCTAGATCAGCAAGCGTTGGCAGCAGCCTTGGATAAAGCCCTGGAGCGCCAACTCGCCCCCATCAAGGAGATGCTCACCGAATTGACTATCCACCGCACAACTCCTGCGGACATCATCGGCGGCATCGGCTATATCCTGGGCATCTTCGGCCTGTGGGCTTACTTCCAAAGCAAGAGGAAGAAAGATTCTTGAGCACCATCCAGGAGACTTTTTCCGAAGGCGCCTCTCTGGCGCACCGTCTGGACCCCCGGGGCAAAATCGTGGTGGCCGGCCTCTTGGCTATCCTGATAGCCGTAGCCACCACCTATGCTGCGGCCCTGGCCGGGCTGGCGCTGGCCCTCGGCTGCCTGGCCCTGGCGCGTCTTCCCCTGAAACAAGTGGTCGCCCGGTTGTTGGTGGTGAACAGCTTCATGTTCTTTCTCTGGTTTGTCCTACCGCTGACCTATCCGGGAGAGGTGGTGTGGCGGTTCGGGCCGCTGGCCGCCACCCGGCAGGGTTTGATCTATACCGGTTTGATCACCCTGAAATCCAACGCCATTATCATCGCCCTGATTGCCCTGATCGCCACCGTGCCGGTCGTTACTCTGGGACAGGCGATGCATAAGTTGCGGTTTCCGGACAAGTTGTGTCATTTGCTGCTGTTTACCTATCGCTACCTGTATGTCTTTGAGCAGGAATTCCACCGCCTGGTCCAGGCTATGAAAATTCGGGGATTTCAGCCGCGCACCAATCTGCACACCTACCGCAGCTACGCCTATCTGGCGGCTATGCTGCTGGTGCGCAGCTATGACCGGGCCGACCGCGTGTTCCAGGCCATGTTGTGCCGCGGCTTTCATGGGACCTTTTACAGCCTGCGGACCTTTTCCTGGCAGCGCCGCGACCGGGTTTTTGTGGCGGCATCCCTGCTGGCGTTGGCGGCCCTCCTCTATCTGGAGTTGGCGGCGCCCATCCTGCTGTGAGGATACGATGAGTGAACCATTGATTGAATTGCGTAACATCACGTTTGCCCACCCTGGAGCCCCCCAGCCGGTTTTTCAGGACTTTAACTATCAGCTCCTCCCGGGTAAACACATCGGCCTCATCGGTCCCAACGGTTGCGGCAAGACCACCCTCTTGCACCTGATCATCGGGCTGTTGCGCCCCCAGGCGGGGAGCATCGCCATTTTCGGGCAGGAAGTCACGAAAGAGAAGGATTTTGTCGACGTCCGGCAAAAGGTGGGCCTGCTGTTTCAGAATGCCGACGATCAGCTCTTCTGTCCCACCGTCCTGGAGGATGTGGCCTTCGGTCCCTTGAACCAGGGGAAGCCACCGGCCGAGGCGATAGGCATCGCCCGGGAGACCATGGATCGACTGGGCCTCACCGGCTTCGCAGACCGGGTGACCTATAAGCTTTCCGGAGGTGAAAAGAAGCTGGTCTCCCTGGCCACCGTCCTGGCCATGCAGCCGCAGTTGCTCCTGTTGGATGAACCCACCACCGGCCTGGACGAGACCACCAAGCACCGTCTCATCCACATTCTTCAGAGTCTGGACATCGCTTACATGATCGTGTCGCATGAAAATGATTTCTTGGAGCACACCGTCAAAGAATGCTGCCACGTCCATGGGCACTGCTGTCAACCGGTCACCAACCACCACCACCATGACGGGAAATCATGATGCCTCGGCGGGCTCTGCCTGCTTCAAATCCAGTGAGGAATGGAGGGAGCTGATGAAACGTTGTGTCATACTAAGTCTGTGCCTGATGCTCGTCTTCGGCCTGGCCGGCGTCTGCCAGGCCCATTTCGGCGTGATCCTGCCGGACAAATCCATGGTGATGCAGGGCGACAATCCAAACCTGGGACTGACCCTGGCCTTCTGTCATCCCTTTGAACAGAATGGCATGAATATGGCCAAGCCCAAGAAGTTTGGCGTACTAGCCGGGAAGGTGAAAACCGATCTCTTAAACACTCTCCAGGAAACCAAGGTTCTGGATAAACAGGCCTGGAAGACCACCTACACCCTGAAAAAGCCGGGCATTTACACGTTCTATTTCGATCCCACGCCATACTGGGAACCGGCGGAAAATAAATATATCATTCACCAGACCAAAACTTACGTGGCCGCCTTCGGCGCCGAAGAGGGTTGGGATCAGGAAGTGGGCCTCAAGGCTGAAATCGTGCCTTTGACCAGGCCCTTCGGCCTCTATGCCGGCAACGTTTGCCAGGGCGTGGTGAAATTCAAAGGGAAGCCCGTGGCCGACGCCGATGTGGAAGTGGAATACTGGAACGCTGACCAGAAGGTGACTGCGCCCAATGACTATTTCGTCGCCCAGGTGGTCAAGACCGACAAAAACGGCGTCTTTACCTTTGCGGTGCCCAAGGCCGGCTGGTGGGGTTTCTCCGCCCTGAACACGGAAAAACAGGCCATCAAGCATACGGACGGCACCAAAAAGGACGCCGAATATGGCGCGGTGCTCTGGGTGCAGTTTACCGAGTGGCCGGCGGCGAAATAACCATGGAGGATAATCCATGCGCCGGAAAGGGAAGCTTGAGCCTAAGCTTCTTTTTTAGGCCCACCTTGCGGCAGGACCCAGGGGGGCGAGGCTTGACAGCAACCCGGGTAACTGGTTAAATTTACGTATATCAAACAGAAAGGAGGGATGGTCGATGTGCTGCCATAACCAGGACAATCATGAGCACACGCACGCCGCGGCGTCTCATAGCCACGACGGGCACGAGCACAGCCACGAGGCGACCACTCATACCCATGAGCACACCCATAGCGACGGGCATCACCAGCACGGGCATACCTGCTGCCATTAACGGAAAGCCACGATTCTGCTAACTAATGAAGCCACGAAGGCCTGTTCCGGTCTGAAGACCGGGAAAAGAGCGTTCGTGGCTTTCCTGTTTGCCGCAGGGAAAATCAATGCTTGGGGCCATCAGCCGGTAAGGGCATAACCCCTTTCTGTGCCTGGGCCTGCAAGGTCGTCAGCAGCATCCCCGACATAAATGGATCGCCCCGCTTGCCGCGG
This sequence comes from Desulfobaccales bacterium, assembly GCA_049696835.1. GTDB lineage: Bacteria > Desulfobacterota > Desulfobaccia > Desulfobaccales > 0-14-0-80-60-11 > 0-14-0-80-60-11. The sequence goes on from JBAVUP010000059.1 coordinate 30,273, forward strand.
CGTTTGCCCCAGAGGTGCGCCATGAACTGGGCCGGCGTCAGCGGCGCCGCCCGCACCCGGGTCATGGGAACGCTGGCTTTCGCCAGGCGCAGGCGTTTTAACTCACCTCTGGCCAGAGAGAAATTGTCATTACAGCCGCGGCGCGGTTGATTGCCCGCGGCCAGAGTGTATGGGGTGAGAACCAGCAGTTCTTCCTCCAGGGGCGCCCAGCACGCCGCTGCCGCATGGAGAACCGCGGGGCCCGCTTCGACCTGGACATTTCCTTCCAGGTCCAGGCACGGGTTCGGTGGGTCCAGGGTTGCCAAGTCGGCCGAGATGGTCAGGACCTGGCCCCCGGGATAGTTGACCCGGCAGGAAAAATTTCGGGCCTCGATCCTGGGCGGCAACCCTATCAGGGTCATGCTTGGGGGGTCTGCGGGTCCGGGGCCAGTCGGGCCGGCGGCCGGCAACCCCGCTAGCTGGGGCTGCCGGCCCAGAACGAGCAACATTTCCCCGATATCCTTCAGGCTGGAAATCAGGGCGTCGCTGGTGACTTGGAGGTGGCAGCCCTGGATCGCCAGGTCCCGGCAATCCTCATACACGAAAGGGCCCCATTGCTTGGGAATCAAAGTCAGTTGCCTGATCTCCAGGCGGTAAAGCCGCCGCTCCCCTTCCCAGGAAGAGATGGACGCCTCGGTCATTACCGGAGAGATGGTCCCCGATTCTTTCTTTGGGCGTACCTCCCCGGAACCGGCGCCCCCCAAATATACGGCCAGCACCATGAACGCCGGGATAGCCCCGGCCCACGCCATCTTAGCTTTAAACCGCCTCATGCCCGCTGATTTTGGCAGGGTTCACTGCGCGTTTTAATTCACGTTGACGGCGACAACCCCGCCCCCCTTCATATTTTGGCCCTGATAGGAGTCTTGGGCCAACATCACGGCCACCGGCACGATGGTCCCGCTGCCATAGAGGATTTTGAAACTGAAGATAAAGGAGGTTGTGTCGGTAGGTGCCAAAGTGTGGCTGGTGGTGTAAACTTCGTAAGGACCCTTAACTTTCATATCGGCCGTTACATAACCGGCAGCCACCTTGTTAAAAGTAATGCTTTCTGAAGTATGGTTAGCTACATTAACAGTAATAGTAAATGCAGCGGCAGCATTTACCGAGCCGGGCACGCTAAAAGATACGTCCAACCCGCCGGCAACGGCTGCCTGAGCTCCCAGCAAAAGTCCCGCCACCAATATAACTACTGCAAAAAAGACGCTTTTTTTCTGCCAGGCCATTTCTTCTCCCTCCCATTTTTTCCCGTTTTATGAAAAGCTCTTTGAGCATGGTAAAGCCCAAACCACTGGTGAGCCAAAGGAAAGGCGGTGTCGCCTCTGTGCGTGGGCGAAAGTGAGATCCCCCCTCGCAAGTCGATCAGGTCACCCTTTGGTTCCCTTTTCACCGCAAGATACTTTGATCAGCAAACCACCGGCGATTAGGCGGCAGATACCAGATTCTGCCTAAAATTGGTGACTTAATCCGAGACGGATAGTCGATCAAATGGCAAGTTAAGTAGACATGGTTGTCCGCCGCAGTGGTGATACTCACAACTTTACCGGGTGCTGAACCATCCACACACAGACTTTCCCCCACCTTCCCCCCGAAGGTATCTCCGTGGCAACCGTGAAGCTTACATCTTTATTGGTTCATATAGATAGCTACTATGAGGCTGTACTCCTCCAACGCAGATACATTCACGAGCACGGTTTTGCCGGCGCTCACCGCCGTTAAGGCGGTGGCAAGTATCTCCTTGTATGAGGTGGGGTCGGCTATAAACCACCTACCGGAAAATGCGCTACCAGCATCCGTGAGATTAAGAAACGTGGTACTGTAGCCACATCCCACTTGTACAACCGTGCACGTTAACCATTCCGCCTGCGCCTCTTGAGCGCCTAAGGCCAGTATGCCGGTCACCACCAGAACCAGAGCCAAAATCCGCATCACCTTCATTTCCCCGTCCTCCTTTTGGTTATTCCTGCTTGGTTCTTAAATTTTGGAGTTCCCTCTTATTTCCCTCACTTCACACTCTCTTTCCCAACGGGAACACTTGGCGGCCGGTCCATCGGGAAATCCGGATTCATCTTCGGTTGCCTGGCTTTCAAGGCGCTTATGGCCCCCAGGGTGATGCCTTGTTCGCCAGGTTTACCCGGCGGAATCACTTCGACTAGTTGGGGATCAACCTTCTTCAACTCTGCGGAGGCTTTCAAGGCGTTGATGGCGCCCAGGGTTCTGCCCGCTCCGCCAGGTTTACCCGGCGGAATCACTTCGACCAGTTGGGGATCAACCTTTTTCAGCCCTGTCCTCCTGGCTTTTATTTCCCTTAAGCTGACGCCGTGACCACCGCGCTGACCAGGAGGGATCACCTCGACCCTGTCAGGGTCCAGTTGGCCTTGCATCACCAGCTTTTGGGGCAGAGCCTCTCCTGGATGCGGCTTGGGCAGAATTTCCACAACCCGCGGTTGGCCGCGTTTGGCGGACTGGTCCTTCTTCTGGCTTACCGGGGGGCTGTCTTGCGACCCGCAACCCCAGAGAACCCCAGAAAAAGTGCACAACAGCAACCCCAGCCCCGCCAGGAGGAAGATGCGCCTTGAACTGAAAGTTTTCTCCTGAAAATGCACGACCGCTCTCCTTGCAGCTTTGGTTTTAGGGTATTTTCGGGTTTAAATTCCCCTTGATGGTGACCATCTCGCCACCCCGTTTTAGTTCTGATAGGGGTCTTGGGACACGCCACTCGCGTCCACCGGTAACGATGGTCCCGCCACCATATAAGATTCTGAAAGCGAAGGAAAAGGAGGTTGACTGACCTGTGCCAAGGTGTGGGCGAAGGTACAAACTTCGTAAGGACCCTTCATTTTCATTCCGTGGGTAGGGGTAGTTACATAAACAGTTATGTTACATCGGGCTACAGCATTTACCGAGCCAGGGCGCCAGAAGAGACAGCTAAACCGCCGGCAGAGGCCGCATGAGCCCCCGCCAACATAACTACCGGGGAAAAGACGCTTTTTCCCTACCAGGCCGTCTGTCCTCCTCTCATTTTTGCGGTCTCATGAACAGCACATTTAGCATGGTAAAGCCAAAAAAGCTACAAACATTTCGAACTTAATTAAAAAAGGAATCACTTTGGATTTTTAGGGAAAGAACCATAAAATTCTAAGAGTTACAGAGTCTTACCCACACCCCGGCACTGCCCGCACAAACCGGGGCTTAAGCCAGGAGCGCTCTAGGTGCCCAACCCCCGCGTGGCGCTTCTTGTTCTCCCGATTCCAAGACCGCCGGTGGGCTTCCATAAGCTCAGCGCAGGTCAGCTGCAAGACACTCTTATTCACTCGGTTTAGGGTTCGAGCCCCGGACGGCCCACCAGAAAAATCAAGGGGTTAGCTGCTAAAGCTAACCCCCTGGTTACTTCTGGGGAGCATTTGGGGTAGGGTTTTAAGCCTTGCCAGCCTTCCCTGCCGGGTAAGATCTCTTGCCGTGGAAGACTAAGCCTTTTTGCATCAATAACGCTTAATTTCAGAAGCTGAAATTAACCAAGGCTTCTCATGATATCTTATAGTAAGAAAATAATATTTAGTACCACTAAGTATTATTCACTCTCTCTAATTAATGAATATGAAGAAATAATCTATCTCAGTATTTAGTTCCTTAAATACTGCGCATCCGCGGGTAATAACTGACCATGGTCAGGATTTCCCAGTCTTCGTATGGAGGTAAGAGGCAGGCGTAAATGCCGATCTCCATGGTGTCCTTGATGATTTTGCGATGCGCCTCCAGGGTCTTGTCACAGAAGACTACGACCCGGCAATATTGGCAGGCCAGCTTTATTTTGGAACAAATGCCCGGGCCGTACAGGGCGAGGGCCTCACAGTCTATAAATACTGTGGCGCATTTCCTTTTCCGCAATAGCTGCATTGCTTCCTGCGGATTAGCCGCCACGCTGGGAGCATAACCATTTTCTTGCAAGAGCTCCAGCAAGCTGTAGCGCAAGGGTTCATGGAACACCAGAATAACAATCGCGGGCTGGTCTTGAGCTTTTGATTTCCTTGGGTCCATGGGAGTGTACGTACGCGCCTCGCTAGGCAAAGAACTCTGATTCAATGATGCAGCCGGCCCAAATAAAAGCCCCACGATAGGAGTATCGCGGGGCCGCCAAGTGAAACTGCAACGAGGAGGAAAGTATGTCCAGGACTTTCCTTCATGAACTTTTATTGCAATATCCGAGCCAATAACGATATTGGCTTACCCAATAGCCCGATCCGGCCTTTTATCCCGATATAGTATGGAATCCGACTGGAGATTATGGGCATTGGTTGAATTTTTGCTTTCATGGTTTTGAAATACCTAATGTACAAAAATCGACCTTTGTCTTTTATCTATACAGCAATGATTAATTGTTCGTAATGCCGATGCTGCCTTCGGCCAGGCAGCGGATCAGGTCTTTGATGTCGGAATCGGCCACCACAAACTCCAGGTCCCGCCAGGATTCGTAAGGAATCACCGCTGCACGAACCCGGGTCCAAACGGCGCCGGTACCATCATCCCCCTATAGGCCTGCGGCGGACTCTCTGTTGGAGAGCAGCCAGGGCCTGCTCGATGGCCTTCCTTTCCCGATTGAGCCGGATGATTTTCGCCATGGAGTAAGGTCTCCGACTCACCTGGAATGGTGAGATTTGCTTTACGGTCTAAGGTGCAAAAACCGTTCCGGTGGAGGGCCGTCAGCCGGAGTTGAGGGAGGGAAAAAGTTGACCACCAGACGACCGCAAGGTTCAGCGTGAACGGTTTCTTGCCCTTGCGGTCCCGGTGCCTTCTCGGGTTAACCTCAGGTATTGGTGGACTGGTGCTTTTTGAGCATCTCGTCCTTTATCCGATGGGAGAACTCCCTGCGAAAGGCTTCAATATCCATGGCTTCGTCATATTTGCCGGTCAGGTACAGGCTCATACCTTTATACATCTGGGCTTCCTGGAACTCCGGGTTGATGGCCAGCGCCTGGTCAAAAAACCGGAGGCTTTCCAGGTATTGCCCCAGCCCCAAGAGCGCATGCCCCTTGGCCGTCAAGGCATAGAGATTGTCACCCTGCTGCGCCAAGACCTGGTCGAGCAGGGCCAGAGATTCCACGCCGCGGCCCATATCCGTCAGGCAGTAGGCCTTTAACTGCATGGCCATCAAGTTTTCCGGCTCCCGGGTCAGTTCCCGGTCGCAGCAAAAGACCGCCTCCTCCAGCAGCCCCTTGGACACCAGGGCCTTGGCGCCGTCAATCCAGGGAATCTCTTTCTCCACCCCGATGATTTTCAACATCAGGCTTTCGTAGGTCTGCTCCACCACCCGGTTGCCTAAGGACGCTACGGGGACGCCATGTCCCGGCAGCAGGTTGGCAATGTCCTTTTTGAGCAGGGCCTTGACTCCGAAGAGATAATGGTCCAGGCGGCCGCCGGCGTTTTGGTCGGGCTCGGCCATGGCGTGGAGTAACGCCATGTCCCCGGTAAACGCAGTTTTGCTGGGCTCGTGATAGAAGGACAGGCCATCGATGGTATGGCCGGGCGTGTAAATCACTTCCCACTCCTGGCCGCTCAGTTCCAGGGTCTCCCCGCCCTTGACCTCGGTAACCCGGCAGCCGAACTTTTTCACTACCTCCTTGAGCTCCGCCGGACTGTCCGGATGCAGGATCAGCTCAAAGCCCCCGCTCTCGGCGAGCGCCGGATAGGCCCGCAGCAACTCGAAGGCGCCCATGGAATGATCCCGGTGTCCGTGGGTCAGGACGATCTTCTTGATATCCTCCGGGCGGTAGCCTAGTTTGAACAGGTCCATGAACCCGGTGTAATCATTGCCGGGGTCCACGATGGTGAGATAATCGCCCTTGATCACATAAATATTGGAAGAGTAGTCATAGGCCAGCAGGAAAAGGAAGTTTTCGAAAACCGGGTCCGCACTGTTGAAGACCTGGGCCAGGGTCAGCCAACCCGGGTGTTGGGGCTCCTCCGCCGGCGCCGCCTCTCCTTCAGGCTGCGGCTCCCACCCTTCCGGGGGCTCCCGCCTTTCTTCGTCGTGTGCGTTTCTAACCATCGTGCCTCACTTTGCCTTCGGCCGTCAGCCAGGAGCATCAGACCCATGGTAGGTTAAATCTTACACCTTCTTCGTATGGCTTCAGCCGGCCCTGGCCGGACGCCGACAACCGGCAGAAAATTCAACGTTCTCTTGCGGCGCCGGGACCGACTGTGGTAAACCGGTGGCAGTGGAAGCAAAAGGGAATCCTCAATGAACTGCCCCCGGTGTGGCATCCTGATCGCTCCGGCTCAACATGGCGACCTCGTCTTTGACGGCCAGGTATGGTGCCAGGGCTGCCATCACTACGATGGCCGGCTGTTGGAGTTGCGCCCGTTCCCGGAGCTGGAGACCTGGGCGCAACGGATCTGCGGGGCCTTCGGCCAGGAGCCGGTCTATCTCCGGCATGATGAGGCCTACCTGCCCGATCCCGCCAAATATTGGAACGGCGCCACCTTTCTCTTGGCGGAGGCCTTCCACGAACCCCGGGAAATCATGCTCCATCCCCCGGGCCACAGTCTCATGTCCTTATGCCATGAACTGGCCCATATCTTCTCGGGCCAAGACCATACCGAAAACTGGGCCAGGGTCTTTGCGGTCCTGGTTGCCTGGGTCAAGGTACTGCTCTAAGGGACTTAAGCGGCGTTGACGCCGGTGATCGCCCGGCCCCACGCCGGCGGCCACCGAATCAGTACCGCGTCAGTCAATCCGGGATCCGGTACCCTTGGACTAGGTCGCGCTCCGGGCCGGATAAGGGTAGATCCCCCTCCCCCAATAACTAGGGAATGGTGAGAGGGGGATCAGTCTTCGTGGTTCGGCCCCTGGCATGGCCGGGGCCTGAATCGTCCCAGTCGGGCCAGGGGCGAACCCTGCTGGCCTGACCGGGGGGAAGGGTCAAGCATCACGGCGCGATATAATCCGCGGTGTAACCCAGCTTCATTTTGTCCTTGGGCCACATCTTGGTGCTCTCTATCTCTTTGCCGGGCAAGACCGGCTGATCGTTGATCTTCTCGATGAGCACCTCGATGAAATGGAACTCGGTGAGTTCGTATTTTATGATGGCCTCGGCCGGCAGCAGCACGGCCAACCCTGATTCCTTGGAGAAGTTCCAATGGAACGCTTCATTGGGTTCGTGGGTCATCTTCCCGGTCTTACCGGCGTAAACTTTGAGAAGTTTGCCGCTGATATGACCGTTCGGTTTAACGTTGAATTCTTCATATAACTCATCGGGGATGTGCCACCACAGGGCTCGGAACCCGGTCTTGAGATATCCCCTGACGATCATGGGGTCGAATCCGCAGACACCAACGCGGCATTTTGCTGGCATACTTACTCTCCTTTTTCATGAAATCGCCGTTTGGGTGGATTTCCACCTGAGCCTCACCCTGGCCTGGGCCGGATAGTCTGACTCAGGTGGAAAAACCGCCCTTACTCTTGCCTAACCACTTTGGTTTTTAGGATTAATCTTTGCCATATCCCCGGCTTCATCGGCGGCGTCTCCAGTTCCCGGATCAATTGCCGCAGATCATCAACCTGGCTATAGCAACTGTCCAGGAACTCCCCCGCCTCCTGTTGGGTGAGATGGTCGCATTGAAACAACCGGCGGAGATACGGAGACATGTACGTGGTGATCTCCTCCTGGAACTCTTCCACCAGGTAGTCATTGTTGCCCTCCGGGGTGGCGTCTCCCAGGTAGCACTGCTTCCAGTTGAACACCATCATTTCCAGGTCGTCGAGTTCCTTGCGGACGTTTTTCTCCATACTAGCCTTTCTGCTTAAAGGCGTAGCACTTTTTCACCACGTTGAAGTCCGCCACGCACCAGTAATAGGGCCAGTGAATCTTCATGCACCAGCCGATGAGGTCTGCCGGGGGAAAACTGGAGCCTTTGATCACCGGTTTGAGGAACTCACACTGCCAGCAGATATGGTCG
>JBAVUP010000060.1:0-3238 GCA_049696835.1 Desulfobaccales bacterium
CTTCCTGGACGAAGCCACCAGCGGGGTGGACCCCATTTCCCGGCGCAATTTCTGGGACCTGATCTACGCCATGGCGCAGCAGGGGGTGACCATCCTGGTGACCACCCATTACATGGAGGAGGCCGAGTTCTGTGACCGGCTGGTGCTCATCTACCAGGGACGCATCGTGGCCCAAGGCACCGCGCGGGAGCTGAAGCAGGAAGTGAAGGAGACCATCCTGGCGGTGCATCCTGATGACCTGGACGCCGCCTTGGACCTCATCAAGCAACTGCCCCAGGTGGCCGAGGCCGCGGTCTTCGGGGACGGCCTGCACGTGGCCGTGGCCCGGCCCGAAGACACGGAGCGGAGCATCGAAGAGGTCCTGAAGGCGCATGATATCGCCCTATTGCGCCGCATCGAGCACGTGCCGCCCAGCCTGGAGGACGCCTTCATTGCCGTGGTCCAGCGGGCTGGAAGTTAGCTGTCAGCTTTCAGCTATCAGCGGTCAGCTTAAGGCAAAGGCCAAAAGCAAAGCGAATGAAAGATTTCAAGAAGCAGAAAGTTTGGCAAAAAGGCCATAAACTGACCTTGGATGTTTATAAGGTGACGGAGAACTTCTCAAAAGAAGAGCTCTATGGACTTACAAGCCAAATTCGTCGTTCGTGCGCTTCTATTCCAGCAAATATTTCGGAGGGCTGTGTCAGGGAAACCGATGCCGATTTTTCCAGATTTCTTCAGATAGCCATGGGTTCTGCCACAGAACTGGAATATCATTTATTACTTGCTCACGACCTGGGAATCTTGAATGATTTGAATTTTGGGAAGCTCAGCAAAGAAACAGTGGAAGTGAAGAAGATGCTAACCTCGTTTATTAAAAAGCTGAAAGCTGACCGCTAAAAGCTGAGAGCTATAAATGAATTTACGCCGCACCTGGGCCATTTTCCGCAAAGAGCTGATCCACATCCGCCGGGACCCCATCAGCCTGCTCCAGGTCGTCCTGCTGCCGGTGGTCCTGCTGCTGCTCTACGGCTACGCCCTCACCTTCGACATCAAGAACGTCACCCTGGCCATCTACGACCAGGAGCACAGCCAGTTGAGCGAGGATTTCGTCAATCGCTTCCGGGGCACGGAATACTTTAAGCTGGTGCGTTATGTGAACAGCTATAATGAATTGAGGGATTTGATTACCGCCCGGAAGGTGCAGGCGGGCCTGATGATCCCTTACGACTTCAGCTGGTCCTATCAGACCGGCAAGACCGCGGTGGTCCAGGCCCTGGTGGACGGCACCGACTCCAACACCGCCAACATCGTCCTGGGCTACATGCAGGCGGTCGCCTCGGCCTACAATGAGAAACTCTTGGTGCAGCGGCTGCAGAGCAAGGGGCCGGTGCAGGCGGAGGCGCCGGTGGACGCCCAGATCCGCTTCTGGTTCAATGAAGAACTGGAGTCCCGCAATTACATCGTGCCGGGCCTCATCGCGGTGATCATGACGGTGGTGGGGGCGCTGCTCACCGCCCTCACCGTGGTGCGGGAACTGGAACGGGGCAGCATGGAGGGCCTGATGGCCACGCCCCTGAAGAAGACCGAACTCCTCCTGGGGAAACTGGGGCCTTATTTCATTATCGGCATGTTGGACATGGCCATCGTCATGGCCCTGGGCAAGTTCCTCTTCCAGGTGCCGCTGCGGGGCAATGTCTTGCTGCTCATCGCCCTGTCGGCCCTGTTCCTCATCGCCACCCTGGGCCAGGGATTGCTCATTTCGGTGATCGCCGAAAACCAGTTGCAGGCCTTCCAGATGGCCATGCTCACCACCTTTCTGCCGGCCTTCCTGCTCTCGGGCTTTGTCTTTTCCATCTACCTCATGCCCCTGCCGCTGCAAATATTCTCCTATATTGTGCCAGCCAGATATATAGTGACCATCTCCAAGGGCATCTATCTCAAGGGCGTCGGCCTCAGGGTGCTCTGGCCCAGCGCTTTGATGTTGGCCGGCGCCGCGAGTTTGTTTGTGCTGCTGGCGATAAGGAAGTTTGAGAAGAAGATCAGGTGAAGATAGTGGGCAGTGAGCGGTGAAGAGTAAGCAGAAGAAATCTATTCTCGTTCCCATCTAAACTTAAGACCCTGTCAAGAGACAGGTTTTAAGTTAGCGTTAAAAACAAGGGCAAATTTGCCCAAATCCGGGTATTCTGGCGGTGTTCAGAGTTTTTAAGTATAAAAGAGAATTGATATTACTGAGTTAAACAATATGAAAATAGAAAATAACCAAGAATACAAAATTAATTACGGCCCCTATGCTAAATGGGATAAGATCAAAGCCTATTCTGAACTTAGCGAGAAGTCTTTTAGAATTTTCGCTGACTTGTTAAAAGATAAGGCAAAAGAATTATTGGAGCCAATTAATCAATTATTTTATAGGATGATTTATATAGCTGGAACAACAAGTACATCGATCAGATTGATAAATAGCTGGGCCTTCACTTTGCCAGCATATGCTTTGCTGCGAGTAAGGTTAGAACAAACGATAGTTTGCTCTTATCTAATATACGAAGATATATCGATAGGGTTAGAAAAGTTTCTATCATATAATCCTATCGGACAATTTAAAGGAATGAGAGTGGCGATGGAAGATGAATCCTTGAGGGAACATCTTGAAAAAAATTATAATGGTATTGAAAGATTAAAAGAAGATGCTATCGCCATGCAAAAGGATCGTATTCCCGGATTCACTTATGAAGACGATAAATTTGAAAGAAGTTGGACTAACCTAAATCTCAGGGCAATAGCACATAAACGAGATTTATTGGCTCCTAAAGAGCCAGTAATAAAACATCCATTAGAACGAGAATATATTTCGGTCTATAAAATAGCAAGCTCTATTGTCCATGCTGAAGCTGATTGCCTCGGGAAAAGTTTTATGAATTTTTATCCTGGTCCTGACGGAAGTCCTGTATTAATGTTTTCTCCGGGATACGCAGTATATATTGGAGCATTCTTAGCCCATTACGACATTTTACAGTGTCATGAAGTGCTTAAAAGGGTTGAAATCCCACCGGGAAATGCATTTATTGAGCTTATGGATCGGCTAATTAAACTAAGGTCGAAATAAATTCTAGATAGTAGACATCTCGGAAAAGCCAAAGCAAGAAAAAGCTTGAGAACAAGAAAGTAATAGCTCGAAACTCGCAACTAAAAACTGACCACTAACCACTATGTTCCGGCGTATCCGACACATCATCATCAAGGAATTCATCCAGGTTTGGCG
>JBAVUP010000061.1:0-17369 GCA_049696835.1 Desulfobaccales bacterium
GGGCTGCCGCAGGGGCGGCCGTTACCGTCGGCGTGGGGGTGGACGCGGTGGGGGTGCCCGGCGCGGCCGGCGGGGCCACGGCGGGGGCGGTGAGTGGGGGCGTCCACTGCTGGGCCACCCTGGACCCATCCGGGGTCAGTAAACCCCAGGAATAAGCGGCCCGGTAGATATCGCCGCGCCCGGCCAGGGCTCCCAGGGCGAAACTCATCATCAGCAAACCCACCACGCCGATCCCGGCGAAGATGGCGTCCTTGAGCCCCAGCGTCAAATGCCAGCCGGTCCTTTTGCCCTTTTTGCCCCGACTAGTCTCCACCCCATCCCCCTTGGGTTGTTTCTGCTGGAAACCTGGTAATCGTAACTGTCGCCGCAAACGATGCTCCTCTGGATTTACATGGTTTCCGGGGCCTCCACCCCCAAGATCCCTAAACCATGAGCCAACACGGTTTTTACCCCGCGCACCAGCCAGAGCCGCGCCCGGGTCAGGTCGGCGTCGTCAGAGATAAAGCGATGTTTATAGTAATAACTATGCAATTGGGCAGCCAGTTCCGTCAAGCAATAAGTGATGCGATGCGGCTCCAAATTACGGGCCGCGCCTTCCACCAGCTCGGGATAATTGGCCAGCAGCTTGAGGATGGTCAACTCCTCGGGCAGGGTCAGCAGGGGAAACCGGGCGAAGTCGGACTCCGTCAAGGTGAGGCCCTGGGCCTCGGCCTGGCGAAAGACCGAGGCCAGCCGGGCGTGGGCATACTGAACGTAATACACCGGGTTCTCGCTGCTCTGCTGCTTGGCGACTTCCAGGTCGAACTCCAGATGGGCGTCGGGGCGCCGGGAGAGGAAGATAAAACGGGCGGCGTCCTTGCCCACTTCGTCGATGACCTCTCTTAAGGTGACAAAGGTGCCCCCCCGGGTGGTCATGGCCACCGGCTCCCCCTGGCGCAACAGGGAGACCAGCTGCACGAGGATGACTTTCAGGCGGCCGCCAAACCCCAGGGCCTCGACCGCGGCCTGGAGCCGGGGGACGTAGCCGTGGTGATCGGCTCCCCAGATATCCACCACCAAGTTATAACCCTGTTGGAATTTATAAAGGTGGTAAGCGATATCCGAGGCGAAGTAAGTAGTGGCGCCGTTGCTGCGGCGCACCACCCGGTCTTTTTCGTCCCCGAACACCATGGCCTTAAACCACAGGGCGCCGTCCTCCTCCTTGAGATGGCCCTGTTCCTGAAGGAGGGCGAAGCTCTGGTCCACCAGCCCCTGGCGATAGAGTTCGGTTTCGCTGAACCAGGTATCAAAGGTGACCCCGAAATCGTCCAGGTCCTGCTTGATTTCGGCCAGGATGGCGTCCCCGGCGTAGCGGCCCAAATTTTTCAGGTCGTCCTCGTGGGCCGGGACCGGCGGCGGGGTCTGGCCCTGGTCTAGGTATTTCTGGGCCAGGTCTTTCATATAGTCGCCCTGATAGCCGTCCTCCGGGAAGGCCACCGCCTCCCCGGCCAGCTCCCGCAGGCGAAAATAGAGCGATTTGCCCAGGGTGAGAATCTGGTTGCCCACGTCGTTGATGTAGTATTCCCGCACCACCGCGTGTCCCGTGGCGGAGAGCAGATTGGCCAGGGCATCCCCCAGGGCCGCGCCCCGGCCGTGGCCGATGTGCAGGGGGCCGGTGGGGTTGGCGCTGACGAACTCCACCTGGACCTTTTGGCCGGCGCCCAGGTCACTGTCGCCGTAAGCCGGGCCCAGTTGATGGATTTCCGGGATCACCCGGTACCAAAAGGCGTCGGCGATGAAAAAGTTGATGAAGCCGGGCCCGGCAATCTCGACTTTGTCGAGCATGCCTGCCGGGGCCGAGAGGTGGTTGATAATGGTTTCGGCCACTTTCCGGGGGCCCATCTTGGCCTGCTTGGCCAGGACCAGGGCCAGGTTGGTGGCCAGGTCGCCGTGCTCCACCTGCCTGGGGGCCTCCACGTCGAAGGGAGGGAGGGTGTCGAAGGTGAGGACACCAGATTGCCGGGCATCTTCGACCGCGGTAGTAATCAGGTCACGTAAGATTTTTTTGAGTCGCATTGAGTAACTTTCGGATGGGAATTAATCGGAGCGGGAATTTGATTACCTTCCCCCTCACCCTGACCCTCTCCCCCACAGGGGGTGAGGGGAAAATACGCTTTGCCGGGCAACCCGGCGGGATGCCCCCCCGAGGACCAGCCGAGGGCGGCTGTTCCACAGTTTCGGCTGGTTCCCAAACCGAGGTTGGAAACCCATTTTTACAGGCAAAGCTCGGCCTTGCCGAGGTATGGGTTCAGCCATCCAATAATGCAATAATTAAGGTGCCCAAGCAGAGCTTGGGCGAAAATTTGTGCGTTCCCCAGCAGGAGCTTGGGAACGAGATCAAAATGTCCCGCAGGCGCCCCCGGTGGCAGAAGAACCATGCCGCCTCAGTCTCTAGCCTAGGCCTGCACAGGCTGGAAGCCTGTGCCACCAGAACTTTTCAGGCCATTGGGATGGTGCGTAAGACGCAGCCTACGAAAACTTTTCAGATCAGGAGCCTGGAATCGGTTATAGGTTTAACTACCTTTTCGCCTTTTGCCCTTTTAACCTTTTTTCCCTTCTTTCGGAACTTCCCCCGCCGGCTTGGCCTTGATAGTCAGGTCCCGGGTGAATTCCAGGCAGTGCTGGCCGGTGAAGGAAAATTTTTTGACGCAATCTGCCCGCCAGGCGCAGACCACGCAGATGCTGGCTTCCTGGGTGTCGGGTTTCCGTTCCATGTCACCCTCCCGTATAGCGCCTGATATTGGCGGTTCCCAGGGCGCAGAAAATTTCATAACTGATGGTCTGGGCCCAGTCGGCCAGTTCTTCGGCGCGCACCTGGCTCCCCTGGTCCTGCCCCAACAACACGGCCCGGTCGCCCTCCTTGACCCCGGGAATGCCCGTGACGTCCGCCATGGTGAGGTTCATGCACACCCGGCCGCGGATGGGGGCCCGGCGGCCATGGAGGAGGACCTCGCCCCGATTGGAGTTGAGACGGCTGTAGCCGTTGCAGTAACCCACCGGCAGCACGGCGATGTCGCACCAATCGGGGGCGGTGTAGGTGCAGCCGTAGCTGATGCTGCTCCCCGGGGGCAGGCGCTTGACCTGGAGGACCCGGGCCGCCAGGGACATCACCGGCGCCAGTTCCACCGGCGGCAGCCGATCCGGGGCCGGCGGCGAGCCGTAGAGCATCAGCCCCGGGCGCACCAGACCCAGATGGGCCTCTTTGAGCTCCCAGAGGGCGGCGCTGTTGGCAATATGACTGAGAGGTAGCTTCCAGCCCGCGTCCCGGGCCGCGCCCAACAGCGAGGTAAATTCCTGGAGTTGCTTTAAAGTATACGTCTTGTCTGCCTGATCCGCCACCGCCAGATGGGAGATCAGGCCCATGGCCTTGAGGTGGCTCATTTTTTTAAGACCGGCCAGAAAAGGCAGGGTGTCCTGGGGCAGGACCCCGAGACGGCCCATACCGGTATCCACCTTGATATGCACCTTGGCCCGCTTGCCCTGTTTGCCGGCCGCCGCCGCCAGGGCCCGGGCCACATCCAGGCGGAAGAGGGCCACCTCCAGGTCGGCGGCCACCGCCCAGTCGGCTTCCTCGGGCAGGATGCCGAGGAGCAGCAGCACGGGGAGCTTGATCCCCACCCCCCGCAGCCTCAGCCCTTCCTCGAGGGAACCCACTCCCAGATAATCCACGCCGGCGGCGGCCAGCCTGCGGGCCACCGGCACCAGCCCGTGCCCATAGGCATCGGCCTTGACTACTGCCAGCATTTTGACCTGGGGGTCGCAGAGGCCGCGCAACCGGCGATAGTTGTGTTCCAGGGCCGCCAGGTCAATGGCCAGGTCCACCATGGTGGTGATCATCATGGGCGCACTCTTCCTCTGTGTTTACTCTGTTCTGAAAAGTTCAAGGTTCAAAGTTCAAAGTTAATGTAGAGTGCGCACCGCGCACCATAAAAAAAGCCTATTACTTTTCATGGTTTTGAGAGAGCCGCAGGCTCATGAGTGACTACTACGAAATTCGGCCGGAATCTGGTCCGCCTGCCGGACCACGTTCTCCTCCAGTTCCTGCTTATGGCGCTTCAGGCGCTCCTGCAAGCGCGGGTCAGTCAAAGCCAGGATCTGGGCGGCAAAGATGGCGGCGTTTTGGGCCCCGGCACTGCCGATGGCCATGGTGGCCACGGGGACGCCCGCGGGCATCTGCACCGTGGCCAGCAGGCTGTCCAGGCCCTGGAGATGGGAGGTGGGCATGGGCACGCCGATCACCGGCAAGGTGGTCTCCGCGGCCAACACCCCCGCCAGATGGGCCGCGGCCCCCGCTGCGGCGATGATAACTTTCAGTCCCCGGGACGCGGCGTCCCGGGCATAGGCCCGAACCCGCTGCGGAGCCCGGTGGGCCGAGGCCACCACCACCTCAAAGGGGATGCCCCAATCCTGCAGGAGCGTGGCCGCGGCCTCCACCTGGGGCCAATCCGAGGCGCTGCCCAACACGATGCCGACGTCTATCGGTGACTCTTTCATGTCTTTGCCTTTAACCCAATCCCAGGGGAAAAACTTTTGCATAATACCGGAAAATGTAATGAAGCGCTTCTTTAAGTCTTTCTCTTCCCTCCCCCTTGATGGGGGAGGGTTAGGGTGGGGGTGGATATTTTTGTAATGTCATGGCCCTAACCTGAGGTGCTCCCCATAAACTCGTTAAGAGTGGTTCTTCCGCTTGGAAGGATAGACACGCGTCGCAATGTACATAGAGAGCATACCCAATAGAAAACCACCAAAGACATGGAGAATTGGATGGCCAGGGGTACTGCCATAGAGAAAGTACCCAACCGCGAAGATTACCGCCCACACGATAAGAACGCCGATTACGTATGCGGTGAGCGTATTCAAGGATTTCATCTGTCCCTCCCTAGTGGATAAAATCTGACAGGCAGGGCAAAAATTGCATAAGAAGGCAAGCGAACCTATATGGAACCAACCCTCTCATAAAAAATGTCTCACTTTTGGGGGCATCTCAAACCCCCTCCCCCTAGCCCCCTCCCACCAGGGGAGGGGGCAGGGGCCGCTTACGAAAAAGCCCTTAGCCCCCTCCCCAAAATTCTTACCCCGCCCGGCGGCGGCGGAGGATACTGGCCACCTCGGCCGGGGGATAGGTATTGAGCACGTCTTCCGGGGCCAGCCAGCCTTTGCGCGCCATCATCACCCCATAGTTTACGTCATCCAGGCCTTCCAGGCTATGGGCGTCGGGGTTAATACTGATTAAAATTCCCGATTCTTTGGCCCGGCGCAGCCAGCGCCAGGAGAGGGCGATCTCCGCCAGGACGGCCGCCACCTCTTTCTTATCCATGGGATGCCGTCAATACCCGTTGGCCAGGGTCAGCACCGTGTCCACATAGGCATCGGAGTGGTTGTAGCTATAGACCGCCCGCCGCCACGAGGCGCGGTTGTTGCGCTGAAAGCCGCTCTTGTGGAGATAGCTGGCGATGCTGAAAATGGCGTCGTCGTGGGTGAACAGGTCCACCGGCCCCTGGCCGGAGGCCGACACGCCGCAGCGTTTCAGGCTGGAAGGCAGAAACTGGCAGAACCCCATGGCCCCGGCCCAGGAGCCGCAGAGGGAAAAGGGATCGACCTGGTGGGCGGCGCAGTACTCCAGGAAGCAGGCCAGCTCCCGCCGGCCCCAGGCCGCTTTCTTTTTCAGGCGGTCCGCGAGATTGGCGTCCAGGCCCGCGGCCTGGATGACCTCCGGGGTATCCATGACGGCCAGAGAGGCAAAGACGTTGAAGACCGGGTACTTGCCGGTGTTGCTGCCCAGGCCGGACTCCACGGTGAGGATGGCCACGATGACTTCCGGAGCCACGCCATAGCGGGCCGCGGCACGACTTAAGGTGGCCTGATGGGTGTTCAGATAGGCCCGGCCCTGGGCCACCACTTCGGGACGGAGGAATTTTTGGTAGATATCCGGGGATTCCTTGCGCAGGTAGGCGATCTTGTGGACCACGTCCGGCAGGAATTGATTGCGGGGATCGGCGAAGGTCTTAAAGACGAAGTCTTTATCCAGCCCCTGACGCACCAGGCTGTATTTCAAGCCCACATAGGCCACGGGCGGGGTTTCGGCCCGGAGCCCCGGGGCGCCCACCAGCACCCCCAGGAGGATACCTGCCACCACTCCCCAAAACCGGCTGCCCATCACGTTCTCCCCCTTGATCCATGGACTTAACGCTACCCTGTTTCCCCGGAATTGTCAAGGTGAGCGGGGGCCTGACCAGCAACCAGCAGGGTTAAAATATCTTCATCTGAGAAAGTTGCTTGAATAGCTGCATATAATGTTATATGAAGCTTTAAGCATCAAAATCATTAAAAGGCACCCAGATGCAACTCTTTCAGGAGTGCTCCAAGGTTCCCACGGCAATTTACGGCATTGATTTTAGCGGAGCGCTCTATGCCGGCCGTAAGATCTGGATCTCATTAGCGGTGATCAAAGGAGGCGTGCTTGAAATCAGAGATTGTTTTCGCGGCCTGTCGTTACCCAATTCGGGGAGCAGACTGCATGACTGTCTGGCGGCCTTAGTCACGTTTATCGCCAGCCACCGGAACAGCATATTCGGCTTGGATTTTCCCTTCGGCATCCCCTGGGCCATTATTGAGAAATTCAACTATGAAAATTGGCTCGGATTTATTGCGGGTTTTCCCAAAGAATTCAACAGCCCGCATGATTTCCAGCGTAACTGCAAGGAAGTTACCGGCCAGCGCGAGGCCAAGAGGACCACGGACCTGGAAAGCCGGACCCCATTTTCTCCTTATAATCTTCGCCTCTTTAAACAGACCTATTTCGGGATTACCGGTATCCTCTATCCGCTATTAAGAGAGGGCCGCGCCTGTGTCATCCCCATGCAACCCATTATCGATGACAAGCCCTTAATTTTGGAAATCTGCCCGAGATCCACGCTGGTCAAGGAGCAGATTGCCGCCAAGAAGTATAAGGGGAAAACGCCCGCCCATGTGAAAAATCGCCGGTATATCCTGGACAGCTTGAAGGATAAACAGGTGGTCATCCCTAATCATAAGTTGAGGCGATTGATCCTGAAAGATGCCGGGGGAGACGCCCTCGACAGTGTCATTGCCGCGTATGCCGTGGCCAAATCCTTGCTCAATCCCACTTTTCCCTTTCCCCCGGGCTGGAAACAAGAATACGCCCTGGAAGGGTATGTGTATACTTGACCACAACTAGTAAAGAAAACTCCCTGCCGTGACCAAGTCCAACTCCGTTTCCCCTCACAGTAACTTCTTGACCTCCACCGGTATCCGGGGGCGGGTCTATGCCGATTTCCCCCTGGCGCCGCTGACCACCTGGAAGATCGGGGGGCCGGCGGCGAGGCTGGCGGCGCCCGCGGACTTGGAAGACGTCTATCGCCTCCTGGAACTGGCGCTGAAAGAGGGCTGGCCGTGGTTCTGTCTGGGCCGGGGCTCCAATGTGCTCATCGACGATGCGGGGCTGCCGGGGCTCACCCTGCATCTGGCCAGGAGCCTCCAAGGGCTTGAGCGGCGGGGAGACA
The DNA here is from genome assembly GCA_049696835.1 of Desulfobaccales bacterium. Classification (GTDB taxonomy): domain Bacteria; phylum Desulfobacterota; class Desulfobaccia; order Desulfobaccales; family 0-14-0-80-60-11; genus 0-14-0-80-60-11. The sequence goes on from JBAVUP010000061.1 coordinate 7,563, forward strand.
GCTTGCGGGTGGGGGCCGGGGTGGCCCTGCCCCGGTTGGCCCAGGCCGCGGCGCGGCTGGGGTTTGCCGGGTTCGAGTTTTTGGCCGGCATCCCCGGCACCGTGGGGGCGGCGGTGCGCCTCAACGCCGGGGCCGAGGGCCGTAGCCTGGCCGAGGTCCTCCAGCGGGTCCGGGTGGTCACGCCGCGGCTGCAGCTCCTGGAATTGCAGCCCGCGGAACTGGGCCTGGGCTACCGGTCGTCCCTGCTCCTGAACTTCCCCCACTGGCTGGTGGTGGAGGCGGAAGTTCATCTGGCGCAGCCGGCCGGGCCCGAGGCCATCAAGGCCCGCATGGCGGAGCTGCGACACGCCCGCCGGTTGCGGCAACCCGACAACCCCCGGAGCTGCGGCAGCGTCTTCAAGAATCCGCCCGGGGGGCCAGCCGCGGGCTGGCTCATCGAGGCGGCCGGCTTCAAGGGGAGAAGGCTCGGGGACGCGGTGGTCTCCCGCAAACATGCCAATTTCATTCTCAACCACGGCCGGGCCAGCGCCGCCCAGATCAAGGCCCTGATCAGCGAGATCCAGGAGCAGGTCTGGCGGACCCAGGGGGTGGCCCTGGAACGGGAAGTGGTCTTCCTGCCGGAGGATTTGGGGTGAATCGTTAGCTGAGGGAGGGGGGCTAGGGGCTTTTTCGTAAGTGGCCCCTCCCCTCCCTCAGACTCCTTCCTCCCTTACAAGGCTTTTATAGCAGTGCACCTATTTGTGCGCCCGCTGAAGGGCGGACACGCAGGTCCCCTACATTCCCCGACTCTCCCCTCGCCGGTCAGGCGGAAACCATGGGCAGGCGGATGCAGCAGGTGGTGCCACGGTCCACTTCGCTGTCGATGCTGATCTTGCCTTGATGTTGGGAAATGAGGCTCTGGACGATGGTCAGGCCCAAACCGGTGCCCCCCGGTTTGGTGGTGAAAAACGGCGTAAAGAGATTGGCCCCCTGCTCCGGGGAGATGCCGTGGCCCGTGTCGGTGATGGTGAGAACCAGGTAATCGTCCTGGACGTCGGCGGTGACGGTCAAGGCACCGCCGGTGGGCATGGCCTCCAGGGCATTTTTAAACAGATTGATGAGCACCTGGCGGATTTGCCCGGAATCAAAGGCAAAAGGGGGAATCTCAGTCTGGACCTGGAGGCAAAAGACCACACCCTGCTCCTTAAAGGTGTCATTCAGGAATTCCGCCACCTCCCGAATCAGGGCCAGGAGGTCCCCCACCACTTTTTGCGGGGGGGTGCCCCGGCAGAAGGTGCTCATGTCGGTCAGGAACTTCTCCAGGCGCTGCACCTCTTGATGAATGAGGGTCAATTTGCGCCGGGCCTCCTCGGGCAGCTCGGGGTTGCGCCGCAACAGCCCGGCGAAACCCCCAATGGTCGCCAGGGGATTTTTAATTTCATGGCTGATGCGGGCCACCATGGTGCCCAGGGCCGCCAGGCGTTCATTCCGCAGGACATCCATCTCCAACCGCCGCCGTTCCCGGAGATCCCGGAAGTAGCCGACGATGCCGATCTCCCGGCCGTCTTCGTGCAGGAGGCGGGCCGACAGCCAGATGGGCACCAGGAAACCGTCCTTATGGAGGACCTCGGTTTCGTAGTTTTCGAGAATGCCGACGCCGCCGTTGGCGGGATCATAAATCAACTGTTTGACTTCATGGGCCACTCGTTCCGGATAGAGTTGATAGACCTTGATTTTGCCGATGACCTCCTCCGGAGCGTACCCCAAGATTTTGGCCGCGCCGCGATTGAAGATGAGGACATTGCCCAGCATATCATTGACAATGATGCCGTCCATGGAGGCCTGCACCAGGTTGCGCTCCAATTCGTCCAGCTGGCGGACCTGAGATTCCAGCCGGAAGCGGTCGGTGACGTCGCGGAAGGACCAGAGGGTCCAGGCCACCTGCTCGGGGCCGTGCAACTGGTAGAGTGTGGACTCATAGACATGCACCTTGCCCTGGACTTCCCGGGTCATGAGGGTCTTAGCTGGATAGAAGGGGCTTAATTCGGTGGGGCAAAATCCCACCGCCAAGGCGTCAATGCTCAGAAAGGGCTTCCCCAGGTGGTGACAGGGACGGCCGCAAATCTCCTCCCACACCAGGCCGAAATGGTCCAGGAAGGAGACATTGGCATAGGTGATCCGGTTATCCTGATCCAGCACCAGGGCATAGATATCCGTGACGCTGTCCAGGAGGCGGCCAAAAAGCCCCTCGGGCGGCTTGCGCAGCAAGAGACAGGAGGTCTGGGAAGACGTCATTTCCACCTCGTCTCCTAAATTTAGGTTCACACCGGCGGGGATGCAAGAGAAAAAAGACCTGGGAATAGGGGGACCAGGTGCCGGCGGCTCCGGGAGATCTCAGAAAAAATCGGTGAGGAAAGGATTGGTGGCTTTTTCCTCCCTCAGGGTCGAGGTGGGGGTGTCGCCATAATCATGGCCGGGCCAGATGCGGGTATCGTCCGGCAGGGGCATGATCTTGGTTTCCAGGGAAGCGATGAGTTGGGGCAGGGACGCCCCCGGCAAGTCGGTGCGTCCGGCGGCGCCCACGAATAAGGTGTCCCCGGTGAACAGATGGCCGGGGAAGTACAGACAGATGGCGCCCGGGCTATGGCCGGGGGTATGGATGACCAGGGCCTCGCCGGCTCCCAGGGATATACGGTCACCATCGGCCACCCGCACATCCGCCCGGGTCAAGGGGGGAAAGCCCTCGGCCCGGGCCGCGGCCTGCATCTCGGGGGTCCGGAAGAATTCCCAGTCCAAGCGGTGGATGACGATGGGGGCGCCGGTCTCGGCGGCCCACAGGTCGTTCCCGGCGGTATGATCGGCGTGCCCGTGGGTGTTGACGATCCAGCGCAACCGCCAGCCCTGGCGCCGGAGGGTGGCCGACAACTCGGAGGAGGGGCCGCCGGGATCGATGAGGAGAGCTTCTCCTGAGTCCGGGCAGGCCGCCAGGTAGGTAATCACCCGGAGGGGGCCTGTAAGGGCTGAGGTAATCTGGAGATCCACCGTACTCTCTCGGGAACCCTGCCGGAGCTATCGGGTAAGAAACTTAAAGACCATCTGCTGGTTGCGCAGGGCATAAATTTCCGCTCTGATGTAGCGCTTTTGAGCCTGTTCGTAGTTGGACTTGGCTTCCCGCTGGTACTTCAAGGCATCGTCGGGTTGAGTGGCGTCCAACTTGGCGCTCTGTTTCTCCTTGTCTGTTCCCGACTTCATCAGGAGGTCCGCCTGGGCCCGCTCATCGGCACAAAGCTTCTGGTTGATGGCCTCCTGCTGGGTCTCTTGATCCGTCAGCATGCGATCTTTCTGCTCGGGGCCGCATTCTTTCTGGAGAATAGTGAACAGGGAGTTGGCTTCCTTTATCTGGGCCTTGGCCTCGGCCGTATAGCCCCCCGTCAACTTCTTTTCGGCGCTATCCAAAAGCTTTACGGCCCGCTTATAGAGGATAGCATGATCAGGTCCGCACTTGGTGGGAGGGTTCTGGGCCAGCGCCAGCCCGATAAATCCGCACAACAGCAGAACTCCCAATACTAATACCATAAACCGGGATCGAGTCATAGTTGCGTCCTTTGTCAATGAAGCTGAAAGGTTTCGGTGATAGCCCGCTGGAACCGAGGACGGTAGATAATATCAAAAGCCGTTTCTTTCCCGGGGAACAGGAGCAACGCCTGACGGCGCAGATTCTCCACCACTGCCTGGGCCTGCGACAGGGAGAAAGACCCGGACCGGATTTCCTGCAAGGCCAGGTCCACCATGAAGCGCAGGTACCGCAACTTCCGGTTTTCTTCCCGAATCGCCTGACGCCGGGCAGCCTCATCCATGTCAGACAAGGGCGTTCTCCTCGAAAGGCCGGCGCGGGGGAGGATCAGGGGGATGGCTGCCGCTCGTTGCCCTCCCGGATCAAAATCCCCGTCTGGGGGTCACTGGACAATCGTTATTTTAACTTGGCCGCCTTGCTGTGTAAAGGAGAAAGCTGGACCTCCTTCGGGGGATTAAGGGCGGAGGGCGGCGCCGGCGGCGGAGTCGCATCCTTGGTAATATCCTGGGCGACCCCATCCCGGATCTTGATGATCTGTCTGACCTTAAGCCAATCGATGCGGTCTTGAATCTGGTAGTACTCGGCCATGGACTTGACCCATTCCATGGCATGCAACTCCCACTGGTAGATATTGGGATTGGCCTCCAGATAGATCCGGCCTTGGGGGGTCAGGGCCATTTTAAGGGGCTGGTAAACGATCTTCACGGGAGTGCCCGGCGCGATCTGGGGGAAAAGTTTCTCGATCTCGTCCGGGAGCATGCGGATGCAGCCGTGGGACGTGGAATAGCCCACGGTCCAGGGGCGATTGGTGGCATGAATGCCCACCCCCGAGGCCGTGGTCCCCATCCAGAATTTCCCCAGGGGATTCTTGGGGCCGGGGGGCACCTTCTCCACCACTTCCTGGCCCATTTCCTCCATCTCCTCCTGAATGGAGGGCGGCACGTTCCAGGTGGGGTTCCGGCGCTTTTCGCAGATCTTATAACTCCCGGTGGGGGTGGGCCAACTGCGCTTCCCCACGGCCAGGGCATAGCGCCGCTGATAGACCCCGTTTTTGAAGTAGTAAAGATTCAGCTCCGGCAGATTGATGACCAGGCCGTCCTTCAGTTCCGTGGGCACGATGTGGCTATTATTAATCTTGAGCACCGTGCCGGGACTGAGTTTATAGGGCTTTTTCAGGTGATTCTGCCAGGCCACCACCCACCACCGCAGCCCCTTCTCCAGGGCCAGGTGGCTCAAGTCGGTGCGTTTTCCCACTTCAACATCGGCGTTACCTCCGGCCACCTGGTGATAGAGGGGAGGGGCGGAGGCGGCACCGGCGGCGCTCACCCCCGTCAGCAGAATCAAGCAGATCAACCAAACTCTGTGAATCATGTTAATAATCGACCTCGGCTTCATAGGGAAAGTGGTCGGAAGGATAACGTCCATTCCGATTATCCGTGACGATGGCCACCCGTTGGACCCGGAAGGGCGGCGTCGCCAGGATCCAGTCGATGCGGCTGCCCCGGGGCCGGCCATCGAACCCGTGCTGGGTGGGGCCCTCAGGCACCGGCGGTTGCACCGCTCTGAAGGTATCTTGGAAAGGGCTGCCGGCACGGATGAATAGCCGATAGACCGCGTCCTCCGGCGGCTCATTGAAATCCCCCACCAGGATCATCGGCAGGTTCAGAGGAAAGAAAAAATCCCGGATCATCCGGGCGCCCTCTCGCCGGGCCGCCTCGGAGACGTGATCCAGATGGGTGTTGATAAAGTAAAACCAGGTGGGCCGGTCCCTTTCCCGAAAGAGGCCATAGGTGACCAGGCGGGGGAAGGCGGAGCCCCAGCTCTGGCTGCGATGCACCTGGGGGGTTTCGGAAAGCCAGAATTCGCTGCTCTCCTGGACGTAAAAGCGGTCGGCCCGATAAAAAATAGTGGGGTACTGGCAGGTGGGGTCAACCCGGCGATGGGCCGTCAAGGGCCGATAGCCGGTCAGATGTTTTTCCAGGTAGAGGAGTTGGGGCACAGTGCCCTCCTGGGTGCCCAACAGGTCCGGTAAATGGTCCAAGATGACCTCCGCCACCAACTCTTTGCGAAATTGCCACTCATTGGGGCCGTCTGTGGGAGTGGCAAACCGGAGATTAAACGTCATGAGGCGCATGGACCCTCAACCAACCCCTACCCGCAGGGGCTGGGGGAAAAACAGTTCCTGGGAAATACGCAAAAAATTGGCGTCGGTCATGGCGGCCAGAAAATCCCGGACAATTTCCGCCGGCCGCCGGCTGTCCCGATAACCGGACTCCATGGCGGCCAGAAAATCCGTCCAGATGATTGATTCTTCCCGGCCCGCCTCCACATCCGCTAAAAACCTGGCAAAGAGCTGGCGGAACAGCGACTCGATCTTGGGGGTCTCGGCCTTGATGCGGTGGTTGTCGTAGATGCGCCGGTAATTGAACTCCTTGAGCCTTTTCAAGAGGCTGCCGACCTCGGGGCTGTAGCCCACGTAGTTTTTATCGTAGCTGTGGGCGATGAGATCGGCCACCAGGCTGTACACGATGGCGCCGTTGGTGCGGCCCAGTCCCTGGCCGACCTCCGGCGGCAGCTCGTCCCGCTGCACCAGCTTCAGGGTGATGGCGTCTTCCAGATCCCGGCCGATATAGCTGATGGTATCGGCCAGCCGGACCACGCAGCCTTCCAGGGTCATGGGCTTCAGGGAAAGCTCCGGGGCGGCCAGCTTGGTCCGAATCTCATCCGTAAGGACGGCAAAGGTCTTGTCCCCCTGGGGGGAGAGGCGTTCCAGGTGGGTTTCGCCGTCGTGGCAGAGGATGCCGTCCAGCACCTGGAGGGAGAGGTTGAGCCCCCGTCCCTGCTTTTCCAGGCGGTCGAGGAACCACACCCCCTGGACGCTGTGGAGAAAGGGGCCGATGCCGTGGGCGGCGCAGATGTCCGAGAGGATGCGCTCGCCGTCGTGGCCGAAGGGAGGATGGCCGATGTCATGGCCCAGGGCGATGGCCTCCAGAAGGTCCTCATTCAACCGGAGAAACTTGCCGATGGTACGGGCGATCTTGGAGAGGAGCTGAACGTGCAGTACTCGGTGGCTGATATGCTCATGGTGAATGAGGTAAAAGACCTGGGTCTTGTCGATGTAACGGGTATAGGCCTGGGAGTGGAGGATGCGGTCGGCGTCCACCGCGAAGTTCTGGCGGTGGCCTTCGGCGATCCGCTCTTCAAAGCGCCGGCGGATGGCCGCCACACTCCTGGCGGCGTAGGGAGAAAGCCAGTCTTCCTCCTGCCTGTCCAGGATTTGGCGCAGTTCAGCCAATTTGACCATACTTTACCCACTTCCCCCATGGAGATCATAGCACAGAACCGACGCTCGCTCAAGAGGTTACACCGGTAATCCTGATTGAACTGGCGGGCTATGTGGTATAATAAAAGGAGACGACCCAGGGGGGTAGCGGACCCCCTTCCCGAAGCCGCTCCGCACCCGGGGGCGCCGCGGGAGACCGGCATCTCCTTTAACCCCATTCACCCAAAGGAGAGACAACATGGTCAAGGTGTTGATGGAAAGGACGATTCGAGGACAGCACGTGGGTGATATCGTGCGTCTGCTGCGCCAGCTCCGGGTCAAGGCCATGCAGCAGCCCGGCTACATCAGCGGCGAGACCTTGCATGGGGTGGATGACCCCAACTATTACCTGGTGCTCAGCACCTGGGAATCCCTGGAACACTGGCGGAACTGGTCCAACAACCCGGAGCGGCAGAAGTTGAGCGCCGAGATCGACCAATACCTGGAGTCCCCCACCCGGACCCGGGTGCTGAAGACCTGAAGCGACCCGGCGCCGTGACGGTCTTGGCTGGTAACTTTTGCTTCCTCCACTCCACCCGTTTCTCTCCGGGGCGGCGTTCTGCCCGGGCCTTACTGCCTGATCGGCAAGACGCCGCCCAGCCGGGATAATTGCCTGAGATTGGTTTTTCCTCACCCCTGGCGCCAAACCTAAGTCATTGGCTATCCTCCCCCGTTAACCGGCCTGCCGCGTTACTCCCGTCTTGCTCCCACCAAGCTCATAATCACCGCCCTCCAGAAAAAATAATGGTTCCTGGTCAATCAGCTTGATCTTTTGAGAAATTCCGCCGATAAGGAATGAGGACAGCGGCAGCCAAGGTGAGGTTGGCGAGGCCTTTCGCCGATCCACGCCGGCTGAGACTGCTGGGGGGAGGGGGACATGGAAAGCATTCGTTGGAGTCTGGCGGGATTTCTGCGCCGGGTTTTCTTAGCCGCCATCTTCATCACGGCGGCTTCCGTTCTTGTTCAGGCCGGGGCCCAGGCGTCCCCGGTGCCGGCAGGACTGGTCCTGCCCATCGGGACTACCATCCAGACCTGGGAGTCCGGGGCCACCGATTTTACCCAAGCGCGCACGGTCAATAGAATCCTGGCCTTTAAAAATAGCTATTTTAGTGAAGTGCCGCAGGCGTATTATGCCCCCTTTCCGGCGAACCAGGGCATCCCGGAAATTATGCCGTCGCAGCCTTTGTATTTTGTGCGCATGTATGCTCCCGCCGTCGGAATAAATCAGGTAGGTGGCTGGGTCATGCGGGCCGCGGAGGTCCGGGGGTTGACCCCGGCCCAGATCCAGGACCGCTTTGCCTTGCCGGCGGTGCCCACGATGATCACCTACGTGGTGGTGCCCGCGAACGTGGCGGCCCTGTGGACCGGTTATGCCGGGCCTATCCTGAATCCTGATTGGGGCCAGGGCGGCGGTCAACAATCTTATATCATGAGTCGGCTGACCACCTATTATTATAATCAGGCCAACCCGGCATTGCCCCTGACGGATTATACCGATAACGGCGGGGTATTCTACAACTACATTTCCACGACAAACTATCTCCACGGCCAAACCCTAGGCGCCCAGGCCCTGTCCTATAAGCCCCTGTCAGGGGGCGGCAACGCCGGCCAGGTGGCGGCCTACCTGGATCAATTCATCCCCCGGGCCTACAGCGATATGGAAAACGTCTATACCCTCCTGGATTACCTGAATTATCCCGGATACGGCTCCGGGCCGCTCCGGGCCGCCATGCAACAGCTCAGCCCCGAGCGCTATGACGCCTTTTCCACCCTGGGGGTGCGCGCCGACCTCCTGTTCGGCGAGTCCCTGATGCAGCGCAGCCAGGCCCTGCGCCTCGGTTTGGCGGGCGGCGCCGGGGAGGAGGCGGCCGCCTACCCTCAAGGTCTGGGCCGGCTGGCCCAACTGGCCTCCGTGTGCGGCTTCAGCGACCCCCGGATGGTTAGCCCCGGCATGCTGCCGGCCCAGGTCGGATACCGGGGCATCGGCGTCTGGGCCCGGGGAGTGGGGGAGTTCGGGAACCAGAGCAGCTCCGGCGACCGCACCGGCTTCGTCTATAACACCGGCGGCGTGGTGGGCGGGGTGGATTGGCAGCCCCGTCAGGACGTTATCCTGGGGTTTGGGGCCGCCTACCTGGGGACCGGCCTTACCTGGGACCAGAGCGGCGGCAACGGGGACGTCAACTACGCCAAGTTCGGCCTCTACGGCAGTTATTTTACCCCCCGTTGGTTCGTGGACGGGGTCTTCTCCGGCGGAGTCAACTGGGCCGCAGCCCAGCGCAATATCGTCATGTCAAGCGACACGCCGCTGATTCCCGGCGTCAGCCGCACCGCGTCAAGCAGCCAGACGGGGCATGACCTCGCCTTGCACCTGCGGGGCGGCGTCAACCTGCCCCTGGGGACCTGGTACCTGACCCCCATGGCCGGACTGGCCTATTTCACCCTCCATCAGGCTCCTTTCACCGAAACCGGGGCCGACAGCCTGAACCTCAGCGTCCAGGCCAACGAAGCCCAGACCCTGCGCAGCACCCTGGGGGCCCGCCTGGCCCGGACCTTTACCGCTCCCAACGGCGGCCGGATCACCCCCGAAGTCCAGGTGGGCTGGGCCCATGACTTTGCCCTGGATAACCGGGTGCTCAACGCCAGCCTCATTGAGTTGGGAGGAGCCTTCGCCACCAACGGCTTCAACGGCGACACCGACACCCTGCTGGCGGGGGCCGGGTTTACGGCCCAACTGACGAACGGGGTGGCGCTCTCGGGCCGCTACCACGCCGAAATCGGCCGGGGTTTCACCTCCCACATGGTCACCCTGGGAGTACGCTGCGACTTTTAGCGATGTCCGGCTCCAAGCCGCCAGAATTCTGACCTTCGCCCCCCTTTCGCCCAGCCCTCGCACCCTCCCCGCCCCCATGGCTCCATAATTTTTTTGCATTGC
>JBAVUP010000062.1:0-1508 GCA_049696835.1 Desulfobaccales bacterium
GCCAGGGCCACTACGGCGCCCAGGCCCCACCAACCCTTGCTGCGACGTGCAGGGCTCATTTTTTACCTCCGGGCGGGCGGGGGAGTTCGGCTCCCACCAGCCACTCCAATTCGGCCCAGTTTTCTTCAAACTCCTTGAGATATTCCTGCAATTGCATCTCGGCGTTATAGACCGCAATCTCGCTCTGATAGAGCTGGTTAAAAGGCAGGGTGCCCACCTGGTAGGACGCCAGCGAGGCGCCCGCGGCCTGCCGCGCCTGGGGAATGATGCCCTGGTCGAAGAGGCTGATCTGTTTGGCCAGGCGAGAGAGCTTGGCGTAACGGTCCTTGATGGCCGCGGCCAGTTGGTCGGCCGCAGACCGGTGGGCCTCTCTGGCCGCCTCCTCCTTGGCCAACTCCTCCCGGATCTTCGGCTTGATCTTAGAGGCCTGCCAGATGGGCAGATTGACCATGATGCTGGTGCCGAACATGTCGGCCCTGTTTACAGTCGGGCTGTTTTGCCGTAAGGCGTAGCTGACCCCGATGGTAAAGTCCGGGAAATAGTCTTTCTTAGCCAGGTCCACGGACTTTTCCTGTTTGGCGATGAGGGCCTTCAGGGCCTGAAGCTGGGGGCGGGCTTCCGCCCGGGCCAGCAGTTCGTCCAGCTTCAAGGCAAAGGGATGGGGTTTCAGGGGCTGAGGCCGGGATATCGAGGTCTGGGGCGGTTTGGAGCGCAAGGCGTTCAAGTCAGCCTGGATGGATTGCTGTTTCTGGTTCCACTGGAAGAGGCGGTCCAGGTAGTTGCCCAATTCCACCTGGGCCTGGAGGACATCCGCCTGTAACCCCTGGCCCGTGCTGTAGCGGGTTTCAGCCACCTTGACCACCTGCTCCCAGGCCTGTTTGCTCCTCTGGGTCAGGTCGAAATCGCTGTAGGCCATGGACAGCCCCCAGTAGGACGTCACCACCTTGGCCCGTACCTCGTTGATCTTGTCTCGATAACTGTATTTATCGGAGTGCGTCTGTTCCGCGGCCACCTCGGAGCGCAGGCGGCGTTTGCCCGGGAAGGGGAGCTTTTGATTAAGCTCGAACATCTTCTGGGTCATATCGTCCTGGGTGAAGCTCCAGGTGTCGGTGGGTAGATTGGTGATGGCGAAGCCGGCCTCCGGATCATCCAGGGCCCCGGCGGAACGGATAGTCTCTTTCGAGGCCTTAAAGGAGGCCCGCATCTGCTTCACCTCCGGATTGGCCTTGAGCGCCTCGTTGATGAGGGCCTGCAAATCGGTGGGAAGGTTGCCATTGGCTTTACACCACCCCAAGCCGGAAAGGGCCAGGGTCCCGCTCAGAGCCAGGAAGAGCCACAGGATAACTCGGGAAAATCGCGGTGGATGAGCCATTTGCCTTTCCGCCTTTAGAAATTCATTTATAGAAATAGTTCAGCCAGCAATCGCAGGCGGTCATGACCAAGTTCTACCGAAAAAATCCTGCTTCTACAGACTTTTGTCAAGATATTTAGCACACGGAGTCCAGGAG
>JBAVUP010000063.1:0-2887 GCA_049696835.1 Desulfobaccales bacterium
TCCAGAAAGTGTTGGACCAGCAAGGGGATATCGCTTTTGCGCTCCCGGAGCGGCGGCATCTGGAGCAGGACGACGTTGAGGCGGTAAAACAGGTCTTCCCGAAAGGTGCCGTCCTTGATGGCCTTGGCGAGATCTTTATTGGTGGCTGCGATGATGCGCACGTCCACGGTGATCACCCGGTGGCTGCCCACCTTGGAGATCTTGCGCTCCTCCACCGCCCGGAGCAATTTGGCCTGGACTTCGGCGCCGATGTTGCTGATTTCGTCAAAGAACAGGGTGCCGTTCTGCGCCAGCTCAAATTTGCCCACCTTGTTGGCGTCGGCCCCGGTAAAAGACCCTTTGACGTGCCCGAAGAGTTCGCTCTCGAACAGGGTTTCCACCAGGGTGCCGCAGTCCACGGTAATGAAGGGGCGGCGGGCCCGCGGGCTCAACTGGTGGATCTTGCGGGCCACCAACCCCTTGCCGGTGCCGGATTCGCCGGTGATGAGCACGGTGCTGTCCGTGGGCGCCACTCTGGCAATCATGTCCATGATCCGGGTCATGGACTCGCTCTCATAGACCAGCACATTGCGTTCGTCTTTTGACTTCAGTTCCTGACGCAGGTACAGATTCTCCAGGTCCAGGCGCCGCTTTTCCAGGGCCCGGTTCACCAGGGTCCTGAGGTCGTCCGGGACAAACGGCTTGGAGAGAAAATGGAAAGCCCCGGCCTTGATGGATTCCACCGCGGACTGAATGGTGCCGTAACCGGTGATAATGATGACTTCGGCCTCCGGGTCCTGGGCCTTGATTTTTTTCAGGGCCTCCAAACCGTCCATATCGGGCATCACCAGGTCCAGCAGGATGGCGTCGAAGGACAGGCGCTCCAGCAGGCTGAGACCGTGGCGGGCGCTGGGGGCCAACTCCACCCGGAAGCCCTGCCGGGACAGGATCTGGAAACAGGCGTCCCGCATGGCTTTGTCATCATCGATAACGAGAATCTGGGCCGGGGCCTCAGTCATGGGAGGGGCATTTCCTTTGCGGAGTTAAGGAGTTATTATCTGTAAATTTTTGATTTCATTCTATAAAAACCACCCCGGCCCTGTCAAGGGAAAGGATGGCGGCGCCCCCGCCTCTCCCCTTCCCCCCTCCCCTCGGGTGTGATAAAAGAGCCATAGGAGGCGGTGCGTGGGTCTCAAGCTCTTCATCCCCTGTTTTCTGGACCAGTGCGCCCCCCACGTGGCCAAGGCCGTGGTGGAGGTGCTGGAGCGATGGGGAGTTCCCTGGGAATACCCCGAAGACCAGACCTGTTGCGGCCAATTCGCCTGGACGGCGGGAGATGCGGCCACCGCCCGGCGCCTCTCGCGCCGCTTTCTTAAGGTCTTTGCGGGAGACGACCTTATTGTCTGCCCCAGCGCCTCCTGCACCTACATGGTGCGGTACTGCTACCCCCAACTGGCGGCCGACCCCGCGGAACGCCGCACCCTCGAGGCCCTCGCCTCCCGGGTCATGGAGTTGAGCCAGTGGCTGGCCGGCATGCCGCCGCTCCCCCGAACGCCCCGGTTTAAGGGCTCCCTGGTCCTGCACCAGTCGTGCAAGGCCAGGCAATTGGGGGTTTTGCCCCAGGCCCGGGAAGTCTTGTCACAGGTGGAAGGTCTGGAACTCCTGACGGTTTCCCCGTATTATACCTGCTGCGGCTTTGGCGGGACTTTCGGCCTCCAGCAGCCGGAACTCTCCCGGGAGATCGGTGAGGCTTATCTCACTGCGGTGGCGGCCACCGGCGCGGCGGGGCTGGTGTCCCTGGACTCTAGCTGCCTCCTCCATTTGCAAGCCCTCAAGGTCCCCCCGGCCCGGGACCTCAAGTTCTTTCACCTGGCGGAGGTCCTGACCATGAATGAAACACCGTAGGGGCGGTGCGCGCACCGCCCCTACAAGAACTTTTCAGAGGGAGACAACCGGAGGTTAAGTAATCCCATGGATAATCAGGCCAAGCCCGATCAGCCCTCCTTCTGGGGTCAACTGCTCATGGTGGGGATTCCCGGCCCCCGCATGGAGGCGGTGGCCCGGGAACTGGTGCGGGACCTGAAGGTGGGCGGCATCATCCTCTTTGCCCGCAATATCGAAAGCCCGGCGCAGGTCTGGGAGTTGACCCGGGACCTGCAGCGGGAGGCGCTGGCGGCCACCGGCCGGCCCCTACTCCTCGCGGTGGATCAGGAAGGGGGCCGGGTCCAGCGGCTGAAAACCCCCTTCACCCTCATCCCCCCGGCCCGGGACCTGGGCACGACGAGGACCCCGGAGGAGGTGGAGGCTCTGGCCCGGCAGGTGGCCCGGGAACTGGCCCTGGTGGGCCTCAACGTCAACCTGGCCCCGGTCCTGGACGTCCCCCGGTCGCCCGCCTGCCCCTTATGGGACCGGGCTTACAGCGCGGACCCCCAGACCGCGGCCCGTTACGCCGTGGCCGCCATTCGAGGTTATATGTCCGGCGGCGTTATCCCGGTGGCCAAGCATTTCCCCGGCTTGGGGGACACCCTGGCCGACTCCCACGAAGTCCTCCCCCTGGCCCAATCCGGCGATGCCGAGCGAGAAGCGGACCTGCTGCCCTTCCAGCAGGCGGTGGCCGCGGGGGTGCCCATGATCATGACTGCGCACCTGCTGGTGCCGGCCTGGGATGCGGCGCGTCCGGCCACCCTGTCCCCGGTGGCCTTGCAAGACTGGCTGCGGCGGCGCCTGGGGTTTGACGGGGTGATCATCACCGACGACCTGGAGATGGGGGCCATCGCCACTAACCTGCCGGCGCCCCAGGGGGCCCGGGCTGCCCTGGCCGCGGGAGCCGACCTGCTCCTCATCTGCAATAATTGGCAGGCCGCCTGGGACACCGCCCAGCTGCTGGCCACGGACGCCGCCCTGGCCG
>JBAVUP010000064.1:0-20687 GCA_049696835.1 Desulfobaccales bacterium
TGATCGAGCGAGTCGGGGATAATAAGCCCGTACCCGTAGACGTGCGCATCATCTCGGCAACGAATAAGAACCTCCCTTTCCTGGTGGGAAAGGGGTCCTTTAGAAAGGACTTCTACTTTCGGATAAACGTCATACCGATCTATCTTCCGCCGCTCCGGGAGAGGACGCAAGATATTCCTTTATTGGCTGCCTCCTTCTTTCGGAAGATACGGCTCAAAAGCGGCAAGAGCATTGAGGGAATAAGCAACAGCACGATGGAAGTCCTTATAAGGTACTCCTGGCCGGGCAATGTGCGAGAGCTCAAAAGCGCCTTTGAATATGCCTCGGTAACTTGCCAGGATCCTTTGATTGAGCCGCATCATCTCCCGCCAGACATCCTCAAGGAACAGCGCCTCGCCAAAGAGGTAAAAGCCGTGGCGCCCAGCAGGCAAGAGGTCCGGAAACAACAGTTGATTGATGCCCTGGCCCGGGCGAAGGGCAACCAATCGGTAGCGGCGGAAATCCTGGGGGTTTCACGGGTTACCGTCTGGAACCGCATGAAGCGCTTAGGCGTCAAGTACACGAAGCAAATCGGCTAGCCCGAATAGGATTGCAGAAACACCGGTCTTATGACTCGCGTTAAGCTCCGTTTGGGGCGGAGTCGTTGGATTACGGCCGGGGAAAGACCGGGGCGCGGTCGATGATGTTCTTTTTGATCCGGTTCAAGCGGCCTTTGTGGGCCTGAGATTTTGACCACAGAAAGGGACACGGGTGATAATGGGAACATAATGCACCTTAGTCAATTGACGTAAGGCGTCAAAATGTTCCCTTTTAAAGAGAAAGGCTTTTCCCGGATGAATCAGCCGGGCAATTCCGCATGGCTGGCGCCTGGCGGCACCAGGCCGAAACGTTTGATCTTGCGGCGCAGGGTGTTTTTATCGATGCCCAGTTCCCGAGCCGTGGCCAGGCGCCGCCATTGGTGGCGTTCCAGAGCCTCCCACAGGGCCCTTTTCTCGATCTCCTCCCAAGTCAGGCCGGTGAGGGCCGGGCCAGGCTGATACTCCGGCCTCAGGTGCTCCGGCAGATGCTGCGGCTGGATGAGACCGGAAGGGCAAAGAATGAAGGCGTGCTCTATGGCGTTTTCCAGTTCCCGGACGTTGCCGGGCCACCCGTGGTGCATGAAGATGGCCAGGGCCGCGTGACTTAACCCCAGGATTTTTTTCTCTTTCAGCTTGTTGAACCGCTCGATGAAATGCCCGGCCAACAGGGGGATATCTTCTTTGCGTTCGGCCAGGCGGGGCAACGTCACCTTCACCACATTGATGCGATAGAAGAGATCTCGACGGAAGGCCCCTTGCTCCACCAGTTTGGCCAGGTCCTGGTGCGTGGCGGTGATAATGCGCACATCGGCCTTCGTACTCCGCGATGAACCTAACGGCATATAGGTCCGGTCTTCCAAGACCCGGAGCAGCCGCACCTGGAGGGCCGGTGAGATATCGCCGATTTCATCAAGCAACAGGGTCCCTTTTTCGGCCAGGGCAAAGCGGCCCAGCCTGTCCTTGCGGGCATCCGTGAAAGCCCCCGCGGTGTGCCCGAAGAGCTCTGATTCCAGCAGGGTATCGGGCAGCGCCCCGCAATTGACCGCCACGAAAGGGCCTTGAGCCCGGCGGCTCAGGTTATGCAGAGCCCGGGCCACCAATTCCTTACCGGTACCGGACTCCCCCTGGAGGAGCACGGTGCTGTCAGAGCGGGCGATTTCCGGCAGCAGCGCGAAGATTTTTTGCATCAGGGGAGACTTGGAAAGGATGTCTTCCAGGCGATATTGCCGGTGGATTTCCCGGCGCAGTTCCTCCACCAGGCTTAAATCTCGGAAGGTCTCTACCCCGCCGATGATTGCCCCGCTCTCGTCTTTGAGCAGGGCGGTGCTGACGCTGATGGGGATTTCCTTGCCATCGGCCCGGAGGATGGCGATGGCCTGGTTTACTATCGCCTTGCCCGTCTCCAGGGTGTGCCGGAGCACGCAAGCCGATTCACACACATCGGCCCGGAAGACTTCGCAGCAAGGCCGGCCCAGGGCTTCGGCAGCCGGCACCCCGATAATCTCCTCGGCAGCCTGGTTGAAGAAAGTTATCCGCCAGTCCAGGTCCACCGTGAACACGCCATCAGCGATGCTGTTCAGGATGATTTCGGTCTGGGGATGAAGATGGGACGCAGGTCCGGCATTGGCCCGCCCCTGGTCTGGGCCGGTCTCTGTACGTCCCCTTGGGGCTTCCGCCCGGCGATCCCGCTTGGTAATCGTTCCCTGACCTCTGGAGAAGTGTCTGTAATTTCTTGTTATTATATTCCATTATCGTCTTGCCTTCAACCTGGGCCCGGGGAAAGTCAGGATCAAATGGCAGTTGCCCCGGAACCGCTTAGCCCGTTTCCATGCAAAATTGCCGCGCTCACGCCTCCGCACCTATCACTCTTTCATCTCTCCCAGCCAACGGCTTGGAAAAAGTGCAAGCCGCGGTAGTCGCCTTGAAGAACTTGGTCTATTTTCTGGTCTCAGTAGCTTATTTCACCCTGGTGTTCTGAATAAGAGAGTTCACGCTTCAGCCACTCATTCTCCTTCTCCAACTCCTCCACCCGCTTCACCAGCCATTCCACCTCTGCTCTGCTCAGGGCATCGGTGCCCTGATTCAGTCGTGCTTTGATCCGGGAAATTTTTTCCTGATACATCTCGGGCTCCTTACCCTGGCAGTCATGCAGATTCTTGCCAGTCAATCAATTGATGCGGATAACGGCAAACTTGATTTTTCTTGCGGGGCAGGCGCAATCCTTCATCATGTGCAGGCAGCACGGCCGGCAAGGCTTTTCGCTACCGCCTTTGCCGCTGGCTACAGAGATAATCATTCGGCTCCTTATCCCTTCACACCCGCTCCATCATCCGACTGCACCGGGGGCAACTTACTTGCACGCAAGGGATACCTTGTTCATGGGGCAGCTTCATGCCACAGGCCGGGCATTGACAGAACCCACCCGGTCCCCAACCGTGTTCCGGCGGGTGGCTGGCGGGACTGATGGTCCCACCCCGACTTCGTGTCCTCCCCTGACCGTTGCAAGGAAGTCCCTTGCCTTTTAGCCGGCCACTGCGATACCGGCGCAGACCCCGGCAGCCGGGCAGCCAAAACTTTGGATGGTCCAGGGTGTTCTGCCAGTAGGATTGTACCACTTCTTGTACCTCGCCCGCCACACCGCTCACGACGGTGAGGCCGAGGTTTCCGGCATACCGCAGGAGGTCAGTGCTCAAGGCGCCACAGATCAAGGTGCTGACCCCCTTTTCCCGCAAAAATTGCAGTCGCTGGGCCGCCTCCAGGTGAGGCAAAACAAGCTCCTGGGCTGCACCCTCCTGGGCTGACCCTTCTGGGAAAATCTGGATCCGGGAACACCAGTTAAATACCGGCGCCACCCGACCTCGCATGACCGGTAAGGCGATCATCTCTTCTCGTTTCGGTTAAGGAAAGTTAAAGGCTATTGTCTTTAATTTCCGAAGTCTTTATGCATATGGCTTTAAGCATGATGTGTGCCAACATTATCATGGCGCTCGTTCCTCTTCCGGCAGCTGCATACCGGGTGCAAAATGTTCCCCTCTGAACGTCAAGAAGGGATCACTGTTCCGAAAGTTTTTGTTGGTAATAAAAATATCATTGATATCAGTAGGTTAATTACCCCTCTAACCCTGCATGACAATCTCAAGAAGACCCTGTTTAGTCCTGAGCCGTATATAACCGCATTCTGAGTCCACCTCCCTTTAACCTTCTCCCCATGTTTTTATCAAATCCTTAGTTTATCTACCTTTCTGCTCCTTTCCGGCTGGCAAACAGACAAAATAATTAACCTTTCATGAGGGCAGGCTGTTTCAGGATATTAGCGGATGGGTTAAAGGTATTGAATTTTAAAGCAGAAGGATATAGAAGAAAGGATAGCTAGGATCCTCTGGAGCCCGGTTTAGCCACCGAGGGTTGGGAAAGGCCGCATTTTGAGCCAGGTGCAGCAGATGGTGGGATTTGCCTTGGACGGTCATAATTATGCCGTCAGTCTGGCGGCGGTGGAGCGGATCGTCCACATGGTCGAGGTAGCCCCGCTGCCTAAGGCCCCGGAGATCGTCCTGGGAGTCATCAATTTCTCCGGGCGGATCATTCCGGTGGTGGATATGCGCCGGAGATTCCGTCTGCCTGCTAAGGAAGTGGGGCTCTATGACCATCTCATCATCGCCCGGACCTCGAAAAGAGAAATTGCCTTTATCGCCGATGGCGTGGCCGGGGTGATCGAGTGCTCGGAGGCGGACATCACTGCGGCCGAGAAGATTGTTCCCGGTCTGGAATATTTGGCAGGAGTTTTAAAGCTCAAAGACGGCCTGGTCTTCATCCACGACCTGGAGCGATTCCTTTCCCTGGACGAGGAGAGCTCCCTGGACGAGGCCATGCAGGGATTGTAGCAATATCATGCCCCACCAGATCTCAGACGAATTGCTGGTCCGGTTCAGCGACTTTTTGGCCGCCGGAATCGGCTTGCGCTTTCCCCCCAACCGCCGCCAGGACCTGGCCCGGGGAATGAAGGCCGCCGCCCGGGACCTGGGCTGCGATCGCCCCGAACAGTGCATACGGCAGCTCATGTTGGCCCCTCTTGCCAGAGAGCAGATCGAAATCCTGGCCAGCCACCTCACCGTCAGGGAGACCTATTTTTTCCGGGAGAAAAAGAGCCTGGCGGTCTTAGAAAACCACATACTGCCGGAATTGATTCGCGACCGCCGGCAACAGGGCCAACTACGTCTCCGCATCTGGTGCGCCGGCTGCGCCTCCGGCGAAGAGGCCTATACCCTCGCCATCCTGCTCAACCGGTTGATCGCCGATCTAGAAAACTGGCAGATTCATATCCTGGCCACGGACATCAACCCCTTGGCCCTCCAGAAGGCCGCCCGGGGCCTCTACGGCAAATGGTCCTTTCGGGACACCCCGTCCGAGATTATCGAGAGGTATTTCGTCAGGCGGGACGGGCGCTGGGAAATCCTGCCGCACCTTAAGGGCATGGTGACCTGTGCCTACCATAACCTGGTGGCGGACCCTTACCCCGCCCTGGCGAACCAGACCAACGCCATGGACCTCATCCTCTGCCGCAATGTCCTGATGTATTTTGCCGCGGCGCAAGCCCGGAAGGTCCTGCAAAACCTGGGCAAGTCCCTGGTGGAAGGCGGCTGGCTGATCGTCAGTCTGACCGAGACCTCTATGGTTCGCTTTTCGCCCCTGGTGACCGTGAATTTCCCCGGAGTCACCGTCTATCGCAAGGATTCCGGCGCCAAGCAGATTGAGCCGGGGGCAGCCTGTCCAACCTTTCTGCCGGCCGTCAATCTTGGCGGTCAAAAGAAGGCGCGGCTGGATTTCCCGAGGGCCCAGGACCGGTTGCCGGCCCGGCCGACCCGGCCCCCGGAGGTGATGCCGGCGCCGTTTCCAGAACCCCTTCTCCCGGGACCGACCGAGGGGACGGCGGCTATGGGGGAGGGGGCCCTTCCGGAGCGGGTCGAGGACCTGGTCCGGCGAGCTCGAAGCTGCGCCGACCTGGGCGACCTCGCGGCTGCCCTGGCCTGGTGCGAACAGGCGGTGGCCGCCGACCGGCTCAATCCGGCCTGGCATTATCTGCGGGCCACGATCCTGCAGGAGCAGGATGCTCTGGCCGAAGCCGCCTTGTCCTTAAGGAAAGCCATTTATCTGGACCAGGACTTCATCATGGCTCATTTCACCCTGGGCAACGTCACCCTCCGGCAGGGCAACCCCCGGGGCGCCAGGAAGCATTTTAACAACGTGCTGGCTTTGCTGGACGGTCATCCGCCAGACCAACCGTTGCCGGAAGCGGAGGGGATCATCGCCGGACGGCTGAGGGAAATCGTCCTTTCCACCATCGCCGTGAGGAGACTGGGTGAAAGAAATACCGCCATCAGGTAAAGCAGCCGGGGCCGACCCCACAGAGAAGCAGCGGATTTTCAAGGCCCGGGCCCGGGCCCTGGCCCAAGAATCGGGAGAGCGGGCCGAACGCCAGAATTATTTTGAGGTGTTGGAGTTTTCCCTGGCCTACGAACGGTACGCCCTGGAAACCTCCCTGGTGCGGGAAGTCCACCCCTTAAAAGAACTGACTCCCTTGCCGTGCACCCCGCCTTTCATCCTGGGGATCCTCAACCTGAGGGGGCAGATTCTGGCGGTCATCGACCTGAAGCGATTTTTTAACCTGCCGGAGAAGGGCCTGAGCGATCTCGATAAAGTTATCATCCTTCGCCGGGGCCGCCTGGAAGTGGGCCTCCTGGCGGACGCCGTCGCCGGGGTGCGAGCCATCCCCGCCCCGGAGGTGCAGGCCCCGCCGCCCACCCTGGAGGGCCTCACCCCGGACTATCTCAAGGGGGTTACCCGGGAAGCCTTGATCATCCTGGATGCTGAAAAGATCCTGACCGACCCGAGATTGGTCGTCCACGAAGAAGTGGAACTGCAAACCAAATAGGAAAAGAGGACAACTCGATGAAATGGTTCGTAAATCTTTCCACGCGAAACAAGCTCGTGTGCGGCTTTGGTTTGATCGTCCTGTTCCTGGCTTCGGTGGTCATCGTGGCTTTTCTAGGGATCAGGTCGATTCAGGAACTATACAAATCGGTAATCCAGGAAGAAGTTGAAGTAGTGTCCAATCTCATAGAATTCAGAGCCAATCTGAACTATCAAAAGCTGGCCATGCTGAAAATGACTCTTTCTAATGATAAAAAAGAACAAAACTCGATAGAGAAGGATGTCCAAGAGAGTGCTAAGGCAAACGATCGAATCCTGGATGCCGTGTCCCAGGCCGGAGGCAAGGACCTTGATTTCCTCAAGACTTTGAATGAATTTAAAAAACTTTTGACGGCCTTCCGCCAGACCCGAGATCAAGAGGTTATGCAATTAGCCTATCAAGGGAAAAATGATGAAGCCAAGAAACTGGCCCTGGGCATTCAAGACGAGAGATACTCGCGGCTGCGGATTATGGCTTTTAAAATGGCTGATATGGCCAAAGCCAGGGCGGCGCAACTAATCAAAGAATCTGATAATGTGGCTTCCAGGGCTATTCTCATTTTCATAATATTCGGGGGAATGACCGTACTGATCAGCGCCTTATTGGTGATGTATCTGAACCGCCTCATCGCTCGGCCGCTGCAGGACATCTCCCAGGTGGCGGAACAGATTTCCTTGGGGGACCTGGCAGTGGCGGTGGCCATAAAAGACCGTCAGGACGAGGTGGGGGTGTTGGGGCAGGCCGTCACCCGGATGATCGCATACCTCAAGGAAATGGCGAGGGTGGCCGACAGCCTGGCCTCCCGGGATTTCTCCGTTACGGTCAAGCCCCGGTCCGAGCAGGACGTGCTGGGCAAGGCCTTTGGCGCCATGGTGACCAACATCCGGGAGTTAGCCAGAGAGGTGAGAGGCGGGGTGGAAGTCCTGGCTTCGGCGGCCGGGGAAATCGTGGCCGCTACCGCCGAGATCTCTTCCAGCGCCGCCGAGGCCTCGGCCGCGGTCAATGAGACCACGGCCACCGTCACCGAAGCCAACCAGGCGGCTCAACTGTCCGCCCAGAAGGCCGGTTATGTCTCCGAAACCGCCCAAAAGACCGAGCAAATCGCCCAAAGCGGCAAGAAATCCATGGCAGACCTCATAGACGGCATGAACCAGATCCGTAGCCAGATCGAATCCATCGCCGACAGCGTCCTGCGGTTGAGCGAGCATAGCCAGGTGATCGGCGAGATCAACGACGCGGTGAACGACCTGGCCGAGCAGTCGAATCTGCTGGCGGTGAACGCCGCCATCGAAGCAGCCCGGGCCGGGGAGCAGGGCAAGGGCTTTGCGGTAGTGGCCCAGGAAATCAGGAACCTGGCGGAACAGTCCAAGCAAGCCACCGGCCGCATCAAGGACATCTTGAGCGATATCCAGAAGGCCATGAATGCCGCGGTGCTGGCCACCGAGCAGGGCACCAAGTCGGTGGAGGCCGGCGTCAAGCAGTCGGCGGTGGCTGGCGAATCGATTCGCACCTTGGCCGACAGCATCGCCGAATCCGCCCAGGCCGCCATGCAAATCCTGGCCTCGACCCAGCAACAATTAGTCGGCATGGACCAAATAGTCTCGGCCATGGAGAACATCAAGCAGGCCAGCGGCCAGAATGTCAGCGCCGCCCAACAGACCGAGAGCGCCGCCCACGATCTTCACGGGGTCGGCGCCAAGCTGAAGGAACTGGTTGAGAGCTACAAGGTGTAGACGGGATGGGGCGCAAGGACGAAGAATTTCTGCAGAGGCTGTTGGCCACCTTCAAGGTCGAAGCCGAAGAGCACCTGCAAGCCATCACCGCCGGGCTGCTCCAATTAGAGGAAGAGCCATCCCCTGAAAAGCAGGCGGACATCATTCAGACCGTCTTTCGGGAGGCTCACAGCCTCAAAGGCGCCGCCCGGGCCGTGAACCTGCCCGAGATCGAGGCCGTCTGCCAATCTCTGGAAAGCGTCTTTGCGCGGTGGAAACGGCAGGCGGTGGAATCGTCTGCCGAAGAGTTCGACCTGTTGCACCAGGCGGTGGACCAGGTGGCGCGGCTGGTGGCGGCCGAAGCAGCTGCCGGTGAATCTGCCGAAAAGCCTCGAATTAAGGCCCTCATCCAGGGACTCGACCACATGGCCCTGGACCTGCCGGCCCGTTCCTCAGAGACGACCCGGCCAAAGGCAGAGATTACCTCCGCGGCTGAGCCCGCGGTCTCCCAACCTCCGGCTGAGAAGGAAGGCGGCGCCCCGGAGTCGGTGAGGGTCTCTTTGATGAAATTACAGGAGCTTTTGCAGCAATCGGAGGAGTTCCTGTCAGCCAGGTTAGCCGCCCGTCAAATCCGCGCCGAAGCCGACCAGGTCAGCTCGGCCTTGCTGGCCTGGAGAGTCGAGTGGAACAAGATCCAGCCCGCGGTTCGGGCCCTGCACCGCAACCAGGAAACCGGCGTCGACCTCGGCTCCAAAACGGGGAAGAGCGCCTCCCTCCCGGACAGCCGGGTCTTCGAGTTTCTGCAATGGGGTGAGGCCTACCACAAATCCCTGGAAGGCCGGGCCGCCCGGCTGGCCAGGTCGGCCGAGCAGGGCTACTGGCAATTGAGCCGCCTGGTGGAGTCCCTGACGGAGGAGCTGAAAAAGGTCCTGATGCTGCCCTGCCAGCCCGCCCTGGAAGTTTTGCCGAGGCTGGTCCGGGACCTGGCCCGGTCCAGTGGCAAAGATGCGGAGTTAATCATCCGGGGAGGCGAGATTGAGATTGACCGGCGGGTCCTGGATGAAATCAAGGACCCCCTGGTGCACCTGGTAAGGAACTGCATCGACCACGGCCTCGAATTACCCGAGGAACGGCGGCGGCGCCACAAGCCGGCCCGGGGGCGGATCACCATAGCCATCGTCCCTCTGGAAGGCAGTAAGGTGGAAGTTAGCGTCTCGGATGACGGCGCCGGCATCGACGCGGCCAGAGTGAGGCAGGCCGCGGTCAGGCTGGGCTTCGTGGCCCCGGAAGAAGCCGAGAAGCTAGACGAATCCGAGCTCTGGAACCTCATTTTTGAAGCGGGATTATCCACCAGCCCCATTATCACGGACATCTCCGGCCGCGGCCTGGGCCTGGCCATCTTACGCGAAAAGGCGGAAAAGCTGGGGGGGGCCTACTCGGTGGAAACCGCACCAGGGGCCGGAACCACCTTTCGCATGGTGCTGCCCATAACCATGGCCACCTTGCGCGGCACCCTGGTGCGCCTGGGACCGCGCCTTTTCGTCGTGCCCACCAGAAACGTGGAACAGGTGCTGCGGGTGAACCGGGGCAAAATTCGGACGGTGGAAAACCGCGCCACCATCGATCTGAACGGCCGGGCAGTGGCCCTGGTCCGGTTGGCCGAGGTATTGGAACTGCCGGTGGACTCAGGGTCCGGCGAGGCTGGCGACCAGCTGCCGGTGGTGGTCCTCACTTCGGCGGAGAAGCGCCTGGCCTTCGGGGTGGACGAAGTGCTCTATGAGCAGGAAGTTTTGGAGAAACCCCTGGGCGGTCAGCTCTCCCGGGTCCGGAACATTTCCGGCGTCACCATCTTGGGAACCGGAGAACTGGCGCCGATCCTCAATGTGGCCGATTTGTTCAAGTCCGCGGTGCAGGTGAGTTATAGCGTCAGGAAGCCTGCCCCGGCGGAATTGACCGAAAGGGCGCCGGGCGCCGTTCTGGTGGTGGAAGACTCCATCACGGCCCGGACCCTGCTCAAAAATATCCTGGAAGCTGCGGGCTATCGGGTGGAGACGGCCGTCGACGGCCTGGACGCCTTCGGCAAGCTCCAGGGAGGCGCCTTTGACCTGGTGGTGTCCGACGTGGATATGCCCCGGATGAACGGCTTCGATTTGACCGAGAAGATTCGCCGGGACCGGGAACTGGGAGAGACTCCCGTGGTGTTGGTCACCGCCCTGGAATCCCGGGAAGACCGCGAGCGCGGCATTGAAGTGGGCGCCGACGCCTATATCGTCAAGAGCAATTTCGAGCAGAGCAATCTCCTGGAGACCGTCAAGAGACTTATATGAGCCGCAGTGAACCCATTAAGGTGCTGGTGGTGGAAGACTCCCCCGTGGTTCGGGACTTGATCAGCCATATTCTCAGCAATGCCCCCGACATCCGGGTAATCGCCGCCGCGGCCACCGGGGAGGAAGCCATTGAGGCCGCGGCCCGCTTGAACCCCGATCTGATCACCATGGACGTCAACCTGCCGGGGATCGACGGCTATGAGGCGACCCGGCGGATCATGGAGACCTGCCCGGCGCCCATTATCATTGTCAGCGGCACTTACGATCCACAGGATTTGGGTAAGACCTTCCGGATGGTGGAGGCGGGTGCCCTGGCCATCCTGGCACCGCCCTTGGGTATCGGGCACCCGGGATTCCGGGCCCGGGCCGATGAATTGATGCGCACGGTGAAACTGATGGCCGAGATCAAGGTCGTCCGGCGCTGGCCCAAATCACCGGCCACAGCGGCGCCCAGAATCGATGTGTGGAGGACTCCGAAAAAGATTGAGGTCGTGGCCCTGGGGGCCTCGACGGGAGGCCCTTTGGTCTTGAAAACGATACTGGAGGGCCTGGGCGCCGATTTTCCGGCGCCGGTGCTCATGGTGCAGCATATGTCGCCGGGCTTCGTTACCGGGCTGGCCGAATGGCTCAGGCAAAATACCCGCTTTCCGGTGCAGGTGGCCCAACACCAGGAACAGATTTTGCCCGGGAACGCCTATCTGGCTCCCGACGGCTTTCATATGGAAATAGACCGGTTCGGCCGGATCGAACTCAACCGCGCGGCCCCGGTTAACGGCCTGCGTCCCGCCATTGCCCCGCTTTTCAGGTCGGTGGCGGAATCCTACGGGCCGCACGCCGTGGGCATCCTGCTCACCGGTATGGGCGCCGATGGTGCCGTCGAACTGGCCGCAATGCATGCCAAAGGAGCAATTACCATCGCCCAGGACAAAGAGAGTTCGGTGGTTCACGGCATTCCCGGGGAAGCCATTAAGCTCGGGGCGGCCATGTATGTGCTGGCCCCGGAGCAGATCGCTGAATTGCTCAAGACCTTAACCAATCTTAGCCGGAGCCAGCAGCAAGGGATAGCTAATGACCAATAAGAAGATCTTGGAAGAGATTCTCATTGTCGAGGACAGTTCCACCCAGTCGGAGCGGCTCAGATATGTCCTGGAACAACATGGGTATCGGGTAAGCATGGCCGGAAATGGCCGGGAAGCCATGGACTTGTTGGCCAACCATAAGCCGAACCTGGTGATCAGCGACATCCTGATGCCGGAAGCCGACGGCTATGAGGTCTGCCGGTTTGTGCGGCAGCACCGGGATCTGCAAAACGTTCCGGTGATCCTGCTCACCGCCCTGTCCGATCCGGTGGACGTGATGCGGGCCCTGGAGTGCGGCGCCGATAATTTTCTCATGAAGCCCTTCGAGGAGAATCAACTGCTCGAACGAGTCCGACTCTTCTTATTAAATCGCGACCTGCTTAAACCTGAAGGCGTGCAAGAGGGCCTGGAAATTGTTTTCCAGGGGCAGAAATACTTCATTAATGCGGACCGCCTGCAGATCCTCAACCTCCTGCTCTCCACCTATGAAGCCGCGGTGGAAAAAAACTCCCAGCTCCTCAAGGCGCAAACCGAGTTGCAGTCCCAGGCCGAAGAGTTGGAGACTCAGAGCGAAGAATTGCGGGTGCAGAATGACGAGCTCAGAGACTTGGCGGAGGCTTTGCAGAAAAGCGAAAACGGCACTCAGCGTCAGGCCCAAATCTTGGCCGGGATCAACCGGATCTTTCACGAAGCCTTGACCGATGAGACTGAAGAAAAATTGGGGGAAACCTGTCTGGCAGTGGCGGAGGAACTGACCGGGAGCAGGTTCGGCTTTATCTGCGAAGTTAATCAAGCCGGACGTTTCGATACCATCGCCGTCAGTAACCCCGGCTGGAGAGCCTGCAAAATCCCAATCTCCGAAGCTATGAGACTGCTTTACGACGCCCCCGTGTGCGGGATTCGAAGAAAAGTTATCGAAACCGGAGAGCCCTTGCTCTGCAATGACCCGCCATCCCACCCAGATTATGTAGTTCCTCCGGAAGGTCATCCGCCCATCACCGCTTTTCTCGGCGTGCCGTTAAAACATGCTGGAAAAACCATCGGCATGATCGCCCTGGGAAATAAGGCAGGGGGCTATACCGACGCGGATCGCGGGGCTATGGAGGCCCTGGCCCCGGCAATCATGGAAGCCTTCATGCGCAAGCGGGCCGAAGAGGCGCTGAAAGATAGCGAAGAGCGCTTCCGTACCATGGCTAACGCCATCCCGCAACTTGCCTGGACTGCCAGAAGTGATGGCTACATCTCTTGGTACAATCAACGCTGGTACGATTACACGGGAACCATCCCCGAGGATATGGAGGGGTGGGGCTGGCAGAGTGTACATAACCCGGAGGTGCTGCCCAAGGTGCTTGAGCAGTGGAGAGCCTCCCTTGCCACTGGCAGGCCTTTCGATATGGTTTTTCCGTTGCGCGGGAAAGATGGCCAATTCCGTCAGTTTCTGACGCGCGTGATGCCCATGAAAGGTGCCGACGGCCAGGTCATCCAATGGTTCGGCACCAACACGGACATCACCGACCGCAAGCTCGCCGAGAAGGCCCTCAAACAGGCCCACGACGAACTGGAGCAAAGAGTGAAAGACCGGACCGCGGACCTGCGGCTTACGGTGGCTCAACTCCAAGAGGAAGTAACGAATCGCCTGCAAGCCGAAGCATCCCTTAAGGAATCCGAAGGCCGGCTCCGCCACCTTACCTCCCAGCTTCTCACCGCCCAGGAGGCGGAGCGCGGGCGCCTGGCCCTGGAACTGCACGACGACCTGGGCCAATCCCTGACGGTCCTGAAGATGCAGTTGCGAACCATACAAAGAAAGGCGCCCCCGGAATCCTCCGAGACCAGGGTAAGTTTGGAACACGCCCTTAACTTTATCAACGAGGTTATTGAAAAAATCAGGCACCTGTCCAGGAACCTGCGGCCTACCATCCTGGAGGATCTGGGGTTGACGGGAGCCCTGAAGTATCTCTTTGAAGATTTCTCCAATCAAGGTATCCTGGTCACCATGAATCTGGATGACATCCAGGGGTTGTTTTCTCAGGAAACCCAGCTCATTATTTACCGGATTTTCCAGGAATCCTTCAGCAACATTACCAAGTATGCCCAAGCGAGCCAGGTCTCTCTGAGCATAAAAAGGCAAGATGGGAGTGTGGCTTTTCAGTTGGAGGATAATGGCAGAGGCTTTGATCACCAGAAAGTTATCAACGAGAATATTACTGACCGGGGCCTGGGATTAACGTCCATGAACGAACGGGCTCGGATGGTGGGGGGGTCTTTTAACATCTGGAGCCAAGAGGGCCAGGGCACTAAGATGACACTTGTTGTTCCCATCCAGGTAAAATAGTTTCTTGGCTAAGATTAAGGACAATGCTTACAGAATGAGGTTTTATTCTTTGTCATTGGTTTAACCCTCCTTTCCCTTATCAAGACATCAAGGGGAGATTTGTCAGAATAGGAGCTTGCCCATAAGGAGAGGCTGGATATGCACAAATCAACCAAAGCCATTCATGTAGGAGCCCTCGAGAGTCCCGTCTATGGGGAGGTATCGGTCCCGATCTTCCAGACTTCCACCTTTGCCTTTCCCAGTGCCGAAGAAGGGGCTGCCCGGTTCAGCGGTGAGAAACCCGGATATATTTATACCCGCATGGGCAACCCCACGGTGAAGGCCCTGGAAGAAAATATTGCCGCCCTGGAAAACGGCTTTGCCGGGATGGCTACGGCTTCCGGCATGGCTGCCATCGGCACGGTCTTCTTGAGCCTTTTAGGCCAGGGTGACCACCTTCTGGCCGCCGATTGTCTTTACGGACCGACGCATGTGATGATTGAAGCCGAACTTCCCCGATTCGGAATCGCTACCACCTTTGTAGATACTTCGGAATTGCCCAACCTCGAGGCGGCCCTTCAGCCCAGCACCCGGATGATCTTCATAGAGACCCCCACCAATCCGACCTTGAAGATTACCGATATTCAAAAAACCGCGGAAGTGGCCCACCGGCAAGGAGCTCTGGTGGTGGTGGACAACACCTTTGCCAGCCCTTATGTGCAACGTCCCCTGGAGTTGGGGGCCGACCTGGTGGTCCATAGCTTGACCAAAATCCTCAACGGCCACAGCGATGTGGTAGGCGGCATGATTATCGTCAAAGATGCCGAACCTTATACAAGAATCCGCCAGGTCCTGAACCTGTTTGGCGGGACCATGGACCCGCACCAGGCCTGGCTCATATTGAGAGGGGTCCGCACTCTGCCGCTCAGGATAGAAAGAGCCCAGGAAAATGCCATGAAATTGGCGGCCTTTCTCAGCCATCACCCAAACGTGATATGGACCCGCTATCCAGGCATGGCCGCACACCCGCATCATGACCTCGCCAAGAAGCAGATGGATGGCTTTGGAGCCATGCTTTGTTTCGGAGTGAAAAACGGCCTGGAAGGTGCGAGAGTCCTCCTCAACCACGTGCGCTTGATTACCCTGGCGGTTTCGTTAGGAGGAGTGGAATCTTTGATTGAACATCCAGCCTCTATGACCCACGCCTCGGTCCCCCGGGAACAACGGGAACACGTCGGCATTCTGGACGAACTGGTGCGTCTCTCCGTGGGATGCGAGGATTTCGAAGATTTGCGTGCCGACCTTGATCAAGCCCTCAATAACATTGGGTAAATGGAGATGGGGGCGGTGGAGGATTACCTGGTCCGGATCATTACCACAGACGGCAGCGTCCGGGCCCTGGCCTGCGTCACCACCTACCCAACCGCTTCCACCGCGTGCCCGGGTGGGGGAAATAGCCAAAACAAAAGGCGTAACCCCTTAAGATTACGCCTTATTTAATCTGATGGTGCCGAAGCGGGGATTTGAACCCCGACGAGGAAACCCCCACTGGACCCTGAACCCAGCGCGTCTACCAGTTCCGCCACTTCGGCCGGAGGCCCGGGAAAAGCCCTCAAACGCTTGACCCTGGCAATTTCCGAATTAAATATATATAATTTTAGCTTGAATCTTGTCAAGGCGAAAACGGTGAAAGGCGAGAGCATTGAGGGTTTATGACGTTCTCCCCCCGGGGGAGTCGGGTTTTTCCCGGACGGTGGTCACCATCGGCAATTTTGACGGCGTCCACCTGGGGCACCGGGCCATCCTGACCCGGGTGTGCCAGCGGGCCCGGGAACTGGGGGGACAGGCGGTGGCGGTGACGTTCAACCCGCATCCCGTCAAGGTGCTGCGTCCGGAAGTCAACCTGCCGATGCTCACCACCCAGGACCAGAAGCTCCGGCTCCTGGCCGACGCCGGCTTGGACGCGGTGGTGGTCCTGCCCTTTACCACGGAATTTGCCGGGCTGGCGGCGCGGGATTTTGTCCAGCAATATTTTGGTGAGCGCCTCCACGCCCGGGAAGTGGTGGTGGGCCATGACTACTGTTTCGGCCGGGGCCGGGAAGGCAATATCGACCTCCTCAAGGCCATGGGGGAAGTTCACGGCTTTACCGTGCAGGTGGTCTGGGCCGTGGAAGTGGACGGCGCGGTGGTGAGTAGTTCCCTGATCCGGGCCTTGCTGCGCCTGGGCAAGGTGACGGCAGCCGCCCGGCTTCTGGGCCGCCCCTATGGGGTGACGGGCCGGGTGGTCCAGGGCAAAGGCCGGGGAGCCAGGCTCCTGGGAGTGCCCACGGCCAATCTCCTGACGCCCAATGAGCTGCTGCCTTCCTGCGGCATCTATGCCGTCTGGGTCCGCCGCGGCGCAGCCACCCTGCCGGGCGTGGCCAATATCGGTACCTGTCCCACCTTTGATAACAGCGAGCTCTCCCTGGAAGTGCATCTCATGGAATTCTCCGGGGACCTGTACGGCGAAGACCTGGAGGTGCAATTCGTCACGCGCCTCCGAGAGGAGCAGCGCTTTCCTTCGCTAGAGGCCCTGGCGGCCCAGATTCACGCGGATATCGCCGCGGCCCGCCTGGCCCTGGCGGCGCATTAAGAGCGTTTTCGGTTTTCAGTTTTCGGTTTTCGGCGGGTACCCCGAGATTTTTCCGTAGGGGCACGGCGCCGCCGGTCTGAGGGCCTCGCCCCCCCGTGTGAGAAAGACTTGACTTTTCCCCACGAATTTATTAAAAATACTTGTTAAGCGGGCATAGCTCAGTTGGTAGAGTACAAGCTTCCCAAGCTTGGTGTCGCGGGTTCGAATCCCGTTGCCCGCTCCAGCCCCCGGGGGCGAGACGGTGCGTGGTAGTGGCTGCCAGGGCGCATCTATCAACCCGGGAAACCCGCTTCCCCCATCGAGGGGGCCGATGATAGGGGCGATCACGTCGGCCTGCTTTGAGGGCGGAGAAACGTAGGTACTCTGGGGTGCCCCGAGATTAACCAGTCTTGGAATGACCCGGAAGTGGGCTGCGGCCCGCTTTTTTTGTTGCGAGATTGCCTAGGCTGGCCAAAAAAGTTAGTGAATCAAAAGGGATATGAAAATGAAGGGCATCCAGTTTGTCGTAGATGATACGGGTAAGAAGAAAGCCGTTCTCATTGATCTGTCGGAGTGGGGCGAACTTTGGGAAGACATCTATGATGCCTTGATATCCCGTTCTCGGAAAGATGAGCCCAAGGTGGATTGGGAGGACTTAAAGGCCGAAATGGCTGAGGAGACCAAGGCTGGCTGATTTTCGGATTCAGTTTGCGGCCTCAGCAGCCAAGGAGTTTCGCTCCCTGCCATTGGATGTTAAACGCCGGGTGGAGATGCTAGTGGATAAATTGTGCCGAGAGCCCCGACCGCGAGGAGTTCGTAAGCTCCATGGACATGAGAGATTATATAGGATTAGGGTCGGCCAATATCGTCTCGTTTACGAAATCGATGATTCGGTGGATTTAATAATTGTCACGCAGGTTCGCCACCGCCGAGAAGCATATCGATAACCGACGCTCCAAAAGTTGACCAGGTAAGGGAAGTTGGGATAGGCCTTAGATGTCGGCATTCAGCCCTGCACAATTTTTCGGATTCGTGGCCCTGGGCTTCGGCGTCGGGGCCTACGGCACCCTCATCGGGGCCGGGGGCGGCTTCGTCTTGATGCCGCTGTTGCTCCTGATGTACCCCCGCGCGAATCCGGACCGGCTGACGGCCATCTCCCTGGCGGTGGTGTTTTGTAACGCCCTGTCAGGGTCCGCGGCGTATGCCCGGATGAAACGCATCGACTACCGCTCCGGCTTGATGTTTGCCGCGGCGGCCACGCCCGGGGCGATTGTCGGGGCCTTGCAAACCTCTCAGGTCTCCCGGGAGGTGTTCGACCTGATTTTCAGCGTGGTGTTGATTGCGGTAGCCGTTGCCATGGTGTTGCGTCCGAACCTGGAGCACCGCCCCCGGGGAGGCCATCCCCTTTCGAGGTGGGAGACGACCCGGCGTTTGGTGGAAGCCAACGGCGCCGGTCACGAATGGACCTTTTATCCGGTGATTGGGGTGGTGCTGAGTTTCTTTGTGGGTTACTTTTCCAGCTTTCTGGGTATCGGCGGCGGCATCATCCACGTGCCGGCCCTGGTGTGGCTCCTGCATTTCCCGGTGCATATCGCCACGGCCACGTCCCATTTTATTTTGGCCATCATGGCGTTGACCGGCACCCTGGTGCATGTGTGGAATGGCGTCTTAGCCCAGTCCTGGCGGGAGACCCTGGCCTTGTCGGTGGGGGTGCTTCTCGGGGCGCAATTGGGCGCCTACTTTTCCAATAAGATCAAGGGCGCCTGGATTATCCGCAGCCTGGCGTTCGCTCTGGGCTTGTTAGGCATCAGGATTCTGATAACATCTTTAAAACCGCTGGGGATTTGAGGCCGCGCCAAGCCATGGTCAACACGTCGGACAAGCAAGCAACCATCGCCCGGATGGAGGAGTTGATCCAGCCCCTGTTGGCAGCCCAGGGCGCGGAGCTGGTGGAGCTGCAATACGCCCGGCCCCGGCGGGGCCGCGGCATCCTGCGCCTGTTTGTGGACCGCCCCGGGGGCATCACCCTGGCGGAGCTGACCCGGATCAGCCGGGTGGTGGGAGACCTGTTGGATGTCCATGACGTCATTCCCGGCTCCTACCACCTGGAGGTGTCGTCGCCGGGCTTGACCCGGGCCTTAAAGAAGCCCGGGGATTACCAACGCTACGTCGGCCGGCTGGTGCGGGTCACCACCCGAGCCCCCTGGGAAGGGCGCCAGGTGCATTGCGGCATTCTGGAGGGGATTGAAGAAGACCGGGTGTGTCTCAAGGAGGGCGACCGGGTCGTCTGTATCCCCTTCCAGGAGATTGCCCGGGCCCGGCTGGACATGGACCTGAAAAATATTGGCAAGGAGGGCTAGTACCTCACATGAATTTAGAATTAAAGAGGATCATTGACCAGGTAAGCCGCGACAAGGGGATCGAGAAGGAGCTGCTCGTCGGGGCCATTAAGGACGCCATCCGGTCCGCGGCCAAGAAAAAGTACGGGCCGCGCCTGGAAATCGAGGTGGAATACCAGGACGACACCGGGGAAATGGAGGTCTTTCAGTATAAGGAAGTGGTGGAGGAGGTCAAAGACCCCAATCATGAGATTTCCCTGGCAGAGGGCCGGAAAGTGGACCCGGAATGCGAGATGGGGGACAGCCTGGGCTTCAGGATGGACGCCGCCGCGTTCGGCCGCATTGCCGCCCAATCGGCCAAACAGGTGATCATGCAGCGCATGAAGGATGCCGAACGGGACCTGGTGTTTGAAGACTACAAGGATCGCAAAGGCGAGATCATGAACGGCATCGTGCAGCGCCTGGACCCCGAGGGCATCATCGTCAACCTGGGGCGCACCGAGGCCCTGCTGCCGCCCATGGAGCAGGTCCCCCGGGAAATTTACCATAAAGGGGAACGCATCCGGGCCTATGTGTTGGACGTGAAGCGCCAGACCCGGGGGCCCCAGATCATCCTGTCCCGCACCCATCCCCAATTCCTGGTGGCCCTGTTCGAGGCCGAGGTGCCGGAGATCTCCGAAGGCATTGTCCAGGTGCTGGGGTGCGCCCGGGAGCCGGGCAGCCGGTCCAAGATTGCGGTATCCTCCCGGGACTCGGATGTGGACCCGGTGGGGGCCTGCGTCGGCATGAAGGGCGCCCGGGTCCAGAACATCGTGCAGGAACTGCGGGGCGAGAAGATCGACATCATCCCGTGGCATCCCGACTCGGCCAAGTTTGCCACTAATGCCCTGGCTCCGGCCCAGGTGAGCCGCATCATCCTGAGCAAGGAGAGCCAGAGCATGGAGGTGATCGTGCCGGATGACCAGTTGTCCCTGGCCATCGGCAAACGGGGCCAGAATGTGCGGTTGGCCTCCCGGTTGGTGGGATGGAAAATCGACGTCAAGAGTGAGTCCAAATACTCGAAATCATTGAAAGAAGGTTATCTCTCGCTGTTGAGTATCCCCGGGGTAGGGGAAATTACCGCCAGTCTGTTGCACGAGGCGGGCTTTACCTCGGCCCGGGAGGTGGCGGAAACCAGCCTGGAAGAGCTGATCCAGTCCACCAGTTTAACGGAGAAAAAGGCCGCGGCGCTTATTGCTGCGGCCCAGGAAATGGCAAAAGGGGGCTCGCCGGAAGATACGGCCGATTCGGCTGAGACGACGGCTGGGGTCCAGGAAAGCTGAGGAAATTGTCATACACCGCCAAGGGCGAAATCAGTTTCGGGGGCAAGGTTACGTATATGAGTAAGACCAGGATCGGAAATTTGGCCAGGGAATTTAAGATGGATGTTCGGGAGCTGATCCAGCGTCTCAAGGATGAGCTGGGGTTGCAGGAAAACTTCACCTATCTCAGTTCCCTGGACGACGAGACGGTGGCCCGGGTGCGCCAGACTATCAGTATCGTGGCGCCCCAAGTTGAGGAACTGCGGGTAGGTGATAATGTCAAGCGCCGCCGCCGGGTGGCCGCGGCGCCGGTAATCCCACCGACGCCGCCGCCGGAGCCGGCCCCGGAGGCGGAAGCCGCGCCGCCACCTCCCAAAGAGGTGGCCAGGACGCGCAAGCCCAAGCAGACCGTGGCCCGGGTCGTGGCGTTGCCTCCCAAGGAGAAGGCCGCGGCCGTCAAG